>NZ_CP085871.1:372500-745000 GCF_020810675.1 Pasteurella canis
ATATCGTGAGTTTCAATATTTTCTAGGAACATGTAAATTTAGGGATTGTAAACATTTATCCGATCCTGGTTGTGCATTACGTGAAGCTGTAGCATTAGGCAAGATTCATTCGGTGCGTTTTGATAATTATCACCGTCTTATTGCTAGCCTCAATGAAACAAAATCCCAGCGTCATTTTGCTGCCGACCTATAGTCGTTAATTGAATGTTAATAAAGGACTAAAAAACACTCTTTTTGAGTGTTTTTTTGTGATCTTCCTCAAGTTTTTATTTGATTAACCTTGATTATTTACTTGCTAAGATTGATACTAGCTATATATTTATTTTTTATTTAAAAATAAATGTGATATGCAAAGAATGAGCAAATAATCATTTATTGTTTATTTTACTTTAATTATTTTGTTTAGAGGAAAAAATCATGTACTCAAAAGAAGTTGAAATTATTGCGCCAAATGGATTACATACTCGTCCAGCGGCACAGTTTGTAAAAGAAGCAAAAGCATTTGCATCTGACATTACTGTGACTTCAGCGGGTAAAAGTGCAAGTGCGAAGAGTTTATTTAAATTACAAACTTTAGCATTAACACAAGGTACAGTTATTACAATTTCAGCTGAAGGTGAGGATGAGCAAAAAGCAGTGGAACATTTAGTTGCTCTTATCCCAACATTAGAATAATTGTTTATAGCCATAATGTCATGAATATTATGGCTATTCTTTTCTTTTATCATCAAAATTAAATATATTTCGGAAGGGTTATATATGATTTCAGGTATTCCAGCTTCACCAGGTATTGTTTTTGGTAAAGCATTAGTGCTTAAAGAAGAAAAAATTGTACTTGATATGCAAAAAATTAGTGAGGCTCAAATTGAAGCTGAGATAGCACGTTTTTATCAAGGACGTGAGGCTGCTGTTGAGCAGCTAAGCACAATTCGAGATCGCGCAGAAAAAACATTAGGTGAAGAGAAAGCTGCTATTTTTGAAGGTCATTTAATGATCTTAGAAGATGAGGAATTAGAAGAAGAAATCATTGATTATATAAGAACAAATAAAGTAAATGCTGGTGTGGCAGCAAGTAAGATTATAGAGCAACAAGTTGTAATGCTTTCTGAAATTGATGATGAATATTTAAGAGAACGTGCTGGAGATATTCGAGACATTGGTAATCGTTTGATCAAAAATATCTTAGGCATGCATATTGTTGATCTCGGTGATATTAATGAAGAAGCAATTCTGATTGCTTATGATTTGACACCTTCTGAAACCGCACAGTTAAATTTAGAGAAAGTATTAGGTTTTATTACTGATATTGGAGGTAGAACTTCACATACCTCGATTATGGCTCGTTCTTTAGAACTTCCAGCGATTGTTGGTACAAATAATGTTACCGAGCGTGTAAATACAGGCGATTACTTGATCCTTGATGCTGTAAATAATGCGATTTATGTAAATCCTTCACAGCAAGAAATTACACGCTTAAAAGCATTAGAACAAAAACTCGCGGAAGAAAAAGCAGAGTTAGCGAAATTAAAAGATTTGCCCGCATTAACTTTAGATGGACACCGTGTTGATGTTGTTGCCAATATTGGGACAATTCGTGATGTTGAAGGTGCGGATCGTAATGGTGCTGAAGGTGTGGGGTTATATCGTACAGAATTTTTATTTATGGATCGTGACCAATTACCAACAGAAGAAGAGCAGTTTATCGCTTATAAAGACGTTGTTGAAGCAATGAATGGACGCCTAGTTGTGTTGCGTACGATGGATATTGGTGGTGATAAAGAGTTACCTTATTTAAATTTGCCAAAAGAAATGAATCCTTTTTTAGGCTGGCGTGCAGTACGTATCGCATTAGATCGTCGAGAGATTCTGCATGCACAACTAAGAGCTGTATTACGTGCTTCAGCATTTGGTAAACTAGCTGTTATGTTCCCAATGATCATTTCTGTTGAAGAAATTCGTGAATTAAAAGCGGTTATTGATACATTAAAACAAGAATTACGTAGTGAAGGCAAAACTTTTGATGATGAGATTCAAATAGGTGTAATGGTAGAAACACCAGCCGCTGCAGTAAATGCAAAATTCTTAGCAAAAGAAGTTGATTTCTTTAGTATTGGTACAAATGATTTAACACAATATACTTTAGCCGTAGATCGTGGTAATGAATTAATCTCTCATCTTTATAATCCAATGTCACCATCTGTTTTAAGTTTAATTAAACAGGTGATCGATGCCTCACATGCGGAAGGGAAATGGACGGGTATGTGTGGTGAGCTAGCGGGCGATGAAAAAGCAACTATTTTGTTACTTGGCATGGGATTAGATGAATTTAGTATGAGTGCTATTTCTGTACCACGTATCAAAAAATTGATCCGTAATGTCGACTATGCAGATGCGAAGACATTAGCAGCTAAAGCGTTACAGCTGCCGACGGCTGCAGAAATTGAACAATTAGTAGAAGATTTTTTAGCTGAAAAAGCATTAAATTAGATACAAGTTTAAAATTTTACGCTAAAATATAAACGCATTTACTTAGTAGGAGACTAAAATGGGTTTATTCGACAAATTATTTGGTTCAAAAGACAAAAAAGCCGTTGAAGTGGAAATTTTTGCTCCGCTTTCTGGTGAAATTGTGAATATTGAAGATGTACCAGATGTTGTTTTTTCTGAAAAAATTGTTGGGGATGGCATCGCTATTCGTCCTACAGGCAATAAAATGGTTGCTCCTGTTGATGGTGTGATTGGTAAAATTTTTGAAACTAATCATGCGTTTTCGATGGAGTCAAAAGATGGTGTAGAATTATTTGTTCACTTTGGTATTGATACTGTTGAATTAAAAGGTGAAGGCTTTAAACGCATTGCCCAAGAAGGTCAAACAGTAAAGCGTGGTGATACTGTTATTGAATTTGATTTGGAAATGCTGGAGGCAAAAGCAAAATCAGTACTTACTCCAGTTGTGATTTCAAATATGGATGAAATAAGTAATATTGAAAAGAAAACTGGTGAAGTTGTTGCTGGTGAATCTGTTGTTTTAGTATTGAAAAAATAATCTTTGAAATTTTCTAAATGAAAAGTCTGTCTAATTATAAGGCAGACTTTTTTATTTATAGCTAGACAAAGTCTAGCTATAAAAACCATACGCTTTGCGTATGGAACAGAAAAGCTTAAGCGGTGAGCAGAACAAAACATCCTCCTATAATGAACAAGGCTGACAACCAAAATTCAACATATAGGAGGATAAGTCATGGCAAGTAAATCCAATGACGATTCAAGTCTATCACACACAAGATGGAACTGTAAGTACCACATAGTCTTTATCCCTAAGTATAGGAGAAAAGCAATTTATGGAAAATTGCGAGTTGATATAGGAGGGATACTAAGACAATTATGTCACTACAAGAATGTAGAGATAATAGAGGCATATGCAATGAAAGATCATATCCATATGCTGTTAAGGATACCTCCAAAACTGGCCGTTTCAAGTTTTATGGGGTATTTAAAAGGTAAGTCATCGCTAATGATATTTGAAAGACATGCAAATTTAAAATATAAGTATGGGAATCGAAATTTTTGGGCGAAAGGCTATTATGTAAGTGCAGTAGGTTTAAATACAAAAATTGTAGAGGAATATATCCGAAATCAGGAAAAGGAAGATATGATTCAGGATAATTTATCGAAGAAAGAATATATGGACCCCTTTAAGGGGTAGGCAACAGAGTTATTGAACGGTTGTCAGACTTCACATGCCCCTTGAGGGGCATGTGAAGTACTAGGCCCTTATAGGGTGGCCTAAAAACCGCCCGTTTTACGGGCGGATTGTTATTTGTACTAAAATCTTTTGAAATTTATATTGTAGTCAATAGATAAATTGTAATCTGATATAGGTAACAACGTTTCTCTCACTTAAAAGATCTTGTTAATATTTACTGTGCTTGGGTCGATATATCATTATTATTCTCCTTAATTAAGATTCATTTATTCATTTTTTGATACAACTATACGTATTTTATAAAATGAAGGTTATAATATGAGAATAGTTTTCATTTTCTTCATTGTATTAAAAGAGAGATATTTCGAATTTCATTATTGTATTAGAAAAACTCATTTAGATAAGAAAAAAGCTACCTCAAAAGTATTCTTTTTTCTGTTTTGTGAGAGAAATCACTATCTTTATCTAAAAAAATCTAATAATATTTATAAAATTTGTTAAAAATTTGTGAAGCGGTTCTTCTTAATTGTTCCTTTGCAAATTGTATTCAATTTTATCAATTTAGTTATTAACTCATCGCTTAATCTTAACTAAGATTAAGCTTACTTTTAACTTAACAAAATAAGGAAAAGACTATGTCAGATATGTTAAAGAATGACGTAGATCCAGTCGAAACTAATGATTGGTTGTTAGCTATTGATGCGGTCATTCGCGAAGAGGGTGTTGAAAGAGCACAATTTATTATTGAACAACTCATGCAACATGCTCGTGCAAATAATGTTTCTTTACCGACAGGTATTACTACCGACTATATCAACACTATTCCAACCTCTGAAGAACCTAATTATCCAGGTAACCTAGATTTAGAAAGACGTATTCGTGGTGCTATTCGTTGGAATGCAATTATGATGGTATTACGTGCTTCGAAAAAAGATTTGGAATTAGGTGGACATATGTCTTCTTTCCAATCCTCAGCAACTATTTATGAAGTGTGCTTTAATCATTTCTTTAAAGCTCGTTCAGAAAAAAATGGTGGCGATTTAGTTTTCTTCCAAGGCCATATTTCTCCAGGAATTTATGCTCGTGCTTTCTTAGAGGGACGTTTGACTGAAGAACAAATGGATAATTTCCGACAAGAAGTTCATGGTAAAGGTCTTTCTTCTTATCCTCATCCTAAATTAATGCCTGAATTCTGGCAATTCCCAACAGTTTCAATGGGGCTAGGACCATTAAATGCAATCTATCAAGCTCGTTTCTTAAAATATTTACATAATCGTGGTTTAAAAGATACAGCAGATCAGACTGTTTATGCCTTCTTAGGTGATGGTGAAATGGACGAAGTAGAATCACGTGGCGCGATTTCTGTTGCTGCACGTGAGAAGCTTGATAATTTAGTCTTTGTCATCAACTGTAACTTACAACGTTTAGATGGACCAGTAACAGGTAATGGTAAAATTATTCAAGAATTAGAAGGTCTGTTTAATGGTGCAGGTTGGGAAGTGATTAAAGTTATTTGGGGACGTCGTTGGGATCGTTTATTACAACGCGATACTTCAGGTAAATTATTACAACTAATGATGGAAGTTGTTGACGGCGATTACCAAACGATGAAATCAAAAGATGGTGCTTATGTCCGTAAACATTTCTTTGGTCGTTATCCAGAAACAGAAGCATTAGTTGCTGAAATGACAGATGATGAAATTTGGGCACTTAATCGTGGTGGTCATGATCCATTAAAAATCTTTGCAGCATTTAACAAAGCGAAACAAGTTAAAGGCAAACCAGTTGTATTACTTGTGAAAACAATCAAAGGTTATGGTATGGGTGATGCTGCTGAAGGTAAAAATATTGCTCACCAAGTGAAGAAAATGGATATGTCAGGCGTAAGACATGTCCGTGATCGTTTTAACATCGATATTTCTGACGCAGAAGTTGAAAACTTACCTTATATCAAGTTTGCAGAAGGGTCAGAGGAATATAAATATCTTCATGAGCGTCGCCAAGCGTTACAAGGCTATTTACCAACTCGCTTGCCACGCTTTACTGAACAGTTAGAAGTACCAGAATTAGAAGAATTTGCTCAATTGTTTGAAGCGCAAGCACGTCCAATTTCAACCACTATGGCATTTGTTCGTTCATTAAACGTATTATTGAAAAACAAATCTGTGGGTAAACGTATTGTGCCTATTCTTGCAGATGAAGCTCGTACATTTGGTATGGAAGGTTTATTCCGTCAAATTGGTATCTACAATCCATATGGTCAAAATTATACTCCACAGGATCGTGAGCAAGTCTCTTACTATCGTGAAGCAATTGATGGCCAAGTTTTACAAGAAGGGATTAATGAACAAGGAGCAACAGCATCTTGGTTAGCTGCTGCAACATCTTACTCAACCAATGATTTTCCAATGATTCCATTCTATGTGTACTACTCAATGTTTGGTTTCCAACGTATTGGTGATCTAATGTGGGCGGCCGGTGACCAACAAGCTCGTGGTTTCATGATTGGTGGTACATCTGGTCGTACAACGTTAAACGGTGAAGGGCTACAGCACGAAGATGGTCACAGCCATATTCAATCATTAACAATTCCTAACTGTATCTCTTATGACCCAGCATTTGCATTCGAAGTGGCTGTAATTATGCAAGATGGTGTACGCCGTATGTACGGTCCAGAGCAAGAGAACGTTTACTACTACATCACAACCTTGAACGAAACTTATGATCAACCAGCAATGCCAAAAGGTGCTGAAGAAGGTATCCGTAAAGGTATCTATAAATTTGAAACTGTAACTGGTCAAGGTAAAGGTAAAGTTCAGCTATTAGGTTCTGGCGCAATCTTACGTCACGTTCGTGAAGCTGCTCAATTATTAGCTCACGACTTCGGCGTAACTTCAGATGTGTACAGCGTACCGTCATTCACTGAAGTGGCTCGTGAAGGTGCTGATGCAGATCGTTGGAACTTATTACACCCAGAAGCGGAAGCTCGTATTCCTTACATTGCACAAGTCATGAATGATGCACCGGCAGTTGCTGCAACTGACTATATGAAATTATTCGCAGAACAAGTTCGTGCATACGTACCAGCTACAAGCTATTGTGTATTAGGTACTGACGGTTTCGGTCGTTCAGATAGCCGTGAGAACTTACGTGAACACTTTGAAGTAGATGCGCGTTATGTTGCAATCGCTGCATTATCTGAGTTAGCAAAACAAGGTACTATCGATAAGAAAGTTGTTGCAGAAGCAATTGCTAAATACGGTATTGATGCAGATAAAGTGAACCCACTTTACGCCTAATTTACGATTAACATTCCTAGCTCCCTGAATTTAGGGAGCGTTTTGAGGAATGACTGGAGGATGAAATAAATGTCAAAACAAATTCAAGTGCCAGATATTGGTGGTGATGAAGTTACCGTTACAGAAGTAATGGTAAAAGCTGGAGATACAGTTGCAGTAGATCAAAGCGTAATCAATGTAGAAGGTGATAAAGCGTCAATGGAAGTGCCTTCTCCAGAAGCGGGTGTGATCAAAGAAGTTTTAGTTAAAGTTGGTGATAAAGTGTCTACTGGCTCGCCAATGTTTGTATTAGAAGCTGGAGATGCAAAACCAGCAGAAGCACCAAAAACAGAAGCTGCTCCAGCACCTGCTGCAGCGCTAGTAGCAAGCGCAGTAGTTGAAGTTCACGTGCCAGATATCGGCGGTGATGAAGTCAACGTCACTGAAATAATGGTGAAAGTAGGCGATAAAGTTGAAGTTGAACAATCTATCATCAATGTAGAAGGTGATAAAGCGTCAATGGAAGTTCCAGCACCAATCGCAGGTGTTGTAAAAGAAATCTTAATTAATGTAGGTGACAAGGTTTCAACTGGTTCATTAATTATGAAATTTGAAACTGGTGCAGCACCTGCAGCATCAACTCAAGCACAACCAGCGGCGGCTGCTCCAGCAGCACTGGCACAAAGTGCGGTTAAAGATGTAAATGTTCCTGATATCGGTGGCGATGAGGTAAACGTAACTGAAATTATGGTGAAAGTAGGTGATACCATCACTGAAGAACAATCATTAATTACCGTTGAAGGAGATAAAGCATCAATGGAAGTACCTGCTCCATTCGGTGGAGTGGTGAAAGAAATTTTAGTGAAATCAGGTGATAAAGTATCAACTGGCTCATTAATTATGCGCTTTGAAATTGCCGGTGCAGCACCTGCAGTAGCAGCGGCTCCAGCACAAGCTGCGCCAGCTCCACAAGCGTCTGCGCCAGCAGCACCAGTTGCAGCAACTGCGCCAGCGGGTGATGCGGAAGTAACAGGTAGCTCAGTATTTGCTTATGCAACACCAGTTGTTCGTCGTTTAGCACGCGAATTTGGTGTTAACTTAGATAAAGTAAAAGGTACTGGTCGTAAAGGTCGTATCTTAAAAGAAGACGTTCAAGCGTATGTGAAAGCGGCAATTAAAGCTGTTGAGTCTGGTTCAGTATCTGCAACACCAGCATCAAATGGTGCTGCAAATGGTGCGGGTCTAGGCTTATTACCTTGGCCGAAAGTAGACTTCAGCAAATTTGGTGAGACAGAAGAAGTTGAGTTAGGACGTATTCAAAAAATCTCTGGTGCTAATTTACACCGTAACTGGGTGATGATTCCACATGTTACTCAATGGGATAAAGCAGATATCACTGATTTAGAGCAATTCCGTAAAGAACAGAATGTTTTAGCTGAAAAACAAAAATTGGATGTTAAAATTACGCCATTAGTGTTTATTATGAAAGCAGTAGCTAAAGCATTAGAAGCATATCCACGTTTTAATAGTTCATTATCTGAAGATGGTCAACGCTTAACATTGAAAAAATATATCAATATTGGTGTTGCAGTAGATACCCCGAATGGTTTAGTAGTACCTGTCTTTAGAGATGTAAATAAGAAAGGAATTATTGAGCTTTCTCGTGAGTTAGCAGAAATTTCTAAAAAAGCCCGTGCAGGTAAACTGACTGCTTCTGACATGCAAGGCGGCTGTTTTACTATTTCAAGCTTAGGTGGAATTGGTGGTACTCATTTCACACCAATTGTGAATGCGCCAGAAGTAGCAATTTTAGGTGTGTCTAAATCTGAAATGACACCAGTTTGGAATGGTAAAGACTTTACGCCTCGTTTAATGTTACCGCTATCATTATCTTACGATCATCGTGTGATTGATGGTGCGGATGGTGCGAGATTTATCACATTTATTAATGGTGTCTTGTCTGATCTTCGCCGCTTAGTTATGTAATCCTGTAATCCGTTCAATAAAGAATTGAACGGATTATTTATCAACTCTAAATGTGGTGAAAGTGCGGTAACAAATCGCAATATTTTACAGAATCACATCACATCGTTTAACGAGGTTAAAATGAATAAAGAAATTAAAACTCAAGTTGTGGTATTAGGTGCTGGTCCTGCAGGCTATTCTGCTGCTTTCCGTTGTGCGGACTTAGGTTTAGAAACGGTGATCGTTGAGCGTTATTCAACATTAGGTGGTGTTTGCTTAAATGTTGGTTGTATTCCATCTAAAGCATTATTACATGTTGCTAAAGTGATTGAAGAAGCTAAAGCACTTGCAGAACATGGTATCGTTTTTGGTGAACCGAACACAGATGTGAATAAAATCCGTGGCTGGAAAGAAAAAGTAATTGCTCAATTGACCGGTGGTCTAGCTGGCATGGCTAAACAGCGTAAAGTTCAAGTTGTGAATGGCTATGGTAAATTCTCTGGTCCAAATACGATTATCGTTGCTGGGGAAGAGGGTGAAACGACAATTAAATTTGATAATGCCATTATTGCAGCAGGTTCACGCCCAATTCAATTACCATTTATTCCTCATGAAGATCCTCGTATTTGGGATTCAACAGATGCACTTAAATTAAAAGAAGTGCCTGAAAATTTATTGATTATGGGTGGTGGTATTATCGGTCTTGAAATGGGAACGGTTTATCATGCATTAGGATCAAAAATTGATGTTGTTGAGATGTTTGACCAAGTTATTCCAGCCGCGGATAAAGATATGGTTCAGATTTATACAAAACGCATATCTAAAAAATTCAATTTATTACTTGAGACAAAAGTTACGGCAGTTGAAGCAAAAGAAGATGGTATTTATGTTTCAATGGAAGGTAAAGCTGCGACAGAAACTCGCCGCTATGATGCAGTACTTGTTGCTATTGGTCGTGTGCCAAACGGTAAATTAATTGATGCGGGTATTGCTGGCGTTGAAGTTGATGATCGTGGTTTCATTCGTACAGATAAGCAAATGCGTACAAATGTATCTCATATTTTTGCTATCGGTGATATTGTTGGACAACCAATGTTAGCACATAAAGGTGTACATGAAGGACATGTTGCAGCAGAAGTAATTGCAGGTATGAAGCATTACTTTGATCCAAAAGTCATTCCTTCAATTGCTTATACTGAACCAGAAGTGGCTTGGGTAGGTAAAACAGAGAAAGAATGTAGAGCTGAGGGTATTAACTACGAAGTAGCTAAATTCCCTTGGGCTGCATCAGGTCGTGCTATTGCATCTGACTGTGCAGATGGTATGACTAAATTGATCTTCGATAAAGATACTCACCGCGTAATTGGTGGTGCAATTGTAGGCACTAATGGTGGTGAACTATTAGGCGAAATTGGACTGGCGATTGAAATGGGTTGTGATGCTGAAGATCTTGCATTGACTATCCATGCTCACCCAACATTGCACGAATCAGTTGGTTTAGCAGCAGAAGTATTTGAAGGTTCAATTACTGATTTACCAAATCCAAAAGCGAAGAAAAAATAATTTTTACTTGGATTAAAAATAAAAAATTTTACCGCACTTATATAGAGTGCGGTATTTTTTTATATTCTGTATAAGAAAATTTATTATAAGTTAGTTTATTTTTGAGCAGAGAATAAGAGTGATGTCGAGATTTTTTAAATTTTAACCGCACTTTTATTCTATTTAAGCTGCAAAGCGCATTTTACTTTTAGGCTTAATTTGATGAATCATATTAGTGACTGTTCCCACAATCGGTAAAGATAACCAATTTTCAGTTTTAATATTAGCTTGTTTCGAATCAAGAGAAAGGAAAACAAATTCATTATTTTGATGAGCAATCAATTCATAAATATGGAATTGTTTTTCTGTTTCTAATACAACCAAGTCACCTAATGATAAACTCTCATTTTTTTCTACAACTAGCATATCATCTATTTCAATTCCCCAAGCTAACATATTGGGATTAGTTACACGTATAAAGCAAGTTTGTTGTGGACGTTTTACGCAATAAAGGTTTAGATCTAGCTTTTTACTAAAATTAAAACGTGAGCTTTGGATATCGTCATAAAGTGGTATAGGGCGATAAGATAAGGCATTATCATTTTGTGCGGTATCATTATTTGCATAATTCATCATATACCTCTTAAATTCAACTGGTTATTTATACAGGTTTAATTTACTGTTTTTATATACAGTTTGTCAATGGTTGTTAGTATTTTTTTGTAAAAAAATTAAACTTTTTTTGTTTATGTTGTGTTCTGATTGTTGTTTCAATGACTGTTAGTCATGTAAGTTTTATCTAAAAAATGCTACTAGAAATAAAATATTTTCTAATGAGAGCTTCATTATTTTTAATATAGAATCAGCAATATAGCAAAAATATAAAAATTGATATTTTCTTTACTTAAAAAGTAAGCTATCTTTAGGCTTTATTAGGGGGATCAAACATTTGATCTAAATATTGGTAATGAGTGCATTCGCACAAAAATATGTGATTTAATTATGAACACATCTCGTTTACTTAGCTTGTTTTTCCAAGGCAATTTGGTCAAACGCATTTTTATTGGTCTTATTTTAGGTCTTATCGTGGCATTAATTACACCTACATTACAGAGTGTATTAGATTTTAATTTAGCGGAAAAAGTGGGGGTGTTAGGGACGATTTTTGTTCGTTCACTACGCGCAGTTGCGCCAATTTTGATTTTTGTGCTTGTTATGGCGGCGATTGCAAACAAAAAAATTGGCACTAAAAGTAATATGAAATCCATTGTGATTTTATATCTTTTAGGTACTTTCTTAGCAGCATTAACAGCTGTCATCGCAGGCTTTTTATTCCCAAGTGAAGTAGCTTTAACAACAAAAGAAGACATGACATCAGCGCCTCAAGGGGTTGGGCAAGTATTGCTTACTTTGGTCTTTAACGTTGTAGATAATCCTTTAAATGCATTATTTAAAGCAAATTTTGTGGGCGTGCTAGCATGGTCTATTGGTTTAGGTTTAGCTTTACGCCATGCATCTGAAACAACTAAAGTAATGGTTTCAGATTTAGCGGAAGCTGTATCAAAAATTGTTTATGTGATTATTGCATTTGCCCCAATTGGTGTATTTGGTTTAGTAAGTGAAACATTAGCGGATAAAGGATTGGCAGCATTAGCCGGTTATATTCATTTATTGGTAGTATTAGTTGGTTCAATGCTATTTGTGGCTTTTGTTGTCAATCCAATTTTAGTGTATTGGAAAATTCGTCGTAATCCATATCCATTAGTTTGGACGTGTGTTCGAGAGAGCGGTTTGACAGCATTTTTTACACGTAGCTCAGCTGCAAATATTCCTGTGAATATCAATTTAGCAAAGCGTTTAAATTTAGATGAAGAAACTTATTCTGTTTCTATTCCATTAGGTGCAACGATTAATATGGCTGGAGCTGCGATCACTGTGACGATTTTAACGTTAGCTGCAGTTCATACATTAAATCTGGAAGTGTCGTTCTTTAGTGCCCTATTGTTGAGTGTTGTTGCAAGTATATGTGCTTGTGGAGCCTCTGGTGTGGCAGGTGGCTCATTATTATTAATTCCACTAGCTTGTAGCTTATTTGGTATTTCTGATGATGTGGCAGCACAAATGATCGGTGTTGGTTTTATTATTGGTATTTTACAAGATTCAACAGAAACTGCGTTAAATTCATCGACTGATGTTTTATTTACTGCCGCAGCTTGTATTGCCGAAGAAAATAAACAAATATAATTTGATATATACTATATTAAAAGCGGATTTATCATCCGCTTTTTTTATATATAACTAATGTGAGAAATAGTTACTTACGAAGGATGTTTATGAGCAGATTATATATTGAAAAAACGCACTTTAAACTAGCAAAACAGCAATATCTAAATATCCCTTTTTTTACTTTGAGAAAAGGTGAGTTTTGGACTATCGTTGGGAGTAACGGAAGTGGTAAGAGTGCTTTTGCTTTAGCGTTACAGAATAAGCTAGGGCTTATGTCTGGAGAGTATGAAAATAATTTTCAGTGTATAGCGACATTATCTTTTGAGAAGCAGCAGGATATTATCGAGGAAACCTTTAAATTACGTAATAACGATGCAGTCAGTCCTGATGAGTTTGGCAAAACAGCACGACAGATGATTTTAGAGAATTCTAAAAAGGATTCTCTTTGTTCGTATTATGCCAATATATTAAATATCGAACATTTATTAGATCGTCCTTTTATTCAACTTTCGACAGGTGAAAGTCGAAAAGTATTACTTTGCCAGGCCTTAGTGAGTGAGCCTGACCTATTAATTCTAGATGAGCCTTTTGAGGGACTAGATAAAAAATCAGTGCAGGATTGGTTAACATTATTTAACCAATTGAAAATTAATATAGTATTGATACTCATTGTCAACCGTTTTTCAGATATCCCAGATATAGCAAGCCATATTGCATTATTAGATCATCGTGAATTGATTTTACAGGGACCAAGACAGCAAGTTGAACAGCAGTCAATGTACCAACAACTCAAACATGCAGAAACATCCGTTGATATTCCTTTCCCTGAGCCAGTCAATGAACCCATTATATTACCAGCTGGGGTAAATCCATTTGAGTTAAAAGATGTAACTATTCAATATGGAGATAAAAAAATTTTAAATAATTTAAGTTGGACTGTTGCACAACGGCAGCATTGGTGGGTAAAAGGACCTAATGGTGCAGGTAAGTCTACATTATTATCTCTTTTAACTGGTGATCATCCACAAGCATATTCAAATCACGTCGTCTTATTTGGTAGGCAGCGAGGAAGTGGCGAAACTGTATGGGAGATTAAACAAAAAATAGGTTATATGAGCAGCCAGTTGCATATGGATTATCGCGTGAATTGTTCAGCGCTTGATGTGATTGTCTCAGGGTATTTTGATAGTATAGGTGTCTATCAGCAAGTACCTAATATATTGAAGTTGAAAGCGATGCAATGGCTACAACGTTTGCATTTAAGTAGTTTAGCAACGAAACCTTTTCGCTCATTGTCTTGGGGACAACAGCGTTTGTTACTGATTGCTCGAGCAATGGTTAAACATCCACCGATATTAGTTTTAGATGAACCATTTCAAGGGTTAGATGGTTTAAATCGCAAATTAGTCAAATATTTTATTGAGCAATTAGTGAAGAATAACCAAACTCAATTACTTTTTGTTTCACATCAAGATCAGGACGCCCCTAGCTGTATTACCCATATACTTGAATTTATTACTGAATCAGGACAATATTCTTATATACAAAGTGCGGCTTAGTTTGTTAGACTTTCGTATGAATTATAACTTATTTGGGAGAATAACAATGGATTTTATTGATGGTTTACCAATCGCAACTATTTTCTTTATTGTATTAGTGATTGTAGTTTTATATTCAACGCTTAAAACAGTACCTCAAGGCTATCATTGGACGATTGAGCGTTTTGGTCGTTATACTCGCACGCTCACACCAGGTTTGAACTTTGTTGTACCTTTTATTGATCGTGTTGGCCGTCGTATTAATATGATGGAACAGGTATTAGATATTCCATCACAAGAAGTGATTTCAAAAGATAATGCGAATGTATCTATTGATGCAGTATGCTTCGTTCAAGTGATTGATGCACGTAATGCTGCTTATGAAGTCAATCATTTAGAGCAAGCGATTATCAATTTAACAATGACTAATATTCGTACCGTATTGGGTTCGATGGAATTAGATGAGATGCTTTCACAGCGTGATTCTATTAATAGTCGTTTATTGTCTATCGTAGATGAAGCAACAAATCCGTGGGGAATAAAAGTAACACGTATTGAGATTCGTGATGTTCGTCCACCACAAGAATTAATTGCTGCAATGAATGCACAAATGAAAGCAGAACGTAATAAACGTGCAGATATTTTAGAAGCAGAAGGTGTACGTCAGGCAGAGATTTTACGTGCTGAAGGTGATAAACAAGCGCGTATTTTGAAAGCTGAAGGTGAACGTCAAGAAGCGTTCTTGCAAGCGGAAGCACGTGAGCGTGCAGCTGAAGCTGAAGCAAAAGCAACACAAATGGTGTCAGATGCGATTGCAAGTGGTGATACTAAAGCAATTAATTACTTTATTGCACAAAAATATACTGAAGCATTAAAAGAAATTGGTGGTTCAGAAAACAGTAAAGTCGTATTAATGCCATTAGAGGCTGGTAATTTGATTGGCTCGATAGCAGGTATTGCAGAATTATTAAAAGGTGATAAAAAAGCCTAATTTGGTCGGAGAGTGAGGTGGGTTATGGAATGGTTCTCAACGTGGAGCGTTTGGCATTGGTTGGTGTTAGGTTTTGTACTACTTATTGCTGAAATTATTATTCCTGGGGTATTTTTATTATGGTGGGGGCTAGCGGCTTTAGTGATTGCAGGTATTATGGCACTAATTCCCTCGTTATCTCTCACATTCCTTTCAATTAGTTATGCAATGTTAGCACTATTATTTAGTGTGGCTTGGTGGAAATATCAACATAATAAAGATACAAGTGATCAATCTCACTCTTCTTTAAATCAACGTGATCATGCGATGCTTGGTGCGAAAGGCACAGTAAAAGAAATAGGTCATAATGGTATTGGACGAGGACATTTCGGTGATACAACTTGGCGAATTCAAGGGAGTCAATTACAAATTGGTGATCTGGTTGAAGTGGTTGCAGTGGAGGGGATTACTTTATTAGTTAATAAAGTAAATTAAAGCAGATATGAAACATTTGATTCTTTTTGCACATCCTAATATACAAAATAGTTTTAATCGCGCAATTTTAGATGCAGTCGTTCAAGTTAGTCAGAATGCAGGCATAGAAACTATTGTACGAGATCTCTATACCTTAAATTTCAATCCTGTTTTATCATGGGAAGAAATGCAAGCCGCTTATCAAGAGATTGTGCCTGCTGAAATAAAGCATGAACAAAAGCTGATGACTAGTGCCCACTTAATCACACTAATTTATCCACTGTGGTGGATGGGCTTTCCAGCCATATTAAAAGGATATTTTGATCGTGTCTTAAGTTATGGTTTTGCATATAAGACTGAAAATGGAGAGTCTATTGGTTTGTTACAGAATAAAAAGATGCAGCAATTTATTACGATTGGCAATAATGTATCGCGTTATCAAGAGATTGGTTTTGCTGATTCATTAAAAGATTGTTTAGTTGATGGATTATTTAACTACTGTGGTATTACTGATATTCAGCATGAATTATTTGGTGATATTCATATTATTGATGATGAGGCTCGCCAGCAAATGTTGCAAATTGCTATTAATAAAACTCAGCAAAATTTAACCGCACTTTTAGAGAAAAAAGTATGATAGCAGAAAATCAGTTGAATAATTTTTCGATGATTGCTCGTTTATTCGGTAACTTATGGTACCGTTCACCAACAGATCCTATTTTGGCAGATGTATTTGCTTGGTTACAGCAAAATGGATTAAGCGAACTTTGGCCATTAACGACAGACTTGGCAAGCGAGCAAGCACTTGCGAGTATTCAAATGCGAGTTGATTTGACTGCGCTTGATAATGAATATCAAAGGTTATTTGTAAATGAGAATGCATTAGTCAATACAAAAATTTCAGCTTATCAGCTAGATGTTGTTGAGTTTATTAATTTTCGCCAAATGCGTGGTATGCATTCTGTACAGAATGAGGATCATTTTGCATTGCTTTTACTTACGGCATCTTGGATTGAAGATAATGTTGATTCTGTTGCTGCACAGCGAGAGTTATTTGAGCACTTTTTACTGCCTTGTGCGAGTAAATTTTTGCCCCAAGTAGAAGCTAAAGCTAATTTACCTTTTTATAAAGCACTTGCTATATTGTGTAAAGATATTCTTGCAGCAATGGCAGATGAACTAGATGAGTCACTATAATTAAGGATGATGTTAAAAGCAGACTATAAAAGTCTGCTTTTTTTGACCGCACTTTTATTTATCAGTATATAGGCTAGACTGACTATCATCTGGTCGAGTTTTAAAACGGCGGTGTAACCACATGTATTGTTCGATACCCTGCATGATTTCTTTCTCAACGACTTGATTCATACGTATTGCGATACTAGTTTCATCACTGATATCAGAAAAATCGACTGGTGGTGAAATTTTTACAGTATAGCCTGAACCATCAGGATTACGTAATGGAGAAAAAGGAATCACTTTACTATTGGGTGATGATTTTAATAAATAGTAACTTCCCGTTGTTGTAGCTGCATCAGGAACAGCAAAAAAAGGTACGAAAACTGCATTTTTCCGCCCATAATCATGATCAGGAGCATACCAGATGATTTCACCATTGCGAATAGCTTTGATCATACCACGGAGATCTTTACGATCGAGCATGTCTTTATTTGAACGTAGTCGGCCACGGACTTGTAGCCAATCCATTAAAGGATTGTCATTCGGGCGGTAAACACCGATGCCAGGTTGATGTAAGCCAACAATGCGTGCGCCGAGTTCTAATGTTAAGAAATGTACACCTACAAAGATAATACCGTCTTGTTTGTATTGCTGAAGATATTCTAACCCTTCCACTTTTGACCACTTTTTGATACGTGCATCAGACCAAAACCAAGCCATACCTGTTTCAATAATTGCCATACCTGTCGCTTTTAAGTTTGCTGCTAAAATTTGTTCTATTTTTTGTTCTGAATAATGAGGGAAGCAAAGTTGTAAGTTACGACGAGCAATAGTAGCTCGTCGCTTGCCAACATTAAATTTTGTCAGTAACCAGCCGAGAGCATGCCCAAGTTTGAGTAAAATTGGATAAGGTAGCAGTAAAATGATGCGCCAAAAAAGAATACCAAGCCAAAATCCCCAATGTTTTGGTTTTAAAAAGGCTTTTTGAAATGTGGGGAGTTTATTATTTACCATAAAATCGTTTTAATATCTTGGGTGAACAATGAAATATGAGCAAGCATATTACTCTAATTTTTTATAATAGCATAAATTATCGTATAAACAGGGCGTGCATATTACTAGTTCTTAGATGATTATAAAAGTCATCTCATGAAAAGTAACACTATTTAATCGAATTTTTAAGGGAAATCCTCCCTCTCCTATGTTAAAATTAACAAAATTTTTCATAGAGAGAGAAGTCAAATGTTTCAATATTCAGCGGAGTTTCATCAAGCAAAAGTATTGGTATTAGGTGATGTGATGCTCGATCGTTATTGGTTTGGTGCAACGAATCGTATTTCACCAGAGGCCCCAGTGCCTGTTGTGAGAGTGCAAGATCATGAAGAACGTGCTGGTGGAGCAGCAAACGTGGCAATGAATATCGCATCTTTAAATGTGCCTGTTCAATTATTAGGCTTAACTGGACAAGATGAGGCAGGTGCTGCTTTAATACGTTTACTTACTCAGCAGCGTATTGATTGCGATTTTGTTCAATTGGGTACGCATCCAACTATTACTAAACTGCGTATTTTATCTCGTCATCAGCAATTATTACGTTTGGATTTTGAAGAGGATTTTCGCAATGTAGTGAGTGAAGCCTTGTTAGAAAAATTAGCTAGTTCGGTGCAAGATTATGGCGCATTAGTGTTATCAGATTATGGTAAAGGAACCTTAAATCAAGTGCAAAAAATGATCCAAATTGCACGTCAAGCAAATATACCTGTTTTAATTGATCCAAAAGGAACTGATTTTGAACGCTATCGTGGTGCAACTTTATTAACACCTAATATGTCTGAGTTTGAAGCAGTTGTAGGTGCTTGTCATTCTGAAGATGAGATTATTGAAAAAGGATTAAAACTGATAGCTGATTTTGAATTGACTGCATTGTTAGTTACTCGCTCAGAAAAAGGAATGACGTTATTACGACCAGATCAGCCTGCATTCCATCTAGCTACGGAAGCAAAAGAAGTATTTGATGTGACAGGTGCTGGAGATACTGTGATCAGTGTATTAGCGACAGCATTAGCAGATGGGCGTACTTTTGAGGAAGCTTGTTATTTAGCGAATGTGGCAGCAGGTATTGTTGTTGGTAAATTAGGTACATCAACAGTATCTACTGTGGAATTAGAAAATGCGATTCATGGGCGTTCAAATACGGGGTTTGGTATTATGAGCGAAACTGAATTAAAAGCAGTTGTGGCACAAGCAAAAGCACGTGGGGAAAAAATTGTGATGACTAACGGCTGCTTTGATATTTTACATCCAGGTCATGTGTCTTATCTTGAAAATGCCCGTAAATTAGGTGATCGTTTGATTGTTGCAGTAAACAGTGATGACTCAGTGAAACGCCTAAAAGGTGAGACACGTCCAATTAATGATTTACAAGCAAGAATGGCTGTTTTAGCAGGTTTATCTTCAGTTGACTGGTTAGTTGAGTTTAAAGAAGATACGCCTCAACGTTTAATTAGTGAAGTATTGCCTGATCTATTAGTTAAAGGTGGGGATTATAAACCAGAAGAGATTGCTGGGAGTAAAGAAGTTTGGGCAAATGGAGGAGATGTGAAAGTGCTTAACTTCGAGAATGGCTGTTCAACAACAAATGTGATTACTAAAATTAAACAATTGAAAGAATAAATTATCTTGAGTCAGTATAAAAGCAATCAAATGATTGCTTTTATTTTTTATTGTATTAAACGATGAATTAATCGTGTTTTTATAGTTGATGTAAGAGTGCTTCTATTTGTTTTAAGCCATTCAGTCTTGTTGAACTTAAACGTTGTGCGATACTTAGTTCAGAAAAATAGGTTTTAAAATCGAAACTTTTTAACTGAGAAGCCGTTTTTCCATTGATTTCTTGTAATAAAATCCAAAGTAACCCATTGATAATACGTGATTCACTAAACGCAGTAAACTCAAAAGTGCGGTCGTTTTTTTCAAAAATTTGGAACCAGACTTTCGCTTCACAACCTGAAATAAAGTGCATTTGGGTGAGTTGTTGTTCTGTTGGTTGGGTAAGGTTTTTCCCTGCGTGGATAATTAAACGGTAACGTTCTTCCCATGTTTTACTATGTATTAATTGTTGTTTGATCATCAAATTAATAACTCTAAGGCGTTGTTTAATGCGTTGAAAAAAATATCTAAGTCCGATTGTTGATTATAAGGGGCAAAAGATAAACGTAATATAGATGATTGTCCTAACTGTGCTAAGTAAGGTTGAGCGCAATGTTCTCCCGCACGTAAGGCAATGTTTTGTTCAGCAAGTAATGTTGCTAAGTCAACAGTAGCAATACCCTCAAAAACAAAGCTAACAATAGTACTTGGTTGTGGAGAGCTAAATAATTGGCAATTTGGATAATGCATTAAGTGTTTTTTGCATTGTTCTGCTAATTGCACAGCGTATTGCTCTGCTTGTATAAAATCCCATTGTTGTAGCCATGTTAAGACTGCATTAAAGCCAATAACAGCGGCAATATTCGGTGTACCTGCTTCTAAACGATAAGGTAACTTGTTAAAAGTAATCTGCTCTTTTGATACTCTATCAACCATCTTACCTCCAAATTGGTAAGGATGAAGTTGTTCAAGAGCACTCAATTTACCTGCTAATACACCTAAACCTGTTGGTCCATAAAGTTTATGGGCAGAAAAAACAAGGAAATCAGCATCTAAAGTGGCAAGATCAATTTTTACATGGCTGATTGCTTGTGCTGCATCGACTAATACCAATGCACTACTATGTTGGCGGATGAGCTTAATCAGCTTTTCAATAGGTTGTTGTGTACCTGTTACATTAGAAACAAAATTTAGTGCGACTAATTTGGTGTTACTCGTTAGTAGATTGAGTAGAGTTGTTTCATCAATTAACCATTGTTCAGAGAAGGGTAAAATATGTAATTTTGCACCGCACTTTTGGGCAATTTGATGCCAAGTGACAAAATTAGCATGATGATCTGCTTCACTGATCAGGATTTCATCTTGGGTAGTAATTTGATCTAAAAGACCTTGCGCAACGAAATTTATCGCTTGCGTCGTCCCTGAGGTCCAAACAATCGCATCGCTGCTTTCAGCGTTAATCAGTTTTTTGACTTGTTCACGGGCTTGTTCATAAAGTGCGGTCTGTTTTTCATCATATTGACTGCGGTGTACAGAGCCAGCTGATTGATAGAACTTGACTGTGCTATCAATTAAGGTTTGTGGCTTTAATGTGGTTGCTGCGCTGTCTAAATAAATGGCGGAGTCAGCCTGTTGTAAATAAGGAAAATGTTGCCGAAATATCGTGGGATTAAATGTCATTGTGCTATTCTCTTTTGTTTACGCCATTTTTCAGGTTCAATAGGATGAGGATCTTGCCAAAGTCCTAAGTTTTGCTGTTTTGCTTTATGTTGTGCTTGTAAGTAGATTGGCATAGCATTGTATTTTTTATATACCCAAGCCATACCTGCTTTAACTATGGCGACATTAATATTTTTTCCTTGTAATGTATACACCTCAGCAAGAGTCCGTTGATACTGGTCATAGCCTGTCACAGCAAGTTTGACTTGTTGTTTATGAATGAGTTTACCTAAAAATTGTTTAGCTTTTTGACCAAATGCTTGATTTCTTTCTGGTGCATCAATACCCCAAAGACGTACACGAAGTTGTTTATTATTTTTTAACAAGCAATTAAATGTATCGCCATCGGAAATACTCACTACTTTACAATGTAAAGTGTGGCTTGCTTCTGCAGCGTAACTCAATAGTAAACAATAAAATACAATGAATGCTTTCTTTTTATACATAGAAAAAAGTCCTGATAAAGTCAGGCTATTTTACCTAAAAACTAACAAAATATGAAAAATAAGCGTAAAATATTACTTCATTTTTATATAAGACAATGATTTTTAATTGTCAGAAATTGATAGAGTAAAATGATTCAAAAAGTGTTTGATTTAATGCGTTCATTCGCTATTTTATACGCCATGTTATGGCTGGGTGAGAGGATTTCTACTCATATTCATTTAGGTATTCCTGCTAGTATTTGGGGGTTGTTGTTATTATTTCTCTGTTTAACACTGCGAGTTATTAAATTAGATTGGGTACTTTTGTCTTCAAGTTTATTGATTCGTTATATGGCGTTACTTTTTGTTCCTGTCAGTGTTGGGATTGTGAAATATGCTGATATATTGTTTGCACAAATGAAGGTCTTACTTATCCCAAATATTTTAAGTACATGTTTAACATTGGTTTTTGTGGGGTTATTCTCTGATTATCTTTTTTCACGTAAATCATTTACGCATTTACGTAAGAAAGCTACACGTAGACGGATGGAGAAGTTACCATGAATTACAGCATTTATCTTTATTCTGTTTTAACATTAGTTGCTTTTGGGATGGCGATTAAAATTAGCCAGTATTGGAAGTCAATTTTATTTAATTCTTTTGTATTAACGATGATTATCTTAATTATTGTATTGTTAAGCCTAGATATCTCTTATGATCAATATTTATTAGGTAATACGCCGTTAAATAATCTATTAGGAATTAGCATTGTTGCTTTAGCTGTTCCTTTATATGAACAACTTCATCAAATTAGCCGCCATTGGCAGCAGATTTTATCAGTTACTTTTTTGGCTTCTTTATTTTCGATGATATCAGGCGCAATACTTGCTTTTATATTAGGTGCTACGCCTGATATAGTGGCGACTGTACTACCAAAATCCGTTACTACACCAATTGCAATGGCAATAGCAGAGAGTTTAGATGGAATACCCTCTATTGCGGCTGTAGGTGTTGTGTTAGCTGGTTTACAGGGTTCTGTGTTAGGTTTATGGGCCCTAAGAACATTAAAAATCAAGCATTCTGAATCATTGGGTTTGGCAATAGGGTCTATTTCTCATGCCTTAGGTACAGTAACTTGCATGGAGAGTGATCAAAAAGCGGGTAGTTATAGTTCTATCGCCCTCGTATTATGTGGCATTATTACTTCTATTCTTGCACCTATTACGTTTAAACTTATTTATTTTGTTATGGCATAATACAATATGAACAATCAAGTTGATCCTATTTGGCAAACACGTTTTATTGCCGATACCCCTCGAGAAAAAGATCATCGTCCTGCATTTTGTCGCGATCGTGGCCGCATTTTACATTCAGCGGCATTTCGTTGTTTGCAAGCAAAAACACAAATTCATGCGATCGGGGAGAATGATTTCTATCGTACTCGTCTTACACATTCCTTAGAAGTAGCTCAAATTGGAAGTAGTTTAGTCGCACAGATGCGTTTTGCAGAAGCTTTTATCAACTTGTCAATTCAGTTAAGTATAGAAAAAAATGAGCTGCAGAAACAACTGAAAGGACTATTGCCCACTAATGATTTGATTGAAAGTCTTTGTTTCGCTCATGATATTGGTCATCCACCTTTTGGGCATGGTGGGGAAGTGGCATTAAATTATATGATGCATCGTCATGGTGGCTTTGAAGGTAATGCACAAACGTTTCGTTTACTCACAAAATTAGAGCCTTATACGCTTGAAGCAGGTATGAATTTAACACGGCGTACACTTTTAGGCATTGTTAAGTATCCAGCGATTTTAGATCAGTCTTCGCCGCAATATGCAGAATTATCTTTTGTAGGAAATACAGATCCTCGTTATGTGAAAATAATGGATTGGAAACCTGGTAAAGGGATATTTCGTGATGATTTAGCGATGTTTAATTGGTTACTCGCGCCATTAAATGAACATGATAAAGAATTGTTTAGACAATGGCAAAAAGCGCGTTCATGCGCGAGTGACATTTTAAAAACACGCTTTAAATCATTAGATTGTAGCTTAATGGAGTTAGCAGATGATATTGCTTATGGCGTACATGATTTAGAAGATGCAATTGTGACTGGTGTGGTGAATCGTCATCAATGGCAGGAAGCTGTAGAAGTACTAAAAAGATCAGAATCTGATTGGGTGCAGAAAAATATTGATATGATTACCGATAAACTGTTTTCTGAACAGCATTATTTACGTAAACATGCGATTGGTGCGTTAGTAAATTATTTTATTACTAGCGTACGTTGGACATTAACAGCAGACTTTTATGAGCCATTACTGCGTTACAATGCAGAACTTCCAACAGAAGTGAAAGCGGCATTACAGGTATTTAAAGATTTTGTGCGTAAATATGTGATTTTAAATGTAGACACTCAACGTATTGAATATAAAGGTCAACGTATTTTAACCGAAATGTTTCAAATTTTTGAGTCTGATCCCGAGCGTTTATTACCACGTAATACTGCAAATCGTTGGAAAAACGCAACACAACAGAATAAGAAGCGTATTATTTGTGACTATATTGCAGGTATGTCAGATGCTTACGCACTAAGAGTTTATCAACAACTTTAATATTGAACAATGTTGTCAATTTTCATCTTACATTTAAGTAATGATATAGCTTTAACGTATGTTGATTTGTTTGATTGAGCGTTAATATGACGATTAGGTTTGTTTTTTTGTAAAGTAAAATACAGTCACTTGAGTAAGTGAAGATGATGTAAACAATAGAATTAAAAATGAGGCATTATGGCATTAATTTCTTTAACCAATGGTTACCTTTCATTTAGCGATCATCCTTTATTAGATCATACAGAATTACATATTGAAGCAGGTGAGCGTGTTTGCTTAGTAGGTCGTAATGGCGCGGGGAAATCTACATTAATGAAGATCTTGTCTGGTGAAGTAGTGATGGATGATGGTCGATTACAATTTGAGAAAGACATTGTTGTCTCGCGTTTAGAACAAGATCCGCCACGTCATGCCGAGGGAAATGTATTTGATTATGTGGCAGAAGGGATAGGTCATTTAGCCGATTTACTAAAAGAATATCATCAGATTTCAGCCATATTAGCACAAGATTACAATGAGGCGACATTAAACCAATTATCTCAAATACAATCCAAACTAGATCATGCTAATGGCTGGCGTTTTGAAAATAAAATTAAAGAAGTATTACTTAAATTAGAACTTGATCCAGACACTTTACTCACTGAACTGTCTGGTGGCTGGCTACGCAAAGCCGCTTTAGCACGTGCATTAGTGTGTGATCCCGATATTTTGTTGTTAGATGAACCGACTAACCACTTAGATGTTGATGCAATCGAATGGTTAGAAGATTTTTTATTAGGTTTCTCGGGTAGTATTGTGTTTATTTCTCATGACCGTTCATTTATTCGTAAAATGGCAACGCGTATTGTTGATTTAGATCGTGGTAAGCTAGTCTCTTATCCTGGTAACTATGATTTATATTTAACGACTAAAGAAGAAAACCTGCGTGTTGAAGCACTTCAAAATACACTTTTTGATAAAAAGTTAGCACAAGAAGAAGTGTGGATTCGACAAGGTATTAAAGCGCGTAGAACAAGGAATGAAGGGCGTGTAAGAGCACTCAAAGCATTACGTGAAGAACGTCGCCAACGTCGAGAAGTATTAGGTAGTGCTAAACTACAAATAGATAATGCGAGTCGTTCGGGAAAAATTGTATTTGAGCTAGATAATGTAAGTTATGAGGTTGCAGGTAAAACATTGATACAAAATTTTAGTACGACAATATTACGTGGAGATAAAATTGCCTTAGTGGGACCTAATGGCTGTGGTAAAACAACATTCATTAAATTGTTGTTAGGCGAAATTCAGCCGACTTCTGGGACAGTACATAGTGGCACAAAATTAGATATTGCTTATTTTGATCAATATCGTGCTGATCTCGATCCTGAAAAAACAGTGATGGATAATGTTGCAGATGGTAAACAAGATATTGAAGTAAATGGCATAAAACGTCATGTTTTAGGTTATTTACAAGATTTCCTATTTCCGCCAAAACGTGCGATGACACCAGTAAAAGCCCTGTCTGGTGGTGAACGTAATCGTTTATTACTCGCAAAATTGTTGTTAAAACCAAATAATTTATTAATCTTAGACGAACCAACAAATGATCTAGATGTAGAAACATTAGAATTGTTAGAGGAAATTTTAACTGATTATCAAGGGACATTATTAATTGTAAGTCATGATCGCCAATTTATTGATAATACTGCAACAGAATGTTTCATGTTTGAAGGTGAGGGTATTATCAATGAATATGTGGGTGGTTTTCATGAAGCAAAACAACAACAAGCCAATTATTTTGCTCATAAAGCGCAACAAAAATCACTTAAACAAAAACAATATGCTCCACAACAAAGCGAGAATGCAAAAAGTGCGGTCGATATTCCTCAAATTTCAACTACCACTAAAAATCAGCAACGTCCACTGAAACTTTCTTATAAAGAACAACGTGAATTAGAACAATTACCACAGTTATTAGAAGAACTAGAAGAAAAAATTGCTGCATTACAAGCAGAAATTAGTCACGTCGAGTTTTTTCAACAGCCACATGACTACACCTCAGCTAAATTACAATTACTTACAGATACTGAAGAGCAATTAGAGCAAGCTTTTATCCGTTGGGAGGAATTAGAGGAGAAGAAAAATATCAAATAAATAAGAAAGAGGAGCAACGTGATATTGTTCTTCTTATCTAAATGGTTATTCAAACGGGATGATTTTTCTTTGTTTCTTTTTATATAAACGATAAGGTTTAGTCAGTCCTTTGATTAATAGCTGACCTAAAGAATGCTTTGTTTTATAGGGATTAAGTTGTTCGTTTTTTCTTCTTTCATTTGAAAGCTGACTTTTTATTATTTCTGTATCTCTATGATTTTCTTGTATTTGCGTACAAATAGCAGGAGTTAATTGATAGTATGAAATAATTTTTTTGTTTAATGCTATATTAAACATTAATATATCAATTGGTCTGAGTTGTTGATTTTTTAATTTTTGGAATTCTGACAATAATAATACTGCTGCTCGATTGGAAATAATATATCCAGCGGTTCCCATATGTTCACTTTGTAAGAGATTGAAGTGTCGTTTTTCAAAAGATTTTATTTGACTATTTTTAGTATTAACCTTTTGTAAGAAAGTTTCTAATTTGATTATGAATGCTTCATTCATTGAGAAACGTTCATGCAACCATTTATATTCATTTAAAAATGTAAATGCATTGTTTCCCAATATTATATCATCCTCAAAAATTGTGATAAAAGGCATATCTTCATTGATACATTTTTCCCAAAGCAGTAAATGACTCATCAAGCAGGCTTTCTCTCCAGATGTTTGATTAGGGTGCTTTAGTAACTCAGGTAGGAGTTTGCTAATTGTTTCATTGAGCTGAATAGAAGGAGACAGAGCATCAAAAAACTCAAATGGTATATTTTGACGACCAAACTCGTTTTTGATGTGTTCTCGACGAGCGCTTGCACTAGTTAGGCTAATAACGTAGTTAGTATGCATGAGATAACCTTAATTTATTATAATGAAAAGGCGAACTTTTGTTCGCCTCTTAATATTACAATAAATTACTCACAAAAATAACTATAATGATTAAAGGAACAACAAATTTTACATAGTTAAACCAAATTCTAGTAAATGTGGAATCAGGATTTGGGGAAAGTTCTTTTTTAGCCTCATCTTTCAATACAAAGCCAACAAAAATAGCACAGCCAAAACTTGTTAACATGAATAAAATATTGCCACTGATATAGTCAAAGGCATCAAAAATACTTTTACCAAAAAAAGTGACATCTTTAAGAACACTATCACCAAGGATAGCAGGGATATTGCCCAAAACAAAGATACTACCTAAAGTCAGAGTGATAGCCTTACTACGACGCATTTTTAGCTTTTCTTGTAAGGCAGTGATGATGACCTCATAAATAGTTAATGATGTCGTTAGAGCTGCGATCAGTAATAAACTAAAAAAGAGGATAGCAAAGAATTTCCCTAACCATAAATGTGAAAAGACTATCGGCAGGCTTTGGAAAACTAACGTTGGTCCAGAATTTGGCGCGATACCAAAAGTAAAGAGTGAAGGAAAAATCATAAATCCAGCAAGTACCGCAATAATCGTATTAGTAAAACCTGTGATGACGGCTGTTTGAATTAAATTTTCTTCTTTGTTTAAATAACTTGAAAGAGTGATTAAGACACCAAATCCTAGACTTAACGCAAAAAAGACCTGTCCTAATACGAATACAAATAACTGCGGTGTAATTTTAGAAAAATCTGGTTTGAGATAAAACGTAATCCCCTCCATTGCACCAGGTAAAGTAATATTACGAATCACCATGCCAATTAAGAAAAGAAATAATAAAGGCATCAAATATTTTACAGCACGTTCAATACCACCAATAATCCCCTTAGCAAGAATAAAGTAATTTATCGCAACAAACAGTAATGTATATAAGGCAACTTGAATTGGGCTATCGCCGATATGTAAATCATAAAACGTTTTTGCAACGGTTTTGTCAATTGGCGTGGAGATATCGAGTGTACCTGTGATTAAACTAAGAATATAAGTGATTACCCAACCACCAAGTACCATGTAATATGCCATAATACCAAATGCACCAAATAAGCCTAAGTAACCAATGATTATCCAATGTTTTGAAATATTGCGTGTTTCTAATTTATCACTGAAGGCATCAATGGCGTTAACCCGTAATCGTCGACCAATTACGTTTTCCACCAGAATCATTGGAATGCCGATTAGAATCATCGCTATACAGAATAAAAATACATAGGCTCCACCACCATTTTCACCAACTAAGTAAGGGAAACGCCAAGTTGCGCCAAAACCTACTGTTGCGCCAGCTACTGTCATAATATAGGTTAGCCGACTAGACCAAGTTTGTCTTTCTTGTTTTGTTGTCATAATTAAATCCAAATAATTAAAAAATCAAATCTACACATTCGCAGCTGAGAATGAAAAAGTATGTTTTGTTATTTTATTTAGGCATGCAAGCAAGATAAATTAGTGTCTTGCTTAAACACAGTGGAAAAATAATTTTTACTCTGTTTTTTGCTTAAACTCACACAAATCTTCAATAATGCAGGAGCCACAACGAGGTTTGCGAGCAATACAAGTATAGCGTCCATGTAAAATTAGCCAATGATGGACATTTACTTTAAATTCATCAGGGACAACTTTAAGTAATTTTTCTTCTACTTTTACAACATCTTTACCAGGTGCAAATCCTGTTCGATTAGACACTCGAAAAATATGAGTATCAACGGCAATAGTAGGTTGTCCAAATGCGGTATTTAAGACCACATTAGCCGTTTTTCTCCCAACGCCAGCTAAGGCTTCAAGTGCAGTACGATTCTGTGGGATTTCGCCATGATGTTTTTCAATCAAATCTTGACAAGTTTTGATAATATTTTCAGCTTTACTGTTATATAAACCGATTGTTTTGATATAGCTCTTTAACCCATCAACACCTAAAGCTAAAATAGTTTGCGGTGTATTCGCAACAGCAAACAGTTTCTCTGTTGCTTTATTTACCCCTTTATCTGTTGCTTGCGCTGATAAAATAACAGCAATTAATAACTCAAAAGGTGAGCTATAATTTAGTTCTGTTGTTGGATGTGGATTTTGATCGCGTAGGCGAGTTAAAATCTCAATTCGTTTTTGTTTATTCATTATTTCTTATACTGATCAATAAAATTTTTCATTGCTAGCATAAGTGCTAAGCCAATAAATGCACCAGGTGGTAAAATAGCTAATAAGAAATGGCTATCTAGCTGGAATAATTCAATACGTAAGTCTTTTGCCCAATCACCCAACAAGTGTTCCATGCCATCAAATAAGGTTCCATTCCCCAGTATTTCTCGGATTGCACCAAGTACAACTAAACTTAAGCACATACCTAACCCCATTGAAAATCCATCGAAGATTGCGTGAGAGAGTAAATTTTTTGAAGCAAAGGCCTCAGCTCGTCCAATCACGATACAATTTGTGACAATGAGAGGAATAAAAATACCCAAAGATTGGTAAAGTGAATAAGTATAAGCATTCATTAATAACTGTACCATGGTGACTGTTGTCGCAATGATCATGACATAAATTGGAATACGAATTTCGTGTGGAATTTGTTTACGGAATAAAGACACGACAGTGTTGCTACAAATCAAGACTAGCATAGTGGCAAGTCCTAAGCCTAACGCATTTGTGATATTATTTGAAACGGCAAGTAATGGACATAATCCTAATAGCTGAACTAATGTTGAGTTATTTTTCCATACGCCTTGCCAAAAAATCGTTTTCCAAATCGCATTTAGCTGTTTTTGAGATGATGGAGCTTGCGTTTCTGAAGTATATGCATTTTGATCAGAAAGTGCGGTTTGTTTTGGTGAATTTTTGCTCATTGTTGATTCTCTTGATTCAATTCATCTAACATACTTAACGCGGCATTTTTTACTTGGTTCACCACTGCGCGTGGTGTGATAGTCGCGCCTGTAAATTGATCAAATTTACCCCCATCTTTTTTTACTGCCCATTCATTTAAATTATCAGATGTCACTTTTTGATGAGAAAAACCTAAAATCCAGTTTGAAATGCGTGTTTCAATTTTATCACCTAATCCTGGTGTTTCTTGATGCTCTAATACTCGTACACCAAGTATTTCACCTGTAGGTGTCATACCAAGAAGCAAACGAATGTTGCCAGAATAACCATCGGGTGCAATAGTTTCAATCGCATAGGCAGTTTTTTGTTGGTTTTTAGTTGCTATACAAATATTTTTTATTCGATTAGCCATTAACTTTTGACTAGTAGGTACATAACAGTTTTCACTCAGCACATTATCAAAATATTGTTGGGGGACGACTTGTAGCAACAATATACGTTGTTGTTTATTAATTTCTTCAGCAATTTTATCTTTAGTTAAAAAATACACTCCCGTAGATAGCGCTGTACAAATTAGCGCAATAAATGCGAGCAACAGGGCATAATAGGCTGAGATTTTAACGGTTTTCATTGTCATTCCTTATTGGCGATAGCCTGCAACACGTGGGCGAGTGTAGTGATCAATTAATGGTACACAAATATTACTTAATAAAACTGCGAATGCGACACCGTCAGGGTAACTGCCATAGAAACGAATAATATAAGTCAGCAAACCAATTAATCCTCCGAATACTAGTTTTCCACGAGGGGTAATAGAGGCTGTAACAGGATCTGTTGCAATAAAAAAGGCACCAAACATCATCGCACCACTAAATAATTGCGTAATTGTTTTTAAATGTTGTGCTGGATAGAGTAATTCAGTTATACCCGACAACATCGTAAATGTCGTTAACATTGCAATCGGGATTTGCCAATGAATAATCCGTTTCCATATCAAAAAGGTGCCGCCCAATAAAAAGGCTAAGTTAATTTGCCACCAACCAATCGCTAAATCAGAAGAAAAAATGGGTGAAGTGAGTAAAAATTGATACTCTTGATCTTTTAGCACGACTTTTGCACTATCTAATGGTGTAGCTTGTGTAACTCCATCTATTGATGTTGTCAATTGATGTAAGCTGAATCCATCTGTACTAAAACCAGTAAAGATAAGATGATAAGCGTCTGCAATTGTAGGAGGTTCAGTTAATAAACTAATAGGAGGAAGCCAAGTTGTCATTTGTAGTGGGAATGAAATGAGTAATACAACATAGCCAACCATAGCTGGATTAAATAAATTTTGTCCTAACCCACCATAAACATGCTTGCCTAGAATCACTGCACAAAATATGCCAATTAAAATCAACCAATAAGGGGCATAAGGTGGAATAGCAATAGCAAGAATAAGTGCGGTTAAAATAACACTAAAATCAGAGATATAGAATAAAGCTGGTTTTTTACGTAATAATGTCACCACCCATTCTAACAATAAAGCAAAACTGATAGCTAAACTGGCTTGAATGAGTACGCCAAAACCAAAGTAATATAGCTGTGCAAAAATTGCAGGTAACATTGCTAAAATTACCCACAACATAATACGCATTGTGAGCTTACCTGAATGAGTATGTGGGGAGCTTACCATTTTAAACATTTTGGGTTTCTTTTATCCTTATTCTTTATTTTCTTTGGCGAGCTTTTTTGCTTTTGCTCGTGCAATAGCCGCAGCAATTGCGGCTTTGCGTGGATCTTCTTTTGTATTTTCAGTCTCAGCTGAAAGTGTGATTTTTTCCACCGCACTTTGCGCTTGTTGCTCTGCTTTTTTAGCTTTTGCTCGCGCAATAGCCGCAGCAATTGCGGCTTTGCGAGGATCTTCTTTTGGACTTTCAGTTTCAGCTGAAAGTGTGATTTTCTCCAGCGCACTTTCCGCTTGTTGCTCTACTTTTTTAGCTTTTGCTCGTGCAATAGCCGCAGCAATTGCGGCTTTGCGTGGATCTTCTTTTGTATTTTCAGTCTCAGCTGAAAGTGTGATTTTTTCCACCGCACTTTGCACTTGTTGCTCTGCTTTTTTAGCTTTTGCTCGAGCAATAGCCGCAGCAATTGCGGCTTTGCGTGGATCTTCTTTTGGACTTTCTGTCTCAGCTGAAAGCGTGATTTTCTCAACTACACTTTCCGCTTGTTGCTCTGCTTTTTTAGCTTTTGCTCGTGCAATAGCCGCAGCAATTGCGGCTTTACGTGGATCTTCTTTTGTATTTTCAGTCTCTGTCGAAAGCGTGATTTTCTCCACCGCACTTTCCGTTTGTTGCTCTGCTTTTTTAGCTTTTGCTCGTGCAATAGCCGCAGCAATTGTGGCTTTGCGTGGATCTTCTTTTGTATTTTCAGTCTCAGCTGAAAGTGTGATTTTTTCCACCGCACTTTGCTCTTGTTGCTCTGCTTTTTTAGCTTTTGCTCGCGCAACAGCCGCTGCTACCGCAGCTTTCTTTGAATCTATTGTTGATTCAAGCGTAATTGAATCCTTAGTAGACTCATGAGTTTCTAAGATGTGGCTAGTTGGTGATTGAACCTCTTGTTGACGAGCTAAACGGCGAGCTTTGCGTTGAGCTATAATATCGCTATTGTCTGGTAACAATTCCCCTTTTTTGCTCAAAATAGCTTTTATTTCTGTTTTTTTCGTTTCATTATTTTCTGTCTTTTTTGCTTTTAAACGCTCAAGAGCAGCTTGTACTGGATCAATGCCATTTTCTAATTTCATTTCTTGACGACGGGCTTCCATCGCTTTTTGTGAGCGAGCTTTTCGTTCTTGCTCTTCACGTTCTAAGCGTGCTTGGCGTGCCTCAAAACGAATTTTAGCTTCTTCAGCTTGTTTGGCTTTTTGTTTAATTTCCCAAATCTTGGCTTTTTCTTGGCGGAAATATTGAATCAGTGGGATATGACTTGGGCAAACATACGCACATAATCCACATTCTATACAATCTTTTAATGCATATTGTTCTGATTTGTCGTGATCTTCACTACGAGCAAACCAATACAGTTGTTGTGGCATTAAGTTAACTGGACAAGCATCTGAACAAGCTGAGCAACGAATACAGGATTGTTCTGGTGCAGGTGGCGCATATTCGAAGTGATCAGGAGCTAACAAACAGTTAGTCATTTTAGTCACTGGTGCATTTAGATCTGGCAGGATAAAGCCCATCATGGGTCCTCCCATAAAAACAGGGAAGCGGGCATCATATTGATAATCAACTTGTTGTAATAGTTGATAAATAGGTGTACCTAAACGTACCCAATAATTGCCTTTATCAATCACTTTATCGCCAGTTAACGTCACAACGCGCTCAATCAGAGGCTCATCATTGATGACAGCACGTTTGATAGCAAAAGCTGTGCCAACATTTTGCATAAGTACACCTATACTCGAGGAGCGCTGCCCACTAGGCACTTCTAGACCCGTTAACACTTGAATTAGTTGTTTTGCTGCGCCAGAAGGATACTTCGTTGGGATCATTCGAATCTCAATATCATTGGCGCCCTGTAATGCTTTTCGTAGTGCTTCGGCTGCTTCTGGTTTATTATCCTCAATGGCAATAACAACTTTTTCAGGGCGTAAAATATAACGTAAGATACGAGTGCCTTCGATGATTTCTTCTGGATAGTCACGCATTAATCTATCGTCGCAAGTGATATAAGGTTCGCATTCTGCACCATTGATAATTAAGAGTTTCACTTGTTTTTCAGCAGAGTGAATTTTAGCAGCAGTTGGGAATACAGCTCCCCCTAATCCTGCAATACCTGCTTGATAAATTTTGTTAATCAGCTGTTCGGGTGTTTGAGTTAAGAAATCATCAATAGGTTGTTGTTGGCGCCATTGATCTTGACCATCACTTTCTAGGTGTATACAAAGTTCTGTTAAACCAGATGGATGGGGGGCAACATATGGTGCTATAGCGGTAATAAAACCAGAAGTAGAGGCATGTACAGGGAGCGTTCGTAAACCATCACCCTGAGTAAGAGGTTGACCTTTAAAAACATAATCTCCAACATTAACTAATAAACTTCCTTCTAAACCAGCATGTTGTTTAACTGGGATATAAAGTTTATCAACGAGTTTTGCAGGGCGAATAGCTTTATGGTTTGATTGAGATTTGCGCTCAGGAGGGTGAATGCCCCCTTTGAAATCCCATAACTTGCCAGAATTAAAACGCATTAACACATCCATCTTATTCCCCTTTGATTATTTTCTTCTGTGTTGTTGTCGTATTAATGATAGGAATAACAAGTTTAGGATCAAATTTCCAATTCCAATTATCAATATTTTTCTCAACTTTAATCATTGAAATACAATCTGTTGGACAAGGTGGTACACAAAGCTCACAACCTGTACAAAGATCGGGGATAATCGTATGCATCGCTTTATTTGTTCCAATAATCGCATCCACGGGACAAGCTTGTATGCATTTAGTACAGCCTATACACATTTCTTCGTTGATAAAGGCGACCATTGGTATCGGATCACCATTAATATCGCTGGATGGTGGCTCAACTCCCATTAACTCTGCAATATTTATAATTACAGTTTGACCACCGGGAATACATTTAGTGATTTCATCACCATTTGCAATCGCTTCTGCATAAGGTTTACAACCAGGATAACCACATTGCCCACATTGACTTTGAGGTAATAAAGCATCGATTTTTTCGACAATAGGATCCGCTTCAACTTTAAGCTTGATTGAAGCAAAACCCAAAATCGCCCCAAAAATAAGTGCAAGCGCAGCAATAATAATCAGGATTAAATATACTGTTGACGTCATTATAGTCTCACTAATCCAGTAAAGCCCATAAAGGCTAATGACATTAACCCTGCAGTAATTAATGCGATTGAAGCGCCTTTAAATATAGAAGGGACATCAGCAGCGGCTAAACGCTCGCGTAATGCTGCAAATAAAACTAACACCAGGCCAAAGCCAAGTGAGGCACCAAAACCATAAATTACAGACTGAGTTAAGTTATGTGCTAAGTTAATATTTAATAAAGCCACACCAAGCACAGCACAGTTAGTTGTAATGAGAGGAAGAAATATTCCTAATAAACGATAAAGAGTTGGACTTGCTTTATTGATAACCATTTCAGTGAATTGTACGACAACTGCAATCACTAAGATAAAAACTAAAGTACGTAAAAAAGTGGCATCTAATGGGTGTAGAATATAAGTGTTAATTAAGTAAGCTGAAATAGACGCAACAGTTAACACAAACATTGTCGCTAAACTCATACCAATAGCGGTTTCAATTTTTTTGGAAACACCCATAAAAGGACATAGCCCAAGAAATTTAACAAGGACAAAGTTATTAATTAATGCTGTACTAATAATGAGTAGGATATATTCAGTCATAATTTTATTTCATTGGGCTGATGAAAGAATGAGCGCCCTAAATTTAAGAGGCATATTATCGCTATTTATTGTTTTGAGAACAATAAAAAATTTAAGTCAATCAAAATAGCACAGCTAAGGGCAAAATTGATACATAGTTAAAAGCAAGATTAGTGTGATAACATTTCTTTTATAACAAGACGTTATTTTTATTTCTATTATTATAGTATTTAGTTTGTTTATCTTTGTTTTTTAAAGAGAAGAACTCTTTCATTTGTTAACTAAAAGAAGTAAAAATTAGCTCACTCCTTATACTTAAATTGAATAAATTGTGACTTGGATCACAAAATTGAAATTAATTTTAAGAAGTTGATGACTTTTTCCATTATATGCTTACTTAGCCTGTAATTTTTTTTATTTTTTTCTTTTATAATCAATGTGTTATTTTATTTTTGAAAAGTTCGTTGTTATTAAAAAATCTTTATATTTGTGATCTTGCTAACATTTTTAATCTGAGTTTTTTTAGTTTGTATTTTGTAACCTTTTGTTTTTATTATTGAAAATTAATAATGGAGAATCAGGTGTTCTTTTGACAATATATTGGAGCTTTGTTATCTTGCACTTGCAAAAATTATGAGACTAGTGATAGTTTCAATGTCGATTTTAGGTTGATTAAGTGATTTATCACTTAGTTAAGTTATAAAACTCCAACAACAAGGTAGTGATTTTATGAAAAAGACAATCGTAGCATTAGCAGTAGCAGCTGTCGCTGCAACATCAGCAAACGCAGCAACAGTTTACAATCAAGATGGTACTAAAGTGGATGTAAATGGTTCAGTTCGTTTACTTCTTACTAAAGCTAAAGATATGCGTGGTGATTTAGTAGATAATGGTTCTCGTATTTCTTTTAGAGCGAACCATGATTTAGGTGAAGGTTTAAGTGCATTAGCATATGCGGAACTTCGTTTTAGTAAAGATGAAAAAAATGCAGCTGGTGAAGTTATCAAACAGCCAATTGGTAATAGTGTACATCTAAAACGTCTGTATGCTGGTTTTAAATATGAATCAGTGGGTACGTTAACATTTGGTAATCAATTGACTATCGGTGATGATGTTGGTGTATCTGATTATACTTACAAATTAGGTGGTATAAATAATCTTCTTTCAAGCGGTGAGAAAGCAATTAACTTTAAATCTGCTGATTTTAATGGCTTCACTTTTGGTGGTGCTTATGTGCTTTCTGGTGATGCGAATAAAGATGCAACACGTAAAGATCGTGGTTTCGTTGTCGCTGGTTTCTATGAAAGAGCGATGGGCGATGTAGGTTTCAAATTACACGCTGGTTATAGTCAAAAATATGTTCAAGTAGACGCTCAAAATCAAGCTAAAAAAGATGAAAAAGAAAAAGCATTTATGGTAGGTACTGAGCTTTCATATGCCGCTCTTTCAGTTGGTTTAGATTATGCTCAATCTAAAGTAACAAATGTTGAAGGTAAAAAACGTGCTCTTGAGTTAGGTATGAACTACGATATTAATGAAAAAGCAAAAGTATATACTGACTTGATTTGGGCAAAAAATGGCACAAGTAACGATTATGTTAAAACTCGTGCAGTCATCTTAGGTGCTGGTTATAAACTACATAAACAAGTAGAAACTTTTGTTGAAGGTGGTTGGGAACGTAAGAAAGACGAAGCAGGCGTGACAACTAAAGATAATGTAGTTGGTGTAGGTTTACGCGTACACTTCTAATTTAAGATTATTAATATTAAAAGCCAGTGAACTTCACTGGCTTTTTATTAAATAAATTTTATTTTGTAATGATATGTAAATATAACAGTTACAATACTTTAAGATTGTAACTGTTGTCGTTGAATGGTGTCTGAACCTTTGAATAACTGAGAATTCTAAAAGGAAGTTATTATGAAAAAAGCAAGTATTGCATTAATAGTGTCAGCATTGGCTACAGCTTCAGCAAATGCAGCAACTGTATTCAATCAAGATGGTACAACAGTCGATGTAAGTGGATCTGTTCGTTTACTTTTACAAAAAGAAACCGATAAGCGTACAGATTTAAAAGACACTGGATCACGTCTTACGTTTGATGCACGTCATAACTTAACTGATGGTTTAAATACACTAGCTCAAGCCCAACTTCGTTTTAGTGATGTAGGTATTGGTGATCAAATGAAAGTAGCGCGTTTATTTGCTGGATTTGATTATGAAAAAGTAGGTACTTTAACATTTGGTAAACAGTTGACTATTGGAGATGATATTGGACTTTCTGATTATACTTATGATTTAGGTGGCGTTAACCAACTGATCACCAGTGGTGATAAGGTTATTCATTTTAAATCAGCAGATTTTAACGGTTTCCGTTTTGGCGCAGATTATATATTTGACGAATCTCCAAATAAACGAGAAATAACAGGAGAGAAAAATATTAATAACTACGGTTATGTATTCGGTGCCCTTTACAATAATACAATAGGTGATTTTGGAATAGGGCTGGCAGTTGGATACAGTAGCAAAAAAATTGGTAATTCCATGTTAGCTGTAAATGAAAGAACTTGGACTGCTGGAGGGGAATTGTCTTATAAGCAATTTGCTATTGCAGTAGATTATTCACGAGCGAAGAGTGGTAACTTTGCAACAATGACATGGCGTGATCAAAAACATCCATCTGGTAATCAGAAAGATGATGTATTTAAACGAATTAGAGAAATTGAATTAGGATTGAAATATCAATTTATTCCACAATCGAAAATTTATGCTGATGCTATTTGGGGAAAAGCTGTTTCCACTAATGAAAGAACAGTTCGTTTACGTGCTTATATCATGGGTGTAGACTATCAATTACATAAAAATGTATTAGCTTATCTAGAAGGTGGTACTTTTAAATTCAAACCACAAGATGCTTTAGATCCAATAGTAAAAGATAAAAAAGTTGGTGTAGGTTTACGTGTCTTCTTCTAATATTTAGTTTTATACTGTGATAAAGCTGATGAATTTTCATCAGCTTTTTATTTGACATCTGTTTATTTCTTTGCCAGTATAGCCCAAATCAACAGTATACGAAGTTGATGTAGGTAGATTTTTTTAGATCTAGCTTAGTTAATAAAGATTTCTGAAAAGGAACAGTAGTATGAAAAAAACGTTAATTGCACTAGTAATCACCACGCTTGCTGCAACTTCAGTAAACGCAGCGACAGTTTATGAACAAGATGGTACGAAAGTTGAAGTAGGTGGCTCAGTTCGCCTTGTTTTAGGTAAATTTGGTGATAAGCAACGTGGTGATCTACGTAATGATGATTCACGTTTAGAAGTTAAAGTCAGTCATCATTTAGAAAACGGCTTATCTGCATTAGGTGGCTTAGAAATTCGTTTTGATGAAGACGCAGATTCATCACAAAGCTTTGGCAATCCAAGTACAAACAAGCTTTATGCTGGTTTTTCATATGATCCTATTGGTACATTAACTTTTGGTCAACAAACAACAAATGGTGATGATGTTCAATTAGGTGATTATGCTTATACATTTGGTGGTAATAATAATTTGCCTGAAGATGCTAAAAAATCGATCAAATTCCGCTCTACAGAATGGCATGGCTTCAGTTTTGGTGCTGATTACTTATTTGGTGAAGCAGAGAAAAAGAAAAAATTATCACCATTTACGGATTATAAATATGGTTATGGCGTAGCTGTATTTTATAATCGTGAGTTAATGCAAGACTTAGTATTTAATTTGAATGCTGGCTACTCAGTAGAAACTCAAGATAATGCATCTGCACATCGACCGACAGGTACTTCAATGAAAACTACCTCATGGCGTGTCGCTACTGAAGTTGCTTACGGACCAGCAGCACTTGCAGCAGAATATGGTCAGACACATTTAAAAGTTTTGGATACTTTTAATTCTAAATCAAAACATATTTTAGTTGGCGCTAAGTATCAAGTGATGGAGCCATCAAAAGTTTATTTACAGTGGCAACGTAACCAAGATATATCTGCATCAAATAATAAAATGACAGAAAATGTCTATTTAGCTGGAGTTGATTACCAATTCCATAAGAATGTACTGACTTACATTGAATATGCAAATGTTCGTAGACAGGATAATGCTTATCCAATCAATAAAGAGAGAGATAATAAGTACGGCGTTGGTTTACGCGTATTCTTCTAATCTTTTACATTGTAAATAAACAAAAAAGACCGATTATTAAATCGGTCTTTTTTGTTTAGATATACTCTTTATAAAATTTTGTAAAAAGATACCGCACTTTTAATACTTATTGAAATAAAGCATTGTGTTTAACCAACTCGCCTTTAGTGATTGCAAAAACACCTAGCCCACCATTTTTGAGTTCAAGCCAATTAAATGCGACTTGTGGATATTGTTCAATAAGATGCACCATACTGTTACCTACCTCACACACTAGAATACCATCATCAGTTAAATAATCAGGTGCAGCAGCGAGAATACGTTTAGTGATATTGAGTCCATCTACTCCTGAACCTAACGCAATTTCTGGTTCATGTTGAAATTCTTCTGGCATATCAGCCAAGTCTTCGATATCAACGTAAGGTGGATTACTTACAATGAGATCATACTGATCTTTAGGTAAATCATTAAACAAGTCGGATTGTATTGGATAAACGCGATTTAACATATTGTGGCGTTCTATATTAATTTCTGCGACACTTAATGCATCAGCAGAAAGATCTACCGCATCTACTTCTGATTCTGGGAATTGCTCTGCACAAGCGATAGCGATGCAGCCACTGCCAGTACACATGTCTAAAATGCGTTTCGGTTCTGTTTTTAATAAACCAGCAAAACCTGTTTGAATAAGAGCACTAATTGGTGAACGAGGAATAATAACACGCTCATCAATATAGAAATTTAGACCACAAAACCAAGCTTGCTTAGTTAGATAGGCAACAGGAATCCGTTTTTCAATACGCTGAATGACTGAACGTAATAATACTTCTTTTTCTGTACGGGTTAAATTCGCTGCATAGAATTCAGGAGGAAAGTCGATAGGTAGATCAAGTGTAGCAAAAACTAGCTGTAATGCCTCATCCCAAGCATTATCATAGCCATGACCATAATAAATATCTGCACGATTAAATGTACTGTAAGTCCAGCGTAAGAAGTCTTGGATAGAATGTAATTCATTATGTACTTGATCAGAAATAATGGTTTCAATGAGATCTTGATTATATGTCATAGTATGTCTATAGCTAAAAGAGAAAAGTGACTTAGTTATACCATATTCAATAAAATTTGGGAAATCAAGCTCAATAATAATATGCTATCATAACGGAATTTGAAAAATTAGGTCGAGGTGAATATGCTAAAACCAGAAGATGTTGCGCTATTTCGTATAGCAACTCAAGGGGTCAAAACGTTAAAACAAGATACTTTTGTAGCGCCTCGTCAGAACAAAAGAATCAAAAAATCACCACTAAGACAAATTCGAGAGCAAGAGGACACTTTATTTTATTTTTCTGATGAATATGAACCATTACTAAATGAAGAAAGAGCGGTGAAATATTTGCGAGAAGGGGAAGATTCCCATTTATTAAAACAGCTTCGCCGAGGTGATTTCTCACCTGAATTGTTTTTGGATTTACATGGCTTAACACGTGAACAAGCTAAACTAGAATTAGCGAGTTTAATCCAAGCTTGTGAAAAGGAGCATATTTATTGTGCGAGTGTCATGACTGGTTATGGTTCGTACATATTAAAGCGCCAGATCCCTCGTTGGTTAGTGCAACATCCCAAGGTGAAAGCATTACATCAAGCACCCAAAGAGTGGGGGGGGGATGCGGCAATTTTAATCTTACTCGATGTCTAATTGTTGAAGTATAGTATAGAGTAATGGCAATATTTGACTAATCATATTGAGTTGTTGGATTGGCACACTAAATTGGGGTTGTAGTAAATATTCACATTGCTCTATATTAGCTTTTGCTAAGTCTTCTTTTATTTTTTCCTGCAGTTTAGCGAAGATATCTGGTCTTAATCTATCAATATGCTCTAATACATAGATGATTTTTTTAGCTACTGGATAAAATCCAGAAAGAAACTCAGTATTTTGTTGTAACTTTTTCATATTGCTGCGGTATGCCCCTAATGCAGAAATGTAGCTTAGTAGCGAATAGTTTACCTTAAGCAACTCGAATCCTTTTTGCAAATGAGCCTGATATTTTTGTGGTTCATTATTCATATTCGATATTATAGTGCTTAATGCAGTCGCATTCTCATGAGCATTACGGCGAACAATTCTATATTTCAGATTATCTCCTTTACCAAATTGTAATTGACTAATGATATAAAGGAGATATTTAGCATTACTCTTAATTGCTTGCCGACTGACTTTATCGAGCTGGAGATATTTCCAATCTGGCCATAAGTAAGAGACTGCAAACCACGCAATTGCAGCACCAATCAATGTATCTAACACACGAGAATACATAGCTTCATGAAGATCAAATCCCATGACATCAAAACTAATTAAAACTTGCAACGTGATAAAAAAAGTTGAAAAACTGTAGTTATTACTTCGGAAAAAGAAAAATAAAGTGCTGGTTGCGACGATAAGCCCCAGCTGTAATTCAAGAGTGGGATTAATATAAGGTAATAATGAACCGATGATGACACCTAAAATAGTACCAATTATGCGTTGTCTCAAGCGCATTTTGGTTGCAGAGTAATTTGGTTGGCAAACAAAAACTGATGTCAATAAGATCCAATAACCTCTATCAAGTTGAAAAAATTCGACAATAGTACACGAAGTGAATACTACAATAGATAAGCGGACAGCATGACGGAATAATTGCGAATTAAAATGGCAATGGCTTTTAATTGCATACAGGATATTACTGAGCCCACGTATTTGTTCAGTATGAATTTGTGCTGTACCAGAGTGCTCATTTTGTTGAGACTCTTGATCTAAATGACTTAATTGCCATTCTACAGCTTGTAAATTTTCGATTAATGTTTTTAGATTCAGTAAAAGAGGTTCATTTTCAGGATGAGCTTGTGCATAAAGATCAAAGGATTGATTGAGCCCTAAAATCGCTTTTTCAACTTTATTATTGTAATTATATTTTTTATTTTGCTGTAAGCTCAAACCAATTTCACGACAGGCTTGTGCTTGCAATTCAAACAAACGTTGGATTCGAAAGATAAGATCTGTATTTTTGAGTTGCTCTGCAATAGCTTGATAGTTGAACAGGCTGGAATTGGCCCGCTCATGAATATCTTGTGCAGCAAAATAGTAACGAATCATTTTCGTCGTTCGGCTATGTCTGTGTTGTCCACGGATACGATAAAATAATGCTGTGCGAGCCGAGTTGAATGCATCAATTAATGCACTATCTTTCATAGCTAAATTGACTTCTTTATGACCTAACCATTCTATATCATCAGGATCGAAGAATCGCGCTTTGGCCTCTAAGTATTCGCCTAAGCCAATAAAAGATTTCGCCATACTTTCTTGTACTGGGCGGTTCGGAAAAAATAAATGAACAATTAATGTAGTTATGCTATAGAGCAATGTACCACATAAAATCATAATTGGATTGATAAACCAAACTGTATCAGGTAAGTAAGATAAAGTTGTGTATAACGCGATGACTAGGGTACCAAATGCAATTGTACTATAGCGTTGACCAATGGCACCTACCATAGTAAAGAGAAAGGTAATTACAGTCATTAATAATGTAAATTGAACGCTATTACCAATACTAATTTGAACAACAAGTGAGGAAATAGAAAATGCAATAAGCGTATAGAATACATTTTTTAATCGACCCGTTAATCGGTTATCAAGATCAACTAAGCCACCTGCAATAATCCCTAAAATCAATGGCATGCTTTGTTGTGAGATATCGAGTAACCAAATAGCACAAGCTGCAATATTAACCGCGATGAAAATAGGGATTGTGGCAATGACTTTTGCATTCAGCCAATTATTCATTCTATTTCTTTCGATTATTTATAATGGTTATTGTAATGTTGCTGTGCAGCTTGTTTTCTTGCGATCTCAGCAACTTCTTTTGATACTACGCGTTGTCCAACTGGTAATAAGGCAATACCTGCTAATTTAAAATTAGCGAGTCCAACAGGAATACCAACAATAGTTAAGCATTGTGCAATACCTGAAAAAATATGGAATAAACAAAGCCACCAGCCGAAAAAGATAAACCACAAGATATTTAAGATAGTGCCTAAGGAATTTCCTACTATACTAGTAGGCTCAAGGTATTTCACATGAATAATGTCATTACCGAAAGGCATTAATGACATTTTACTAATTTCCCAGCAGCTTCTTGTATAAGGCAAAGTAATAATAAGAATAGCACTGACCACTGTAGCAAGTAACCAGCCTAAAGTTGTGGCAAAACCACCGAGTACAAAATTAAGAATATTTAAAATTAATGCCATCGTAGTTTACCCTCCAAGTATAATAAAAACAGCGTAATATTATTTATTTGATATTGAGCTACATTATAATGATTAAATAAAATTTTACAAAAACAGACCGCTCTTTGAGTCATTATATTGTCAATTTTATTTATCTAAATAGAAAAAAGCCGTCTATGGACGGCTTTGAAGTGTGAAGTATGTGATATTTAGAATTTAAAACCAACAGATAAACGTAACGCATCATTATTATATGAATTATGGAAATCTTTAGGTTTTTGTTGACGATGATTAGATTGATAAGTGAGAGCGGAGTTCGTATGGTAATATCCAAGTTCAGCTAATAGGAATTTATATTCAATTCCAACGCCTAAACCCGCATAAAGACCATCTTTAGTTTTAAAATGAATAGGGTGCTCAAATGTTTTTCTATCATCTGTATAGCTGGTATACCAAGTACTTTTTGTTTTATTCAGTGCATAACCTAAATCACTTTTAAAATAAAATTTTGTATCTGGATTCAATACGTAATTTTGTTTAAAAATGAAATAGAGTGGGAGAGAAGAATAACGGTTTATTTTGTATGTTTCTTTATCAAACATACCGGGTCTTTCTTCAAAAGTACCTGAATAATGAAACCCATCACGTTTAATATAACCGATGCCAAGACCAATCTCTGTTTGAGGCAAAACATTGTATGTTGTTTCTAAGAAAATACTTGGCGAAAATGTATTTTTCTTTGTGCCAGCAGCGGCAGGAAATTCAGAACCATTCTCTGCTTGTATTTTCATTGTTTCAAAACGAGAGGTTAAGTCAACTCCTGCTTTGCCATAAAAATTAATTTGGTTGGTTTGAGCTGTAGCAAAAACAGAAGCAAGCGATAAAGTTATTAAAAGTAATGTTTGATTTTTCATAATAACGTTCCATGTGTAGTAATAAAAAATTAAATAATGATTTTAAGCAGATAACTCTGCAGCTTTTTATTTTAATTATGAGATGAGTAAGAGTAAAGCAAATTGTTTATAAAATATGTTCAATACTACTTCAGTATAGTCTTTTTGTTCTGATTTGATATCGTTGAATTAATCAGCATAGTAATATTTTATTAGGATTCTCGGGGGAGAGGATTACTTCAATGTGGAAAAGCATTTAAGTAGATAAAATTGAAATCCAGAGCAGTGAATATATTACTTGATCATCTGATAAAATGAATTGATTACAAGCTAATACTATTTTCTGCTCTTGATTTAAATAAATATAACGTCGTTTTTGTTTATTTTAAACGTGCTTTTAAATAGCCATCATAGTCGGGAATTCGGACTTCTGTAATTTGATTAAAGCTTGGCGATGTTACTAGGAAATCAGCCGTTGCCATATTCATTGCAACAGGAATATTCCAGACCGTTGCAATACGCATAAGTGCCTTGACATCAGGATCATGTGGTACGGCATTCATTGGATCCCAAAAGAAAATAAGTAAGTCAATTTTCTTTTCTGCGATTAAACCACCTAATTGTTGATCACCTCCCATCGGACCACTGAGTAAACTTTCAATATCTAATTTAGTTTCATCATGGATGAGATTACCCGTTGTACCTGTAGCATATAACGTATGTTGTGACAATAAATCGTGGTGGGTTTTACACCAGTTTATAAGATCTTGCTTACAATGATCATGGGCTACAAGCGCAATATGTTTTTGCACTGGTAATGTGCGATAAATACTTTGCATGATATCTCCTAAGCTAAGTAAAGAAAAAGTGAGCTAAAAGCTCACTTTCGGACAGTATTGTTGATTATTTTTGATTTTTAGCCCAATTTAAGAAACGCTTCTGAGTTTCTTTATCTGCTTGTTGATACCAATATTGCAGCATTTGCTCTGCAACATTTTCACCTTGAACTGTAATTTTACCCTTTTGTGCTTTTCCGAAGCCAGGAATAGCGGCTGGCATAGTTGTACTCGCCAAAGCGGCAACTGCTGCTGGTGCATTTGATGAGTTATATTCGGACAGATTTTCTACTAGGTTAACACCAGGCAGGAAGCCTTCTTGTTTAAGATATTCTTGTTTGGTTGCAATCTCTGAGCCAGAAACTGTTTTTACTGTGATTCTAGGAGCTTTTTTGAATGTATTTGCATCTCTTTCAGTTTCTAAACGAGGTGCTGAAATAATAATATCATCAGCTGTACCTTGGAAAGTCACAACGATAGGATCAGATTCAAATAATGTACGGTCAGAACCAGAACGTATAATTTCAGAAACTCGAACAACAACTTGATGGGTTTGTGTATCACTAATATTAAAAGAACGAGTCTCTTTTAAAAGTGATTTACCCGGTTTTTGGCCATCAACAGCAAGGAAATCAATATTGGATGAACTTGTTACGACACCTGCAAAGCTCGCTGTACTAGTTAATAGAGCTGCGGTTGCTAATGCAGCGAAACGGAATTTCATATTTGCTCCTATCTTATTAAAGAAAAAGAATTTTTAAATTGACACACTTTATTCAGGAAAGTGCTAAAGTGTATGCTATTCGATATTTGTGTAAATTAAAATAGCAAAATCTATTTTTATTGAAAAAAATGTGATGTTGTTAAAACTTTTAGTAACAGGTCTTATGAGGATATATCATGTTGAAAAAGCAATTTTTTGTGTATGGTATTGTGCAAGGGGTTGGCTTCCGTTATTTTACTTGGCGAGAAGCTGTTAAAATAGGTGTTAAAGGCTATGTGTGTAATCGCCAAGATGGAAGTGTCGAAGTCGTTGCATTCGGTTCAGAACAACAGCTCAAACAGTTATATCACTGGCTAAAACAAGGTCCTAAAACCGCACGAGTGGAATATGTATCTGAACAAGATTATATAACAGACAGTGAGTTTCAAGATTTTTCATTACGCTATTAATTTACTTCATTTTTTTGAGAGTACGTAGCTTTAGTTTTTGATAGATTAAAGCAAGCATAAAGCAAACAGCTTGTAATAAAATAATGCAAGGCCCTGTTGCAGCATCAATATGATAACTAATAATAGTACCGAGTATACTAGTTGTGACTGACATGGATATTGCGATAATGAGCATTCGATCAAAACGTTTACTTAAAATAAAAGCAGTGATACCAGGTGAAATTAGCATCGCAACTACTAGAATAACCCCCACAACTTGCATTGCAGTTATAATTGTTAATGCTAATAAAATAAGTAGTCCATAATGTAAAATTTTGGGTGAAAGTCCAGCAACTCTTGTATGACTTGGGTCGAAACAATAGAGTAAAAAGTCACGACGTTTTACCATTAAAGTGGTGAAAATAAGCGTTGAAATAATAAAGGTATGCAGCAATTCTGTTGAACTTACCCCAAGTAAATTACCAAATAAAATATGAGAAAGATGTTGTTCAGTTTCGACTTTCGTAAATAAGACAATACCAAAGGCAAACATACCTGAAAATACGATTCCCATTACAGTATCTTCTTTGATTCGGCTATTTTCTTTTAAATATCCTACACTTAGTGCGCAAAAAATACCTGCTCCAAATGCCCCCATAGATAGAGGAAGACCTAATAGGAAGGCAATAACAATACCTGGTAAGACGGCATGAGAGATCGCATCTCCCATTAATGACCAACCTTTTAGTACAAGATAGCAAGACAGTACGGCACAAATTATGGCAACAATTAATGCTGTCAATAATGCATTTTGCATGAATGGATAAGAGAAAGGCTCTGTAATCCATTGAATGATATCAGACATTTTCTCTCTCCATTTTTACAGAGTTTTTAACCTCACTTTTAGGTTTTAACACACCATATTTGGGTGAAAAGAAAAAAGCGAGTAAAAAAATCACTGTCTGGAAGCAAACAATGAGACCTCCTGTCGCACCATCTAAGAAATAGCTAATATAAACACCAAGTGCACTAGTACTTACACCTAAAATAACTGCAATGATAGCAAGTGTTTGAAAACGATCTGTAAGTAAGTAGGCAGTTGCACCTGGTGTAATGACCATTGCTATAACTAAAATAGCACCGACAGTTTGTAATGCCGCAACCACACAAGCACTTAATAATGTAAAGAAAAGCACTTTATAGCGTAATGGTGATAAGCCAACAGAAGTCGCGTGAGTTTCATCGAAAAAAACCAGTAATAGATCTTTCCAAAAAATGAGTAATAGACCTAATGTAATAGTAATAATAATAGCAACTTGATTGATATCTTCATCTGCGATACCTAGAATATTACCTAAGATAATATCTTGAACATTAATTGAAGTAGGATTAAGAGAGATGATTAAGAGGCCTAATGCAAAAAATGTTGTAAAAATAAAACCAATGACGGCATCTTCGCGTAATTTAGTAATTGACTTGATCCAGAGAATGGACAATGCTGCTAATATCCCAGAAAAAAAAGCACCTAGTGCATAAGGTAATGAAAGAGCATAAGCGATAGCTACGCCTGGTACGACAGAATGTGAGAGTGCATCGCCAATTAAGGACCAGCCCTTTAACATTAAGTAAGAAGATAAAAACGCACAGATACCACCTACAGCAGCAGACAATATAATTGCTTTCATCATATAATTATATTGAAATGGTTCAAGCAATAAATCCCACATTATTTATCACCTTTTGGTTCTGGATTTTTAGTGATGGGGGCGGGGGGATCGTTTTTCGTTTCACCATAAAATACAGCAGGTAATTCATCATCACTTAGTACCGTCACAGAACGGCTGTCTTCATCATCATGAATATCTTTACCTAATAGTTTTATGTGGCGCAATACACCACCGAAAACCAATTCAAGATTTTTTTGTGTAAAGGTTGTTTCTGTTTTTCCTGTTGCAAGCACTGTTCGGTTAATCATCACAACTTGGTCACAAAAATCGGGAACTGTTCCTAAGTTATGTGTCGAAATAAGGATAAGATGACCTTCAAGGCGTAGTTGGTCGAGTAGATCCATAATGGCATTTTCTGTTTTTACGTCTACACCCGTAAAAGGTTCATCTAAAAGGATTATTTTACTTTGTTGAGCAAGTGCTCGTGCTAAAAATACACGTTTTTTTTGTCCCCCAGAAAGCTCTCCGATTTGTCGATCAGCAAGATGCTCAATACTTACTCTTTGCATAGCTTGTTGGACTTTTTGTTTATCGATTTCACTTGGGATACGCAAAAAATTCATATAACCGTAACGTCCCATCATAATGACATCATAAACTGAAACGGGGAATTGCCAATCAACATCTTCAGATTGAGGCACATAAGAAACGAGATTTTGTTTGAGAGCTGATGAAATTGGTAAACCACACAGTGTTATTGTACCTTGTTGTGGTTTAACCAATCCCATAAGACTCTTAAAAAGAGTCGATTTTCCACTACCATTTACACCCACTAAAGCACAAGTTGTTCCGCCTTCTAAATGAAATGTCATATCATAAATCGCAAGGTGTCCATTATTATAACGTACAGTGACATCATTTACTGAAATTGAGGCAATAGTAGGTGAGGGCATTATTTTTCAAATCCTTTAACAATAGTCGAAACAGTAGTATTTAATAAATCAATATATGTTGGTACAGGACCTTTAGCAGTTGAAAGTGAATCTACATATAATACACCACCATATTTTGCGCCAGTTTCTTTTGCCACTTGTTTTGCTGGTTTATCAGAAATAGTACTTTCACTAAAGACAACAGGGATATTGTTTTTACGTACAGTTTCAATGACTTGGCGAACTTGTTGTGGCGTGCCTTGTTCTTCTGCATTAATCGGCCATAAGTAAGCTTCTTGTAAGCCATAATCTTTTGCTAAGTAACTAAATGCCCCTTCACTAGTGACCAACCAACGTTGGCTATCAGGAATTTTTGATAACTTTTCACGCAAAGGTTGGTCTAGTTGCTTAATCTTATTTGCATAATTTTCTGCATTTTTTATATAGATTTCAGCGTGTTGAGGGTCATATTTCACAAGTGCATTTTTAATGTTTTCAATATAAATTAATGCATTTGATGTTGACATCCAAGCATGCGGGTTTGGTGCATCTTTATATGGACCTTCATAGATTGAAATTGGTGTAATGCCTTCGGTGACAATCACAGCTGGCTTATCTTTAACATTTTGAAAAAATTTTTCAAACCAACGTTCAAGATTTAAACCATTCCATAGGACAAGATCAGCATTTTGAGCTTTTACAATGTCTTTTGGTGTCGGTTCATAATCATGGATTTCTGCACCAGGTTTTGTAATTGATTCAACAACAGCAGCATCGCCAGCAACGTTTTGAGCGATATCTTGAATCACAGTAAATGTAGTTACTACTTTGAATTTTGCAAAAGCTGGAGAGCTAGACACTCCAAGCAAAATTGCACTTAAAAGAACGGCTAAGCGACGCATATCATTTTCTCCTTATGTTGTTAGTTAATAAAGTCGCGAGCATATTCTATTCCTAAAATACTGCACTGTAAATAAAAATGATTATCAAATACGATATATAAATATTTTTATTTATAAACATTTTACTGGTTTAGGTAGACCAGCAAGTTTGGTAGCTTGTTTTGCTGGACCATCAGGGAAAAGGCGTTGTAAATAACGACTGTTTCCTTTTTCCTCACCTAATTTTTGAGCCAGTGATTTAACAAGCATACGGATAGCGGGAGATGTTTTATACTCCTGATAAAATTGGCGTACGAAGTAAATTATTTCCCAATGAGCCTCGGTTAATTCAATTTGTTCTTGTTTAGCAATAGCTAGAGCAACATCTTCGTTCCATTGGTTTAGATCTAGCAAGTAACCAGATGAATCAGTTTCGATGTAGAGATTATTTATTTGAATCATATTTTAAATATTTTCTAAAAATTGACCGCACTTTGATTATGTGTATTATAACAAAAACGCCCCAATAATGGGGCGTTATATTTACCTATTAATCTGATTGTCAATCTTCGTTAGATAAGATTGAAAAGATATTTAATAAACTAATAAATAAGTTATAAAGAGACACAAAAATACTTACTGTTGCACGTATATAATTTGTTTCTCCTCCATGGATAATATTACTTGTTTCGTACAAAATTCCCATTGTTGAGAACACAACAAATAGCCCACTAATTGCAATATATAACATTGGTGATTGGAAGAAGAAACTTGCAATCATACCCAATAACAACACAATGAATAATGCAAAAAGAGTGCCTGATAGGAAAGACATGTCTTTTTTAGTTGTTAATACGTAAGCGGAACAAGCAAAAAAAACTGTAGCGGTGCCAGCTAAAGCAAACACTACAATATCACTTGCTCCATTACTAACATAAACATTTAAAATAGGACCTAATGTATAACCTAGAAAACCTGTAAAAGCAAAGGTGGCAAGTATGCCGAACCCACTATTGGATAGTTTATAAGTTAAAAACAATAAACCATAGAAACCCGCAAGCATAAGAATAATACCTGGGCGAGGTAAATTTAAGCTCATTGAAATATAAGCAACGATAGCTGAGAATGCGAGGGTTAATCCTAATAAAAAATAAGTATTACGTAATACTTTATGTGTATTAAGTAAGGACGTTTCTCTGCTATCAAGAACAATACGAGATTCCATAGTAAAAGCTCCTTTGTAAATGGAATAGGGCAAAATCAGATAATAGTGATAAAGTACTGGTTAGCCTACGAAAAGTCAATCTCAAAAGTTAACAATTTGATAAAATTTAGTTTAAATAAAAGACAAAGTGGGTGAAATTTCATCGTTCAAGCAAAGCCAATGTGTTTTTTAATTTACTCAATAAACTAACTGTATTATATTAACCACCCACAACCACGGAGGAATGGTCGAGTGGTTGAAGGCACCGGTCTTGAAAACCGGCGAGGGTTTACGCCCTCCGTGAGTTCGAATCTCACTTCCTCCGCCATTTTTCAATTCATTAGTCAAAAGCCAGTACAATTAATTGATTACGGCTTACTTTTTAATTAACTTCTTTTCCTTATATTTTTTTAGTACTCTATAAAGAAGAAAAATTGGTAAAATTTGAATTTCTCTTTATTAAGATAGTCATATCTAAAACTCATAAGTCCAAATTTAATTTCTATTTATACAATATTAAAGAGCTCATTTATTCATATTTCTAATTATGAATATTGAGAGAAATAGCTAAATTACTTACTCTTAATTGTTAGTTATTTTATAAATAATTAACCTAAATTTAGTCATGTAAACTTTTTGATAAGTTGGCGGGATTATTTTAGCTTATTGTGACAGAAAATAAGAGTAACTTTAATAAACCTAAACAGGCATATAAAAAGGAAACTGCACTTTAATTACTCGTTTAACGATTAAAGTGCAGATGAGATGGCTATTTTAGCGAAGTAGATAGCGATTATTTTTTGCCATTTTCATCACAGTTATTAATATCGCTACATTTGCCATAAAGATATAAGCTGTGTGTTGCTAATTCGATGCCGTGTTGTTTACTGATTTCACGTTGGCGTTTTTCAATAACATCATCATTAAATTCAAATACTTTACCACAGTCTACACAAATAATATGGTCATGATGTTCTGTAGGTGCAAGCTCAAAAACAGATTTGTTACCTTCAAAATTATGACGAGTTAAAATATTTGCTTCATCAAATTGATTTAATACGCGATAAACGGTAGCTAAGCCGATCTCTTCACCACGCTCTAGTAGCATTTTATATACATCCTCTGCAGAGAAATGCTCCATTTTGTGTTCTTGCATCAATGCTAAAATAGTTAAACGAGGTTCAGTAATTTTCAGACCAGCTTTTTTCAATAGTTTGATATTTTCTTCAGACATAGTTGCCCCTTCTATATTTTACATTTAAGCAAGTTCTGCTAAACACATTTCATCAAAAACTTGTTTAACCCATTTTTCCACACGTTCAGCGGTAAGTTCTGGTTGACGATCTTCGTCAATACATAAGCCAACAAATGTATTATCATCAATTAATGCTTGTGATACCTCAAAAGTATAACCTTCGGTAGGCCAGTGTCCTACGATGATTGCACCTTTAGGTTCAATAATATTACGTACAGTTCCCATTGCATCACAGAAATATTCTGCATAGTCCTCTTGGTCACCACAGCCAAAAATTGCAACTAATTTATCTGTAAAATCTATTTCTTCTAGAGTAGGGAAAAAATCATCCCAATCACATTGAGCTTCGCCATAGTACCATGTTGGAATACCAATCATTAAGAAATCGTATGCTTCGATATCCTCTTTTGTACTTTTAGCAATGTCACGAATATCGACGAGTTCATTACCAAGTTGTTTTTGAATCATTTTGGCAATATTTTCAGTATTGCCTGTATCACTGCCATAAAATAAACCAACAACAGCCATCTTTATTACCTATGTTCTTGAGTATTAAAATAATTTTGTAAAATAGTTACAATTATTTCTGATCGACTAACATTCAACGTTGTCGCCAAATCTTCTAGTTGTTCAACTAAATCCATATGTAACTTTAGCTCAACACGTTTTAATCCAACGGATTTATCTCGTTTTAATTGATTACGTTTGTTAATACGAATTTGCTGTTCACGACTCAGTGGATTTGTTTTGGGGCGTCCAACTTTGGGAGTATTAGCAAACAGATCTAATGTAATACAATCTGCATCTTGTTTTGCCATGTGTCAAATCACTGAAAACTTGTGGCTAAGTGAGAATGATAAGCCACAACTGAATTAGTGCTGAACTATAACACAATTCATATGGGATTAAAACACGAATTTCTGTGTTAGTTATCTATTTGTTTGATATTAAAAATCTTTCAATTGCTCGAATAACAAAATCAGGTTTCTCTGCATGGACCCAATGTCCGCATCCATTGATTGTAAAAGAGCTGGCATTAGGAAACTGAGCTAGAATCTGAGCTGTATTTTCTGGCTGAATATAATGAGATAGACCTCCACGAATAAATAAGGTAGGCAATTCGACATAACAATTTTGCCAGTCCATAAGATGGGCGTAATTCTGTCTTAATGCACTTAAATTGAAACGGAATGATTCGGGGGATTGGTTATCAAATGATTTCAACATAAATTGTTGAACAGCCTCTTCTGATATATATGTGGCAAGTATTTTTTTCGCCTCTTGACGCGTTTGTACTTGGGCTGTATTTACGGCCAATAAGCCTGCAAATACATTATCATGACCATTGTGAGCATATTGAATTGGTGCAATATCTATAACGATTAATTTTTCAACTAAATCAGGGAAGAATGCTGCCATTTTCATTGCTGTTTTCCCCCCCATAGAGTGCCCAATTAAAATGACTTTATTGAGTTGAAGGTGATGAATAAGGTTTGCAAGATCTTGTGCCATTAAATCGTAATTCATTTCATGACTATGAAAACTTTGTCCGTGATTACGTAGATCAACACGAAGGATTGGATAGTGTTCGCTAAATGCGCGCGCAATTGTGCCTAAATTATTCATATCACCAAATAAGCCATGAATGAATACCAGTGTTGGTTGATTAATTGCTTGTTTTAATTGGTGAAACTGATAGTTTAATAAAGATTGTTTAGACATAATTTGTATGGATTGTGTATAGAGTATTTGTAAATTAATCGTTATAATGTGGCAAAATCTGAAAGAGATCAAGCAAGTGGAGGAAAAAATGAAAATTATTGAAGTTGATGAAGAACTTTATCAATACATTGCGAGCCAAACGCAATCTATTGGCGAAAGTGCATCTGATATTTTGCGCCGTTTGCTTAATTTTTCTAATAAAAATATGCCAAAGCCTGAGGTGGTTTTGGCACAAGACGTCGTGAAAGAGGTTGTTACTACTACACCAGAGGTAAAGCAAACTATACAATCTGAAATAGAAGAGCCTAAAGTACTGCCTAAAAAACAATCAGATGAGTCTATTCAGCAAGTTACACTTAAAGTCCGTAATTTATTAAATTCGGTTGACTTCCAACAAGAAACAAAGGCGGTTGTTCGTTTTTTGAAAATTTTAAGTGTACTGTATCGCACAAATCCAGAAAGTTTTGCACAAGCAGCGGAATCTCTACAAGGTCGAACTCGAGTTTATTTTGCTCGAGATGAGGCAACATTGCTACTAGCAGGTAATCACACTAAGCCAAAACAAATTCCAGATACACCTTATTGGGTAATCACTAACACTAATAGTGGGCGTAAAATGTTAATGTTAGAAGGTGCAATGCAATCTATGCATTTACCGACAGACTTGATTGAAGACGTTAGAACTTATTTTATTGCAAATTAATAATGTTTCCTTGGCAACAATTTGCACGTAATCCTAAAATGATGAACCAAATCGCCTTGCAAGATTCGCAAGGCGAGGTTTTTACATGGCAACAACTTAATTATGTGATTCAGCAATATACTGCTATTTTACAAGAGCAAGGTGTAGCCTTGCAAACAGGCGTTGCTTTATATGGTAAGAATGAGCTAAGGTTGCTCTTGCTTTATCTTGCCGCGATTCAATTAGGCGCCAGAGTCTTACCCATTAATCCAGCTTTTCCAATTGATAAAGTTCAGCAAATTTGTAGTGATGCTGATATCGCTTTCTATTATTCTCCCACGCCATTAGCTTTAATAAATTGTCAGTCTATTAACTTTGATATAAAAGTGACATGCAATGAAAATGTGTTAAAAGAGCGGTCTGTTTTACAACATTTTTTACTGCCAGCAACAATGACATTAACTTCAGGTTCAACAGGTAAGGCAAAAGCTGTGGTACATCATATACAAGCACATCTTGATAATGCTATGGGAGTTTGTCAGTTAATGCAGTTTCATGCTCATCATAGCTGGCTACTCTCTTTGCCCCTTTATCATGTTTCTGGGCAAGGGATCATTTGGCGTTGGTTACTGACTGGGGCAAGATTAAATTTTCCACAAACTGATTTTTATGCTTCAGTTTGTAGAAGCTCTCATGTTTCTTTAGTGCCGACCCAACTACAGCGTTTACTTGCATATTGGCAAGCATATCCATCATGCCAATTTATTACTCAGCATATTTTATTAGGTGGCGCGCATATTCCTGTGGAATTAACACAGCAACTAATGAAAAGAGGAGTATTCAGCTATTCAGGCTATGGTATGACAGAAATGGCATCGACGGTATTTGCTAAATTAAGTGATGAAAAAGATGGTGTTGGTCAACCTTTATTAAATCGTGAATATCAGCTAGTGAATGATGAAATTTGGTTAAGAGGGGCGGGACTTGCAATGGGATATTGGCAAGCGGGGGGTATTATCCCGTTAACTAACGAACAAGGTTGGTTACAAACTAAAGATAAAGGAATATGGCTTGATAATGAGTTGGTAATTTTAGGACGAGTTGATAATATGTTCATTTCTGGTGGGGAAAATATTCAGCCAGAAGAAATAGAGCGTGTTATTCAGAATTGGCAATATGTTAAACAAGTCTTTGTTTTACCTAAAGAAGATCTTGAATTTGGTCAACGTCCTGTCGCTTTTGTTGAATTTTTTCAGCCTTTTTCAGTTGCATTAGTTACTGAATTACAAAATTGGCTAGTGAATAAATTAGAAAAATTTAAACAACCAGTGCAGTACTTTGCATTGGATACACACAAGTTGCAGCAAGGTGCAATTAAAATTTCTCGGGCAAGATTAAAGCTGGAATTACAGCATTTATTAGGGAAGTAACAGATGAAAAAGAATTTATTAATGAATTTATATTTTGTGTTGAGCTTATCCTTTATGTTTAGCTCACCTTTATTATTTGCACAGATTCCAACAGAAAGTGATGTGCAAGCTCAGTTAAAAATTGCCAAAAGTGCAGACCTTAACGATCCTAATAATAAAATTGTAGTACAAAATTTAGAGGAAACCCTAGCTTTACTGGGAAAAATTGAAAAGCAAAAAGCAGACACAAAAGCTTTACAGACCCGTATTGATAATGCAGTAGAGCAGACATCAAAAGCACAAGAAAATCTTGTAAAATTAAAAAATAAGTCTATTTCTTCATCAGAAGTGTTAGAAAAATTATCCTTAGCGGATTTACAAGCAAAATTACTTACAACTCAGCAAGATTTACAACAAGTACAAGCGGGTACAACAAGTTTAAATACCGAGTTAGTAGCTTTGCGTACTGCACCAGAACGAGCACAAGTTACGTTAAATACGAATTTAACACGACTTCAAGAAATTAATAAGTTACTTACTAACCCTGATATTTTACCGACTGGACAACTTAAATTTGAAACAGAGCTGGAGTTATTAGAATTACAGAATGTGTACAATAAATTGTTACTACAAGGTAATAATGTTTTAACCACATTGTATACAGTTCAACTTGAAGAGAAAAATGTAGAGCAAGCACAGTTACAAGAGCAAACGAAAGCATTGCAGGATGCTATTAATCAAAAATATTTAAAAGAATCACAACAACAAGTAGAGCAATTAACGAAATCTCAGCAAGATAATAAAGATACTCTACATCCCGAAATTGCTCATCAGTTAGAGATGAATGTGAAATTGAGTCAAGAGCTTGTGCAACAAACTACAGAAATGAACAGTTTGTCACAAGATAATTTACGTATTAAAAATGTACTTAATAATTTACAGCAGACTCAACGTAATATTGAAGATCAAATTAGTGCGTTACAGGGTTCACTAATACTTTCACGTATTATTAATAAACAAAAAGAGTTGTTGCCACAAGATGAAATGATAAGTGGACTTTCTAAACGAATTACAGATTTACGAGTAAAGATTTTTGATTTAACAGAAGCTCGCGATAATTTGTATGATACTCAAAATTATATTAATCAACTTGAGACAAGATCACAGTTCAAATTTACATCTGAAGAGAGAAATAATCTTGACTCTGTTTTACAAGAGCGTCGTAAATTACTATCCGATATTATTGGTTCATTAAATAATCAACTCAATTTAGTGATAAATATTGAGCTTAATCAAAAACAAGTTGCTTTAATTAGTGATCAGCTACAAAGTAAATTACAGCAACAAAGTTTTTGGGTCAAAAGTAATGCGCCAATGGATTTAGATTGGATTAAAAACTTTTTACCTGCTTTCCAAATTGAAACAAAAGAAATTATTAAACAAATCAATTTCTCTAATTGGCGTGAAGACCTACTTCCTGCCGCACTATTAATGGCTTTTTTATTAGTGTTAAGTACATTTATTCAGCTACAGAAAGTAAAAATTAAGCAGCGTTTAACTCATATTAATCAACGAATTAATACATTAAACTCAGATAGTCAGCTACATACACCTGAGGCATTGTTTTGGACATTCGTATTATGTTTACCAAGCACTTTGTTATTCTTAGCATTTTTAGTCTTAATGGTTTATATCTGTTTTGAAGAACCACTCAGTGTAGCAAGTTGGGTCATCAGTATGGGGGGGTATTGGTGTTTCTTCGCCTTTATGTTATCGCTGTTACGCCCAAACGGTATTGCATATCGCCACTTTAATATGCCCAAAGAAAGTGTTGATATGTTTTATCGCGTGTTCAGTCGGTCAGTCTGGATATCCGCACTTTGGATTAATGCCTCGATCTTTACACATTTAGAAACAGGTATTACGAATGATGTTATTGGACAGGTCATGACTATTTCTGTGTTGTTTATTTCTTTGTTAATCATTGGACCTCGTATTCAGCATGCGGTGAAATCTTATGAACACTCTTCGGAAGATAGAACGAAATCAATTCATATGATTTTAAAAATTGGCCGCTTTTTCTTGGTTGGTGCACCAATCATCTTAATTATTTTAGTTGTTATGGGATATTACTATACCGCACTTAATTTAATGGAGCATTTGATGTCCTCCTATTTTGTTGTAGTGATTTGGTTAGTATTAAAGAATACGATACATCGTAGTTTAACTGTATCTTCTCGTCGCCTATCTTATAATCGTATGAAAGAGAAATACGAACAGCAACAATCTTTAACTAAAGTCGAAACAGAAGAAGAACTTAGGATAGGCATCGATTTACAGCAAAATGAAAGCTTGGGGATTGCACAAGTAAAAGATCAAGTATTGCGTGTAACAGACCTACTATTAACGGTTATTTTACTAGGTATGCTGTATTGGGTTTGGGCTGATTTAGTAACAGTGGCTTATTATCTACAGGGTGTTACTTTATGGCAGCAAAGTGTAGTGACTGCTGCTGGTACCGTGATGGAATCAATTACATTGTTAAATCTATTACTTGCAGTAGTCATTTTAATTGCAATGTATGCGTTAGTACGCAATATCGGCGGCTTATTAGAAGTGTTAATATTTTCTCGTATTAACTTTTCGCAAGGTACGCCTTATACGATTACTACATTAGCTACTTACTTTATTATTGCTATTGGTGCAGGGTTAGCTTTTTCAACTTTAGGCATGTCTTGGTCTAAATTACAATGGTTATTTGCTGCACTTTCTGTTGGTCTAGGGTTTGGTTTACAAGAAATCTTCGCTAACTTTGTTTCTGGACTGATTATTTTATTTGAACGTCCTGTACGTATTGGTGATGTGATTACGATTGGTGAATATTCTGGTACAGTTTCAAAGATTCGCATTCGTTCGACTACTTTAATTGATTTTGATCGTAAAGAAGTAATTGTGCCAAATAAAGCTTTTGTGACAGAGCGTTTGGTTAACTGGGCGTTAAATGATTCAATTACACGAGTTGTAATCAAGGTTGGCGTAGGCTATGGCTCAGATTTAGAATTGACGAAACGTTTATTACTACAGGCTGCAAGTGAATGTGATCGTGTGTTAAGAGAACCTGAGCCAGTCGTTTATTTCTTAACATTTGGCGCTAGCTCACTAGATCATGAGTTACGTTTATATGTAGGTAAATTAGCAGATCGTAATCCAACAGTTGATTTCTTAAATCGTCGTATTAATCAATTATTTGAAGAAAATGGTGTAGATATTTCATTTAACCAATTAGATGTATTTATTAAAAACCAAACAACAAATGAAGAAGTGAAAATTAATCAACAATGTTTTCCAGTAAAAAAACAAGAAGGGTAAACTATGGCGGGAAATAGTATTGGACAGCTTTTTCGTGTCACGACATTTGGTGAGTCACATGGTGTGGCTTTAGGCTGTATTGTTGATGGTGTTCCACCAGGGCTTAGTTTATCAGAAGCAGATATTCAACCCGATTTGGATCGTCGTAAACCAGGTACTTCTCGGTATACAACCCCTCGCCGTGAAGATGATGAAGTTCAGATTTTGTCTGGGGTATTTGAAGGGAAAACAACGGGTACGAGCATTGGGATGATCATTAAGAATGCGGATCAACGCTCACAAGATTATAGTGAGATCAAAGATCGTTTTCGCCCTGGGCATGCTGACTTTACTTATCAACAAAAATATGGCATTCGTGATTACCGTGGTGGTGGGCGTTCTTCTGCACGGGAAACGGCAATGAGGGTAGCTGCTGGTGCAATAGCTAAAAAATATTTACGTGAGCAATTTAATATTGAAGTGCGTGGTTTTTTATCACAAATTGGTGACGTGAAAATTGCACCACAAGTTATTGAAGAAATTAATTGGCAGCAAGTTAATAGTAACCCCTTCTTCTGCCCTGATCAAAATGCAGTAGAAAAGTTTGATGTGTTAATTCGTCAGTTAAAAAAGGAAGGAGATTCGATTGGAGCTAAGCTCACAGTGGTTGCTGAAAATGTCCCTGTTGGTTTAGGAGAGCCAGTTTTTGACCGTCTTGATGCAGATCTTGCACATGCATTAATGGGGATTAATGCAGTTAAAGCAGTTGAAATTGGTGATGGTTTTGCTGTTGTTACACAACGAGGTTCACAGCATCGTGATGAAATGACTCCAAATGGTTTTTTATCGAATCATGCTGGAGGCATTTTAGGGGGAATTAGTTCTGGACAACCGATTATTGCGACTATTGCTTTGAAACCAACTTCAAGTATTACTATCCCTGGACGTTCAGTGAACCTACATAATCAGCCTGTTGAAGTCGTGACAAAAGGACGTCATGATCCTTGTGTTGGGATTCGTGCAGTCCCTATTGCAGAAGCAATGGTTGCAATTGTATTACTAGATCACTTATTAAGACATAAGGCACAAAATCGTTAGTCGTTTGTTTAATTTAGCACTAATACTAAGCCATAACTGATTAGATAGCTGTATCATATGAAGAGGACGTATGAAAAAATTATGTAAAAAGATAATAATTTTGACCGCACTTTTTTCAATTTTTAGTGCTGCCTCTTATGCTTCACCACAAGAGTGGCAGAAAATTAAGCGTCCTATTCCTGGTAAACCAGAACCCATAGGAAGTTATTCCAATGGCTGTATTATCGGCGCTGAAGCCTTGCCCTATAAAGGCGAGGGGTATCAAGTGATCCGTAAAAATCGTAACCGCTATTATGGACACCCTGATATGATTGAATATTTGCAACGCTTAGGTAAAAGAGCTAAATCAGCGGGTTTACCGACGATATTAATTGGTGATATTGCGATGCCTGGTGGGGGACGTTTTTTAACAGGGCACGCTAGTCACCAGATGGGGCTAGATGCAGATATTTGGTTGCGCATGGGAACGATGTCAGATAAAGATGCATTAAATTCAGATGGTAAAGGATTATTAGTCGTCGATAGAAAAACACAACGTGTCGATGAGAAGAAATGGAATCACCACCATGCAACATTGATTAAATTGGCAGCACAAGATCCTAATGTAACAAGGATTTTTGTGAATCCAGCGATCAAATTAAAACTTTGTCAAAGCGCTGGAAATGATCGGGCATGGTTACATAAAGTACGTCCTTGGTTTGGCCATGATTCACATTTTCATGTCCGTCTAACTTGTCCTAAAGGGGCAAATTATTGTGAAAATCAAGCACCAGTCCCATCTGGAGATGGTTGTGGGGCAGAATTATATTCTTGGTTTGAACCTGTTAAACCTTCCAAAACACCAAGTGAGCCTAAAGTAATACCACAAGCACCACCGTTATGTCAGCAAGTGTTAAATGCACCAAATCGTAGCGAATGGTTAGAATAAGGAATATTCATGGAATTTAGTTTCGAAATTATTATATTGTTATTCTTTGTCGCCTTTATTGCTGGTTTTATTGATGCGATCGCTGGTGGAGGCGGATTGATTACTATTCCCGCATTACTGATGGTTGGTATGCCGCCCGCTTTAGCTTTAGGTACAAATAAATTACAAGCTTGTGGTGGTTCATTTTCCGCCAGTTTATATTTCTTACGTCAAAGAGCGGTCAATTTATCAGAAGTTTGGTTAATTTTATTAATGACTTTTATAGGTGCTTCTTTCGGTTCGATTCTTATTCAGTTAGTCGATAGTGCAATGATTAAAAAAGTCTTACCTTTCTTAATTTTAGCTATCGGCTTCTATTTTTTATTAACACCAAAGTTAGGCGATGAAGACAGGCAAAAACGTATATCTTATAGTATGTTTGCTTGTAGTGCTGGCTTGGGTATTGGTTTTTATGATGGTTTTTTTGGACCGGGTACAGGCTCTTTACTTAGCCTTGCTTTTGTCATGCTGCTTGGTTTTAATCTTACTAAAGCGACGGCTCATGCAAAAGTGCTGAATTTCACCTCTAATATTGCTTCATTAATTTTCTTTTTTATTGGTGGACAAATTATGTGGTCTGTAGGATTCGCTATGATGGTAGGACAATTTATTGGCGCAAACTTAGGTGCCAAAATGGTACTCGCAAAAGGAAAAGTCCTTATTCGCCCAATGGTAGTCATTATGTCTTTTATCATGACAATTAAGATGGCATATGAGCAGGGATGGTTTAGCTAAACAGGAATAAATATGTCAGAAGAAGAAATACGTTTAACTGCGAGAGTGGGCTATGAACCACGTTTTTCATGGTCTTATTTGTTACCACAGTATTGGGCAATTTGGCTTGGTATTTTAGGCTTGTTAATTCTAGCGTTTGTTCCTTTCCGTTTACGTGATCATTTAGCGCGTAAAATTGGTATGGTGGTTGCACACAAAGCGAAAAAACAACGTCATCGGGCAAATGTTAATTTACAATATTGTTTTCCTCAATGGAGCGAAGAACAGCGTGAATCTGTCATAGATGAAATGTTTGTTACAGTGACGCAAGTGATGTTAGGAATCGGAGAAATCGTCATTCGATCTAAGCAACATTTACAAAAGCGTAGTCAATTTGTAGGACTAGGGCATATTCTAGAAGCGCGTTCACAAGGAAAAAACATTATTTTGTTAGTGCCACATGCATGGGCAATTGATGCATCAGGTATTATTTTGCATGCTCAAGGTATGCCAATGACCTCGATGTATAATCCACATCGTAATCCTTTAGTCGATTGGTTATGGACATTAGCCCGCCAACGTTTTGGTGGTAAGATGCATGCTCGTCAGAACGGAATAAAGCCATTTTTAACTCATGTGAAAAAAGGTGAGATGGGCTATTATTTGCCAGATGAAGATTATGGTTCAGAGCTGAGTGTATTTGTCGATTTTTTTGCAACATATAAAGCAACCTTACCTGGCATCAATAAAATAGCACGTTTGACAAAAGCAGTTGTTATTCCAATGTTTCCACGTTATAACGCTGTATCGGGTAAATATGAAATAGAAATTCATCCTGTAATGGAGTTAACTGAAGAACCAGAGCAGGCTGCGCGTGCAATGAATGAAGAAATTGAACGTTTTGTTACACCAACACCAGAACAGTATGTCTGGATTTTACGTTTATTGAAAACGCGTAAAGATGGTACTGATATTTATCGCTAGCTGATTTAACTTGATGACTGCATACCATGATGTAAAAGAATATCATTTTTTGTATATTGTTTATCAAAGCAGTAAAAAACTATAAAAAAGATTGTTAAAAGCTAGCAAAAAAGTATGAGAAAGGTTTGAGTTAGGTTGTTTTTTTTGCGACAATGAGAAGCAAATTTTTGATTAAATGTTTGTAATTTACATCTGAATGTATCAAATTGAAATTACAAATATTTTTTGTTTTTAACCGCACTTTTTAGGCAAAACAATGAATAACAAACTCGCTTTAATTAAATCTTCTATTAAGTCTATTCCAAATCATCCAAAAGAAGGTATCATTTTTCGTGATATCACGAGTTTATTAGAAGTACCAGAAGCCTTTCGAGCTGTAATAGATTTAATTGTTGAACGTTACAAAGATAAAGGTATCAGCAAAGTACTTGGTACAGAATCTCGAGGTTTCATTTTTGGCGCACCAGTTGCATTAGCATTGAATGTACCTTTTGTTTTAGTCAGAAAGCCAGGAAAATTACCTCGTGAAACAATCGCACAATCTTATCAGTTAGAATATGGTCAAGATACTTTAGAGATCCATACTGACGCAATTCAACAAAATGACAATGTTTTGATCATTGATGATTTATTAGCAACTGGTGGGACGATTGAAGCAACGGCCAAGTTAGTTGAGCGTTTAGGTGGCGAAGTCAAAAATGCAGCGTTTGTGATTAACCTACCTGATTTAGGTGGAGAAAAGCGTTTAAATAATCTTGGTATTAAAACTTATACTTTAGTAAATTTTGAAGGGCATTAATTTAAACTTGTAGTTTTAAAAAAGGGAAATAAATGAGCTATCAAGTATTGGCAAGAAAATGGCGACCAAAGACGTTTAGTGATGTTGTCGGACAGCGTCATATTTTGGCAGCACTTTCCAATGGCTTGAAAGAAAATCGATTACATCATGCCTATTTGTTTTCAGGTACGCGCGGAGTTGGGAAAACCTCAATAGCGCGCTTATTTGCAAAGGGGTTGAATTGTGTTAATGGTGTAACAGCAGATCCTTGTGGACTGTGTGAACATTGTAAAGCAATTGAAGAAGGACATTTCATTGATTTAATTGAAATTGATGCTGCATCACGTACGAAAGTAGAGGATACGCGAGAGTTACTGGATAATGTGCAGTATAAGCCAGTGCAAGGGCGTTATAAAGTTTATTTAATTGATGAAGTACATATGTTGTCGCGTCATTCTTTCAATGCCTTGCTTAAAACCTTAGAAGAGCCACCAGAGTACGTTAAATTTTTACTTGCTACGACCGACCCTCAAAAACTGCCTATCACGATTTTATCGCGCTGTATGCAATTTCATTTGAAAGCATTAGAGCAACAACAAATTGCACAGCATCTTGAGTTTATATTAAAACAAGAAAAAATTCCTTTTGAGTTTTTAGCATTAGATAAGCTTGCTAAAGCTGCTCAAGGCAGTATTCGTGATAGTTTAAGTTTAGCAGATCAAGCAATTGCTATGAGTAATAGTAATGTTACCTTATCGATTGTGAATGAGATGCTTGGCTTATTAGACGACAACCAAGCATTAGATATTATACATGCCTTACAGCAAGGGCAGGGTGAAATATTGATGCAAGCAGTTCAGGCTGTGGCAGAAAAAGGAGGGGATTGGAACGAACTTTTACGCGATATTGCAGAAAACCTACATAAAATTGCAATGCAGCAGTTACTACCTAATCCGCAAATTGATGATAGTAGTCAAATCGGTTTTTTAGCTAGTCATATTTCACCTGAAGATGTTCAGTTTTTTTATCAAGTTGTTTTAACTGGACGTAAAGAATTAACATTAGCACCCACTCCCCGTATTGGTGTTGAAATGACATTATTACGAGCTTTGGCTTTTCATCCAAAGTTAGTCAATGTTGCTCTTACATCAACTCATGACTCAGAAAGTAAAACAGAGGTAAAATTAGTTAAAAGTGCCAATTCGGCTGAGGCAGCCTATGTTGATATGCCTGTGGTATCACAAACTATTTCTGCCCAATATAAGCGTAATATAAAAGCGCCAATTAGCGCGGAAACTCATCAATCTAATTCCGTTCAATCTCACCAGTATGAAGATAATCATTCCATAGAATATTCTGCAGCTTTAGATGCATTAGCCCAGATTGATAAATTAGATGAACTAAGCCTCACTTCTCAAAACGAAAAAAAAAAACGTAGCCAGCCCTCTAGCATAGTTAGTCCTGTATTGGATACGTTGGTTGTTGAGGATGAAAAAAAACTCACCGCACTTCCTGTGATTGGAATGAAGAAAGAGTTGGTAATCCAGCGGGAAAGGGTCGCAGTAAATCCAGTAAAACCTTCAGTGGCGTTTCAACAAAAACTGACAGAATTGGCTCCTCATCATTTAAAAACATCTAATATAGAGACACTTGATGAAATAGAAGAATTAGAACAAGAGGTGTCTAGTGAGGATAATTTTGCAGAAACCTATCGTTGGGAATGGCGTAATCCTGAATTGGCAAAGATGCAAGAAGGGGTAAAACCCTCTGATTTAAAACAGTCTTTAGAACAAGATATTACACCAGAGCTACGAGCTAAAGTAGTTGATATTGCGCGCGCTCAAGATTACTGGACCGATCTGGTTGAATCATTGAATGTGAATAACTTAACAAAAGAGTTAGCTCTGAATTGTCTTTTAATTAAACAAACAGATAAGCAGATTTTATTAGGCATTAAAGCTGAAAAACATCACTTGAATACGTCTGCTGCATTACAAAACTTGCAACAAGCGCTAGCTCAATTTCAGCAAAAACAGATTTCGCTCTCTATTGAAGTAACAAATAGTGAACAGCTTACTCCAACGGATTGGTATCGTCAGACTTATAAAGCATTACGTGAAAAAGCTAAACAAGATTTACAGCAAGACGATAATTTACAACTCTTTTTAAAAGAATTTAATGCAGAATTAGATCTAACAACAGTAAAACCTGTATAAAGAACGGTACGTTTTACGTAAGATTTTAATGCCCTCAATTATTGAGGGCATTTTTTATAGTTTTTGATGAGGCTGTTTTTGTGGATTTAAATCAATGTAACCACGTTTATGCATGATACTTTCCTTAGCTTTTTTGATCATTTTCTCAATAGTTGAGCCTTGTACTAAAATGGAAAAAGTAACCACGGCATACGTCATTACAAGCAGTAAATCACGTACATCCATACCGATATGTTGCATGAATAGTACGCCTTTAGGAATAGATAATGCCATTGCAAGGGATAAGCCGCCACGTAATCCTCCCCATGTGAGAATACGTAGAGTATAGGGATTATAACTGCGGAATCGTTGCATGACCTGGAAAGGTATCCATACACTGAGATATCTACCAGCAAGGCAAATTGGGATTGCTAGGAGTAATAGGAAAATTCCTTGTGCTGTAAAATCCACTAATAATAATGCAAGACCGATAAGCAAGAATAAAAGAGAATTTAAGAAGTGATCGATCATTTCCCAAAAATGATCAAGATAAAGACGGCTTTGTTTGGAAAAACCTGTATGCCTTGTCCAGTTGCCTATTAAAATACCAGAAACGACCATAGCCAGTGCACCAGAAACGTGCAATAAGTTAGCTAACATAAATCCTGCAGTTGGGATTGTTAAAGTCAGTAAAATTTCGAGACTACCATCATCTGTTGCAGAAATTAATAAATGTGCAATAAAGCCAATAGCAAAGCCAAATAGGATACCCCCTATAGCCTCTTGTAAAAATAGCTCAGCAATAGCGCCAATTGTTGGCGTATGCCCACCAAAAGCAACAGCAAATATTGTTGTAAAAATCACTAAGCCAACGCCATCATTAAATAGTGATTCGCCTTCTACTTGCATGGATAAACGTTTTGGTGCTTTTAAATTTTTAATAATAGCCAACACAGCAATAGGATCAGTTGGGGAAATTAATGCACCAAATAGAATACAATGGATGAGTTCGATTTGTAGCCCGATAATTGTAGAAATTGCATAGAGCAGAAAACCAATAATAAACGTAGAGGCAAGCGTAGAGAAGAGTGCAAACGTAGTAATTTCCCATTTTTGGTTTTTGAGCACAGGAAGCTTAATCCCTAATGCACCAGCAAATAATAAGAAACCAAGTATCCCATTTAGTAAGAAGCTTTTGAAATCTAGCTGCTCCATCATTCGTGTTGCAATAACATCGAGCTTAAACCAAGATAGGTGACCGAAAATAAGAAACAGAACAGAAACAACAATTGAAGTAGCGGTAATAGCGATAGTGTATTGAATTTTATCGTTCAGTTTTCGTGTTACAAAGCCAATTAAAATAGAAATAGCAGATAAAAAACAAATATAAGTGTAAAGATTCATAGGATGCTTTCCAGAGATGTAAAATAAAAAGGCTAATGTCATATAGAAATTAGCCTATTAAGTATAAAGTAAAGTTTATTTAATTAGAAAGCATAAATTTGCATGTACTATTAGTACACTTGTAAATTAAGCTGCAGCAGTGATAACAATCTCAACTTTCCAATCAGGTAGAGCTAATTTTGCTTCAACAGTCGCACGTGTTGGAGGTGAAGTTGTATCAACCCATTCATCCCAAGCACGATTCATTTCATCATAATAATCCATATCCGCAAGATAAATTTGTGCATTTATGATACGGCTTTTATTCGATCCAACTTCAGATAATAATTTATCAATAAAACTTAGCACTTCTTTTGTCTGTTCATAAGCGCTTTCCTGTATTGTTGCTTCTGGTACTTGACCCGCTAAATAGATCACGCCATTGTAAATTGCTATTTCAGATAAACGATTTGTGGAGTGAAAACGTTGAATACTTACCATTTTTATCCTCTTTTAATTGAATTATATGCAAATAACATATCTATTTTGTATCAAACTGGATAAAATTACGCAACTTAATTTTAGTCTGGCGATTGAAAAATGAAGTTACTTATTTCTAATCAACATGGTGCAATTGTGATGGCACTCATACCATTTTTGTATGGTATGCTTTTATCGCAACCAAATTGGCAGTATCTTTTCTTATTTTTAGCTTGGGCTGCCTTGTATCTGATGACTTATCCTTTTTTGAACTTATTTAAAGGCAGAAATATGCCACTGAATATAAAATGGAGCTGGATTTATGGTGGAGTCAGTGCATTATTTGCCGTACCCGCATTATGGTATAACTGGCATATTATTTACTTTGTGATTGCAATGTTGCCATTTGTTGCTGTAAATATTTATTATGTGAAACAAAAAGATGAACGTGCGCTATTAAATGACTTCGCTGGTATCGTTATTTTCGCAATTGCAGGAATGGCTGCGTATTATTTTGCTGAGCGTCGACTTGATGCTGAAATCTGGTTAGTTGCGTTATATCCCAGCTTATTTTTTATTGGTACAACATTATATGTTAAGTCTATTTTGAGAGAGCGTAAAAATCCAATTTATCTGAAAGCCTCTATTATTTTTCATTCACTTTGTGTATTGATGTTTTTACCTTTGCAACAATATTTGTTAGCATTAGCTTATTTACCACCATTAATTCGTGCTGTTTGTTTACCACAAATTAAACTTAGCGTAAAACAAGTTGGGTTAGTTGAAATGGTAGTTTCTTTCATCTTTTTTGTGATGTTATTAGTGGCAACATTATAAGGTTTAGCTATGAAAAAAATGATTGTATTGGGTATGTTATTTAGCGCGTTATTCGTACAGACTCAGATCTTAGCGAAAGAGAATACCAGATCTACGCTAACAATCCCATCAAGTGCGGTTGAAAATGAACAAGTTTTGCAAGAATTGAGTGATGACGATCGCCGACAATTGATTTTGCAGGCTGCAGATAAGCAAGATTGGAAAGCCGCTTTTGAGTTAATTTTACCTTTAGCGCAGAAAGGGGATTACCAAGCTCAAGCGAATTTAGGTATTTTATATGCACGAGGACAGGGGGTTGAACAAGATTTCGAAAAAGCGTATTGGTGGTTTAGTGAAGCTGCAGAGAAAGGAAGCATCAAAGCAATCAATAACTTAGCTGTATTTTATTTACAAGGTAATAGTGTTAAGAAAGATATTCAACATAGTATTAAGTTATTCGAGAAAACAGCAAATTCAGGTTCGCAAGATGCGATGATGGTACTCGGACAAATTTATGAAAATGAACTAAAACAACTTTCTAACGCATTTAAATGGTTTAAAAAAGCAGCGGAAGCAGGTAATCATGATGCACAATATCGTTTAGCAATGATGTATGAAAAAGGAGAAGGTACCAAGAAAAATAAGAAACAAGCTGTTTATTGGTATCAAAAATTATCTCATCAACAAGGTGAACTTGCTGCTTTAGCACAACAACGTTTATCAGCCCTTCAATAAGTATAAAGGGTATCAACAAAAATAGGCAGAGCATTATGGCCTGCCTATTTTTAGTCATATTTACTGTCTAGTTAATTAAATAAACATAATTATTCTTCACTATTAGGAAAGAGAAATGGATTCAATCCACTTCGTTGTAAGCCTTTTTCTTCCATTTCAACATCTAAAAATAATGTTGCTAAATCATCAGCAATGGCTTCTACTTTCGGATCTCTTTCTTGATAGAGTACTTTTAAATAGCTATGGCAATCTCCACAACTTTCTGCTTTAACTGGCGCAACTTCACTATCTAGTGACCAATAATCGAGCTTACCAGTTTGATCACAATTAGTACATTTCGAACGTACTACATTCCATTCACTTTCACATAGCGCACAATGTAAGTAACGTAAACCTTGCTCTGAACCAAAGTGAATGACACTTGCTACAGGTGCTGAGCCACAAACAGGACAAACATGTAAATTTTCGCTACTTTCCTTGTGGCTAGAGTGTGGGATTTGTTGAACTAATTGCAACCAGTATAGAGACAGTGCGGCCCAAATGAAAACAGCTTTGTCACTACTGACTTGGCTAAATTCTTGTGCGAGTAAATGATCTGCTAATTGGTTTAACTCTGCTGTAGAGGCTTTTTCTAACCATTCAATAGTTGTGAGAATAGTATCATTTGCTTTAGGTTTTATCTCATTTAAAAGCGCAGTTAATAATGTTAGCCAAATGGGATCTCGTTGCCAGTTTTTAAAATGTAACGGCTGTGTTGCCAGTAATTCAGCAGTGAGATTATGTTCGTTTAGACGAGAATCCACTGGGATTGGGTAATTTTTTAATACAACGAGCTGTGCTTCAGAGACTAAACTTGCAAACATTAAATAGTCAGCTAAAGGGTGAGCTTTAGCAAGTGTTGTAAAACGCTCTGCACGGCGTTGATAGAGATTTTTAGGATTAGCGAATAGCAAGGCGGGCGCACTGAATGAACTTGCCGCTTGTTTGATTTCCGATTCGGGTAAAATTCTGATACTCATCCTTTTTCCTTGTTTAAGTAACAAATAAAGTGCGGTCGTTTTTTAGAAAATTTCTGAAAAATTGACCGCACTTTGATTGAGTTAGTATAGCTTAGTTTTGGCTATGTTTTTCTTGCTCTTCTTTTTCTAATTGAGGCAGTACTTCTTCACGATACCAACGTGGGTGGTGTTTTTTCGCCCAACGTACTGTCACCCAGCCTTCAACCATACCACGGATAGAACCTTTCACCCAGAATGCCATATAAATATGTACCATGATACCAGTGAAAAGTAAGAATGCACTGACAGAATGGAATAGTATAGCAATACGAATTACAGGGATTGGGAAATTATGTGAAAAATATTGTCTCCACATGATGATACCTGTAACCAGTAAGGTTAGCATTGCAAGAATCAAAGTCCAAAATAGCATTTTTTGACCAAGATTATATTTACCATTGTCAGAAACGGCATGTTCATTGCCTTTTAATACTTCATCAATATTTTTTAACCAAACCCAGTCATTTTTTTCAGGGAAATTATGGCGCCAATAAATACGACATAAGTTAAGAAATGCGATGAACATAATAATTCCCGTAAATGGGTGTACAAAACGCGCAAGCTGTGGTGTACCGAGAATTTCTGTTAGCCATGCGAAATCAGGGAAGAAAAACGCAAGCCCTGATAATCCAGTTACGAAGAAACAGATAACAAGTAACCAGTGACTAAGACGTGCTGGCAATTTATGACGCACGATTTTACGATCGTTACTGATCTTAATCTTACTCATGTTCGCCTCCATTATGTGCTTCGTCTTCATCATGTTCGTCCAATTCTTCTGTATTCGGGCCTACTGCGATATAGTGAGCAATTTCGCTCAATACGATACCACCCATTGCGACAGCAGCAACTGGTTTCAGTACGTCTTTCCAAAGTTTGACACTGATATCAATGCTCGGATCTTTTGGTAAGCCAGAATATAATTCAGGCTTATCAGCATGGTGTAGTACATACATAACATGTGTACCACCGACACCTTCAGGATCATATAAGCCTGCATTTTCATAGCCACGTGATTTCAGGTCAGCAATACGTTGTGCTGCATAGTGCTTCATATCTTCCTTACTACCAAATCGAATTGCACCAGTTGGACAAGTTTTGACGCAAGCAGGCTCTTGTCCTACTGTCACACGATCAACACATAATGTGCATTTGTAGACTCGATTATCTTCAGGATTCATACGTGGCACATTGAATGGGCAACCTGCAATACAGTAACCACAACCAATACATTTGTCTGATTGGAAATCAACGATACCATTCGCATATTGAATAATTGCACCTGGAGCAGGACAAGCCTTTAAACAACCTGGTTCACTGCAGTGCATACATCCATCTTTACGAATTAACCATTCAAGACGATCATTTTCTTCAACTTCGTTAAACTTCATGACCGTCCATGCTTTAGCATTGAGATCAATTGGGTTATCGTATACACCTACACAAGGTTCTGGTTCAGCTCGTAAATCATTCCATTCAGAGCAGCCTACTTGACAAGCTTTACAACCAATACAAGTCGTAACATCAATTAACTTAGCAACTTCAGTTTGATGATCACGCGCCTGTGGTGCTGGCGTAAAGTTTGATGTCGCAGAGGCTTTAATAATATTTTGAGATTGAACAACACCCATTTTAAGCCCCCACTTTCTCAATATTAACTAACATACATTTTGACTCAGGTGTTTGTGTATTAGCATCACCAGTACGAACAGTTAAGTTATTCGCAAAGAAGCCTTTTTTACCTACACCAGAGAAACCCCAGTGAATTGGGATACCTATAGTATGAATTGGTTTTCCATCAGACATTAGTGTACGGATACGTTTCGTGACAACAGCAACAGCTTTGATATAGCCACGTTTTGAGCTGACTTTCACTGTATCACCATTATTAATGCCTTTTTCTTTAGCAAGATCTTCGCCAATTTCAACGAATTGCTCTGGTTGAGCAATAACGTTTAATAGAGAGTTCTTAGTCCAGTAATGGAAATGTTCAGTTAAACGATAAGTGGTACCAACGTAAGGGAAGTCTGCAGATGTACCTAAATCCTCTTTATCTGATGGTAAAATTCGAGCAACTGGGCTAGAGACTACATTTGGATGTAGTGGGTTTGTTCCAATTGGGCTTTCCATTGGTTCATAATGTTCTGGGAATGGACCATCAACCATACGCTCGCGTACGAATAAGCCACTCACACCTTCTGGCTGCATAATAAATGGTAATGTCGGGCTATTTGGCGGTGCACTACCGAAGTCAGCCACGTCAATATAGTTCCAGTTTTTGCCATTCCATTTTACTAATGGGCGTTTTGGATTAAATGGATTACCCGCTAAATCAGCACTTGCACGGTTATATAAAATACGACGATTCAGTGGCCATGCGAATGCCCAACCCAATGTATTACCTAAGTTAGATGGGTCAGAATTATCACGGTTTGCCATTTGGTTACCTTTTTCTGTCCATTGACCTGTATAGATCCAGCAACCTCCAGAAGTACTACCATCATCACGCATTTGACCAAAGCTTGAAAGCAATTGCCCTTTTTTCAGAATCACATTGCCGTTTGCATCAAGGAGATCTTCTAATGCATAACCATTGTTTTCTTTAGCCACTTCTTCTGCTTTTGGTTCTAATGGATTTGCATAATCCCAGCTCATCGCTTCTAATGGTTCAAGTGGTGCTTTTCCACCTTCTGTTTTGTATAGATGGATTAATTCAGCTCGAATTTCAGATAGAATTTCACCATCTGTTTTTGCCTCACCAGGTGGTTCCGCGCCTTTCCAGTGCCATTGTAGCCAACGGCCAGAATTGGCAATTGAGCCATCTTCTTCAGCGAAACAAGTTGTTGGTAAACGGAAGACCTCAGTTTGAATATCTTCTGTTTTTACATCATTATGCTCACCATGATTTACCCAGAATTCAGAAGTATCAGTAATTAGTGGATCAAAAATGACTAAGTATTTCAAGTTACTTAGTGCTTTAATGATCTTGCCTGAATTTGGATAAGAGGCAATCGGATTGAAACCTTGACAGAAATAACCATTTACACGACCCTGATACATTTCCTCAATGTAACGTAAATGATCCATGCCTCCTTTTGGTAGTTTTGGTAAATAGTGATAACCAAACTCGTTATCCTGAGTACCATTATTACCATAAAACGTTTTCAGCATACTGACCATAAATTTAGGCGTGTTTTGCCAATAGTTGACTTGATCTTTCATTAAACGTTTAGGGGTGATACGGTTTAAGAATACATCTAGTGTCGTATCTGTTTCCGTTGGTAATGGAAGATAAGCAGGTAGACGATTAGGGAATAAGCCTAAATCTGTAATACCTTGTACATTTGAGTGACCACGTAATGCATTTACACCACCACCAGACACACCAATATTACCTAATAGTAACTGGATCATTGCCATCGTACGAATATTTTGTGAACCAACAGTATGTTGAGTCCAGCCTAATGCATACATAAAAGTAGCGGCTTTATCTGGTGCACAAGTTTTTGCGATTTCCTCACAGAAAATTTGGAAATCTTTTTGTTTTGTACCAGTAATACGTTCAACCATTTCTGGTGTATAACGAGAAACATGTTGTTTTAACATATTGAGCACACAACGTGGATCTTGCATACTCATATCACGTTTCGGCTCACCATTTTCATCAAATTGATATGCCCATGTTGAGCGATCATATTTACGTGTTTCAGGATCGTAACCAGAGAATAAGCCATCTTCAAATTTGAAGTTTTCATTTACTAAAAATGTTGCGTTAGTGTAATGTTTAACATATTCGTGCTGGATTTTGTCATTGTCTAACAAATAACGAATAACGCCTGATAGGAAAGCAATATCAGTACCTGGACGTAATGGCATATAGATATCAGCAACAGCAGCTGTACGGTTAAAGCGTGGATCAACCACCATTAACTTAGCACCGTTTTGTTTTTTCGCTTCAATCGCCCAGCGGAATCCTACAGGATGAGCTTCTGCGGCGTTACCACCCATTACTATAACAAGATCGGCATTTTTGATATCAACCCAGTGATTTGTCATCGCACCGCGACCAAATGATGGAGCAAGACTTGCTACCGTTGGTCCGTGTCAGATACTCGCTTGGTTGTCGGTAAAAATCATACCGAGAGAACGAACGAATTTTTGTGTTAGGATACCTGTTTCATTACTACATGCAGAACCAGCTAAGAATCCTGATGTCATCCAACGGTTAACCTCAACACCAGCATCGTTATGAGTAATAAAATTTTCATCTCGATCGGTTTTGATATGTCTAGCGATACGTTCAATCGCTTCATGCCAAGAAATACGTTTCCATTCTTTTGAGCCAGCCTCACGCACTTCTGGATAAAGCACTCGACGCTCACTGTTGACATAATCCAATGCGCCCGCACCTTTAGGACAGAGTGCACCGCGACTCACTGGATGATCAGGGTCACCTTCAATATGGAATAATTTGCCTTTTGTATTTTTTGAGCCATCGCCCAAACTATAAAGCAACATACCGCAACCAACGGCACAGTAAGTACAGGTATTACGCGTTTCTTTCGCTCGCAATAATTTGTAATTGCGAGGAGCTGCTAATGCCTCTGTTGGCGCAAAGCCCAACATTGCAGCAGATGTTCCCGCCATTCCCCCTGCACAGATCTTGAAGAACTTTCTTCTACTGACCTGCATAGATAATACTCCTTAGCGTAACAAAACGAGTTTGTTAGCATGTGATAGTAGTAAATTCGTTAAATAAATCATTAAATGTTTTTAGGCTTGTTTTTCACTTGTTAAAATTGTATTACAATCGTACCAAGTTTCGAATTGTCGATATACTTCATACAAGTATGTAAATACCTTACAATTTAAGCACCTTTTAGGATACTGATTTTTTAATGGTAAATCTATAACTCATAACCATTAATAAGGAAAAAAATTTTGACTTGGATCACAAAAACAAAAGTTCGTTTTTTTGAAAAATTAACAAAAAACAAACAAATCAAAAACAAAACAATAACTTATGATGTAAAAGAAGAAAATCTAGCGACAGAGATGCCTGTCGCTTTAGTCTACAATGGAATTTCCCATACAGTGATGATGTGCTCACCACAAAATTTAACAGACTTTGCATTAGGTTTTTCCTTAGCTGAAGGTATTATTGATAAAGTGAGTGATATTTATGGTATTGATATCAATCCAGTGTCTAATGGTATTGAAATCCAAATTGAGTTAGCGAGTCGCTGCTTTGTGCGTTTAAAAGAACAACGACGAACGTTGGCAGGGCGAACGGGCTGTGGTATTTGTGGCACAGAACAATTACAACAAGTATATAAAAAATTAGTAAAATTGAACCGCACTTTACAGTTTGATGCTAATAAATTAGATCATTGTTTAATACAATTAGAAAACGCACAAGAGTTAGGGAAACAAACAGGAGCGACACACGCAGCAGGCTTTTTTGATACAGAAGGTCATTTACTTGCTATTCGCGAGGATGTTGGGCGCCATGTGGCGTTAGATAAGCTGTTAGGTTGGCATGCTAAGCAAAATAACCCTATCGGTTTTGTATTGGTTACTAGTCGAGCAAGTTATGAAATGGTCCAAAAAACCGCAGTTTGTGGTATTGAAATGTTAGTTGCAATTTCAGCAGGCACCGCATTAGCCGTAAATATGGCAGAAGAGTGTGGATTAACATTAGTAGGTTTTGCTCGAAAAGGCAGAGCTACAATATATACGGGAGAAGAGCGGTTGTTTTTTTAAGAATTTTCTCTATAATTTCACTGTATAAAAAGCCAGTTTGATAACATACTTAAAATCAGGGCAGGACATAGCATCTGCCCTGATTTATTCCACTTCATTATGTATAAGATGCTGGTAGATAACTAGATAAAAAATTAAGGTAAGCTGCATGGATATTTCAGAATTATTAAATGGGTTAAATGATAAACAGCGAGAGGCTGTCGCTGCACCTTTAGGCAATTACCTAATTTTAGCTGGCGCAGGTAGCGGAAAAACGCGGGTATTAACGCATCGTATCGCTTGGTTGATTGCGGTTGAACAGATTTCTGAAGGCAGTATTATGGCCGTAACATTTACCAATAAAGCGGCTGCTGAAATGCGCCATCGAATTGAAAAAACATTATCTGAACATTCCTCTCAACGTCTTTTCGGCATGTGGATTGGCACATTTCATAGTATTGCTCACCGTTTATTACGAGCTCATCATCTTGATGCTAATTTGCCACAAGATTTCCAAATTCTTGACTCAGATGATCAACTGCGTTTAGTAAAGCGGTTACTTAAATTACATAATTTTGACGAAAAGATATTCATTCCAAAACAAGTATGTTGGTATATCAATAATAAAAAAGATGATGGATTACGTGCCCATCAAATTGATGATAATAATGATCGTTATGAACGTGAATGGATTAAAATTTACCAAATTTATCAAGATACTTGTGATCGAGCAGGTTTAGTCGATTTTGCTGAGTTATTATTACGTGCTTATGAGTTATGGTTAAAAAAGCCCGTTATTTTACAACGTTATCAACAACGCTTTCAGCATATTTTGGTCGATGAGTTTCAAGACACTAATAAAATTCAATATGCTTGGATTCGATTACTGGCAGGCGAGCAAGGAAAAGTCATGATTGTCGGTGATGATGATCAATCGATCTATGGTTGGCGCGGTGCAAAAATTGAAAATATTCAACGCTTTTTAGATGATTTCCCTCAAGCACAAACGATTCGCCTTGAACAAAATTACCGCTCTACGGGCAATATTTTACAAAGCGCTAATCAGCTTATTGCTAATAACAGTAATCGTCTCGGTAAGAATTTATGGACAGATGGTGAACAAGGTGAACCAGTTGGAATTTATGCTGCCTTTAATGAACTTGATGAGGCGTTATTTGTTACTTCCCAAATAAAACAATGGCTAGAGAAGGGGGGAAAATTACATGACTGTGCTATTTTGTACCGTAGTAATAGCCAATCGCGTGTGATAGAGGAAGCGTTGATTCGTGCTCAAATTCCTTACCGTATCTATGGTGGTATGCGCTTTTTTGAACGTCAAGAAATTAAAGATGCATTGGCGTATTTACGCTTAATTGCGAATCGCCAAGATGATGCTGCTTTTGAACGTGTTATTAATACACCTGCCCGTGGAATAGGTGATCGTACTTTAGATATTTTACGTCAATTGACACGAGAAAGAGAGGTCACATTATGGCAGGCGACTTGCCTAGCAATTAATGAAAATTTATTAACTGGACGTGCCGCTACAGCATTACAACGTTTTATGGAGTTAATCAATTCCTTGCAGCAAGACAGTACTGAAATGCCCTTATTTGCCCAAACGGATTTTGTGATTAAACATTCTGGCTTATATGAAATGTATAAGCAGGAAAAAGGGGAAAAGGGCGAAGTGCGCATTGAAAACTTGGAAGAGTTAGTCACTGCGACAAAAGAGTTTGTGAAACCAGATGGAGCAGAAGATCTTTCCGATTTAACTGCATTTTTAACGCATGCTTCTTTAGAAGCTGGCGAAGAGCAAGCCTCTCCACACCAAGATTATGTCGATATGATGACATTGCATTCTGCGAAAGGGTTAGAATTTCCATGTGTATTTATGGTCGGTGTTGAGGAAGGGTTATTTCCAAGTTTCCGTTCTTTTGAAGAACCAGGACGTTTAGAAGAAGAACGCCGATTAGCTTACGTTGGAATTACGCGTGCGAAACAAAAGTTGACAATTTGCTACGCTGAAAGTCGTCGTTTATATGCAAAAGAAGAACGTCACTTACCTTCACGTTTTATCGCTGAGTTACCGCCAGAATGTATTCAAGAAGTGCGTTTACGAGGCACAGTCACTCGTGCGATAAACCAACAAAAAATCGGTTCTGTTGCTCCTAATCTAAGTGAAAGCGAATGGAAAATGGGGCAAAAAGTGTTACATGCTAAATTTGGACAAGGTACAATCATTAATGTTGAAGGTACTGATAGTAATACACGTTTACAAATTGCTTTTCAAAATCAAGGTATTAAATGGCTCATTGCGCATTTAGCAAAATTAGAAAAGCTACGTTAATATATTATTAATATTGTTCAGCCATGTGGTTATAAATTTTGATAAAACAGTCTGTATATACTGCTTTAAGTGCGGTTTGTTTTGGCAAAATTTGTACTGAATAGATCTAGTGACTTCATGTTTTACTACCAATTCTTACTTAAATAAAAAAAAGAATTAGTATATGATATAGGCTAATTTTGATTCGAATAAAAATCCCAATTCTTATGGCAAAAAAAAACTCCTCGATTTCAAATAAACCACTGGAGCAAGGTATTGTTCCTCCTCATTCATTAGAGGCGGAACAGTCTGTTTTAGGTGGGATTCTGATTCATCCCGCACATTGGGATAGCATTAGCGATATGTTAATTCCTGATGATTTCTATTTAGCTGCTCACCGTGTGATTTTTCAAGAAATGGAAAATTTGGTACGACAAGGAAAACCAATTGATTTAATTAATATTTATGAATTTCTGAAAGAGAAAAATTTAAGTGAGGATGTTGGTGGATTTGCGTATTTAGCTGAATTGTCCAAGAATACACCAAGTGTCTCGAATATTGTCTCTTATGCTGCAATTGTACGTGATCGAGCAATTTTGCGTGACTTAATTAGTGTAAGTAATGATGTTGCACAAAGCTGTTATACAACAAAGGGCATGGAGGTCAAAGATATTTTAGATGAAGCTGAACGTAAAGTGTTTGCGATTTCTGAAAAACGCACAACATCCAATGAAGGACCGCAAAATATCTGTGCTATTCTCGAAAAAACCATTGATCGTATTGAGCTCTTAAGTAAAGCAGAAGGGCATAACGGGATTACTGGGGTGAGTACGGGATTTGATGCGCTTGATAAAAAAACAGCAGGATTACAGCCTTCCGATTTGATTATTGTTGCAGCTCGACCATCAATGGGGAAAACGACTTTTGCGATGAACTTGTGTGAAAATGCTGCGTTGAAAAGTGAGAAGCCTGTACTAGTGTTCAGCTTGGAAATGCCTGCGGAACAAATCATGATGCGTTCATTAGCCTCTTTATCTCGTGTGGATCAGACAAAAATTCGTACTGGACAGGGATTAGATCAAAGCGATTGGTCTAAGATTGGGAGTACAATGGGACTTTTTGCGAATAAACCGAATTTATATATTGATGATTCTTCAGGTTTGACACCAACAGAATTGCGCTCAAGAGCGAGACGAGTCTATCGAGAAAATGGTGGATTAAGCTTAATTATGGTGGACTATTTACAGTTAATGCGTGCACCAGGTTTTGCGGATAACCGTACTTTAGAAATTGCTGAGATTTCTCGTTCTTTAAAAGCGCTTGCAAAAGAATTAGAAGTACCTGTTATTGCTTTGTCTCAGCTGAACCGTACGCTTGAAAACCGTGCTGATAAACGCCCAGTTAACTCAGATTTACGTGAGTCAGGATCTATTGAGCAAGATGCTGACTTAATCATGTTTATTTATCGTGATGAAGTGTATAACGAAAATTCTGAGGATAAAGGGATTGCAGAAATTATTATTGGTAAACAACGTAATGGTCCGATTGGACGAGTTAGACTTGCCTTTAGAGGACAATATTCTCGCTTTGATAATTTAGCTGAACAACGAGACATGAGAGACGATTATTAATGAACATGAAACCTGCAACAGCCAAAATAAGTTCTGTTGCTTTAAAACACAATATCCAAACTATTAAACAAAAAGCTCCCAATAGTAAAATTATTGCGGTAGTCAAAGCCAATGCTTATGGGCATGGTGTCGTTTTTGTTTCATCTGCAGTAGAGGAAATGGTCGATTGCTTTGGCGTTGCCCGTTTAGAAGAAGCGTTAAGATTACGTTCTAATGGCATTACTAAGCCTATTTTGTTATTAGAAGGCTTTTTTTGTAGTAAAGACTTACCGATTTTAGCAGTAAATAATATTCAAACTGTAGTACATAATATTGAACAATTACAAGCATTACAAAAAGCCGAATTACCCAATCCAATCAAAGTCTGGTTGAAAATTGATACAGGCATGCATCGACTTGGTGTTGATTTAACTCAAGTAGACGAGTTTTATCAAGCGTTAAAAAACTCTCCAAATGTTGATGCGAATATTGGCTTTGTTAGTCATTTTAGCCGAGCTGATGAAATTAACTCAGATTACACCGCACTTCAATTAAACCGTTTCTTACACACGACAAAAGACAAACAGGGCGAGCGTAGTATTGCAGCCTCAGGTGGAATCTTATTTTGGGAAAATTCTCACTTAGAATGGATTCGCCCTGGTATTATTATGTATGGTATTTCACCAGTGAATATTCCCGCTCAAGAATATGATCTTACTCCTGTTATGACGCTTACTTCTTCGTTAATTTCGATTAAACCACACAAAAAAGGTGAGCCAGTGGGTTATGGCGGTGTGTGGGTGAGTGATAAAGAGACAAAAATTGGTGTAGTGGCAATTGGTTATGGTGATGGTTATCCACGAGATGTACCAACAGGTACACCTGTGTATTTAAATGGTCGTCGTGTACCAATAGTGGGTAAAGTGTCTATGGATATGTTAACAGTTGATTTAGGTTTGGAAAGCCAAGATAAAGTAGGCGATGAAGTAATTTTATGGGGTAAACAGTTACCAATTGAGGAAATAGCACAAATTAGTGGTATGCTCAGTTATGAACTTATTACCAAGTTAACGCCTCGTGTATTAACAGAATATGTGGATTAATTAATTTAATTATCTTGTTATATTTGCAAAATAAGGAAAACAATAATGAAAAACATCAACCCGACAAAAACTAATGCTTGGAAGGCATTAGAGCAGCATCATAAAGCACAAAGTGATGTCTCAATTCAACAACTTTTTGCACAAGAAAAAGATCGTTTTGCGAATTATTCATTATCTTTTAATAATGAAGTATTAGTGGATTTCTCAAAAAATAATGTGACGAAAGAAACATTGGGATTATTGCGCCAGTTAGCAAGTGAATGTGCATTATCAGAGGCGATTGAAGCGATGTTTACTGGGGCTAGAATCAATAAAACGGAAGATCGCGCTGTATTACACACAGCACTTCGTAACCGTTCTAATACCCCCGTTTTGGTTGATGGTAAAGATGTGATGCCAGAAGTGAACGCCGTGTTAGCAAAAATGAAAGACTTCTGCCATCGTGTGATTTCAGGAGAGTGGAAAGGCTATACAGGCAAAGCAATTACTGATGTAATTAATATTGGTATCGGTGGTTCAGATTTAGGGCCTTATATGGTGACCGAAGCCTTACGTCCATATAAAAACCACTTGAATTTACACTTTGTATCTAACGTTGATGGTACACACATTGCAGAGGTGTTGAAAAAAGTAAACCCAGAAACAACATTATTTTTAGTGGCGTCAAAAACGTTTACCACACAGGAAACAATGACTAATGCATTGTCTGCTCGTGAGTGGTTTTTAGCAAGTGCAAAAGAAGAAGAGCACGTGGCAAAACATTTTGCGGCACTTTCAACTAACGGAAAAGCGGTTGCTGAATTTGGTATTGATACCAATAATATGTTTGAGTTTTGGGACTGGGTAGGCGGTCGCTATTCATTGTGGTCTGCGATAGGCTTATCTATTGCATTATCTATTGGTTTTGATAATTTTGAAGCGCTTTTAGCAGGCGCACATGAAATGGATAAGCATTTCTGTACTGCACCGATTGAACAAAATATCCCAACCACATTAGCGTTAGTCGGTTTATGGAATACCAATTTCTTAGGCGCACAAACCGAAGCGATTTTACCTTATGATCAATATTTACACCGTTTTGCTGCGTATTTCCAACAGGGTAATATGGAATCCAATGGTAAATATGTTGATCGCAATGGTGAGGTAATTAATAACTATCAAACAGGTCCAATTATCTGGGGAGAACCTGGTACCAATGGTCAACACGCGTTTTATCAATTAATTCACCAAGGTACTACATTAATCCCTTGTGATTTTATCGCTCCAGCGCAAACGCATAATCCATTAGCAGATCATCACCAAAAACTCTTATCTAACTTCTTTGCACAGACTGAAGCATTAGCATTTGGTAAAACCAAAGAGGAAGTCGAGGCTGAATTTGTGAAAGCTGGTAAATCATTAGATGATGTAAAAGATATTGTGCCATTTAAAGTATTTACTGGTAATAAACCTACTAACTCAATTTTGGTTCAAAAAATTACACCATTTACATTAGGTGCATTAATTGCAATGTATGAGCATAAAATCTTTGTACAAGGCGTGATTTTCAATATTTACAGCTTTGACCAATGGGGCGTAGAGTTAGGTAAACAATTAGCAAATCGTATTTTACCTGAGCTAGCTAATAATGATAGAGTTGAAAGTCATGATAGTTCAACAAATGGTCTTATTAATCAATATAAATCTTGGCGTTAAGTTTTATTTAAGATAAAACAAAATAAGATCTGCACTTAGACTAGAAGAATTACTCAGTTTAAGTGCAGATTTTTTATAGAACAAAATAAAGATAAAATCTCGTCTTTTTATAATTATTTTAAATTAAAAATTGAATTATATATGTCTTTATTTAAGTTAATTTATTTATATTAATTTAATTTTGTAATAAAGATTTTATTTTTAATAGCTAATTTTTATAGTATTCAAATAAAAGTTAACCAAAAGTAAAATCAATATTCTTTCTTCAAAATTAAATTAAATGATGACCTATAAAGACAATTCGACCAATAATTTCAAAGTTTTCAGCTGTTTCAAGATCCAATTCAATAGGTGGATAAATAATCTGGTTATCACTAATTAAGCGAATACCATTTGGTACTCCTTGAATTCTCTTTATCCATATTTGTTTACCAAAACGCATGAGATAAATTTCACCATCTTTAGGTGTTGTGATTGCTCGGTTAATCAATAAAATATCGCCACTATGAATAGTAGGCTGCATACTATCACCTGAAGCAATTACAAATACAAGCTGATTAGGTGTAATTCCTCTCAAACTTAACCATTGTGGATTTAAGCCAATATAATCATCAGCTGAATGTTTAAAACAATTTGTCGTAAGATGATGGTAAACAGGAATTTGTATCTGTTGTGCTGTATTTATGGCTTGTGTAATCTGTAGCTGAGTTGAATAATGATGCGTTTTCTCATCGATATCATTAAGACAAGTGGATGTATTTACTGGATTATTTTCATCATACAACCCGAGTTGTTTTTGTACAGCCACTGGAAATGAAGAATAGTGGTATTCAAATGTTCTTCCTTTAACTCCCTCTCTTTGGCGCTTTTTCCAGCCTTCACGGGCTGCTTTTTTTACAATACCTTTATCGGATGAAGGTAAATATAATCCTTTTTCCATGAGTTCTTTTATTGAAAACCATTCTTGATAGTTCTGCATAAAAACCTTTTAAGGAACTCGAGTGATGTTAATTTTGTGATGCCTTAACTCTATTATATTGCTTGTAATTCAAGCAAAGGAATAAATTTATTGAAAAGAACTATTGAGTTCCTTTTAAAATAATTGTATAGTTCTTATCAGTTACTCACATGTGTGCTAAAGCATGTATTAATTTAAGTCATAAGGATATCACATAATGAAAAAGAGTAAAAAGAATATGCATCGTGCATATATTATTGCTGCAATTAAGGAAAAAGGCAGTTCACTCGCTCAACTTTCAATTCAAGCAGGTTTACATCCCCGAACACTTAATAATGCATTAGATCGAAAATACCCTAAAGGTGAAAAAATAATCGCTGATTTTATTGGTATTCCTGTACAAGAAATATGGCCAGAACGTTATTAGATTATAATTAAAACTCACTTTGTATATAAACTCATCTCTTGAACATTTTCCTCTATTTTTATTTTGGACATTATATTAAGAGATGAGTAGAATACGCGCCCCATGTTTTTGGAAAACATAAATTAATTTACTTTTAATTATTTATTTTTTGAGCTGCTTATTTTTATATACAAAAAGGAACTTTATGAATTACATCTCTTACATTATTGAAAATACAATAATGTCATCAAAGATAAGGAAAGATAAATTAATCAAAGAACATAATAGACTATTTTTTTCTTCTATAACTAAAATTAGTTTAAATAAAGAGCTACTTAAATCCCTATTAACTACTTTAGTCTCACTTCTATTTTTCTCTTTACCAACTCAATTTTATATTGATATTCCAAAAATTGTGAATGAAATTATTCAGCATAATCACTTGAATAATCTAAAAAATGATGCCCTTTATAATGGAAAGAAAGGAACTATATCCTACAGTTATTAGCATGCTGGTAACGGTAGGATATGTTGATAAAGCAAAAGTAAACTAAAATTTCATGGATGGTAAAGACAGCAAGGATGCTGTCAATCTAGAATAACCAGAAAATTTAAAACAGGTTCAACAAAGATGAATATTAGGGAGTAAATATCGGGGTAACTGTTTGATGAGAGAAAGACATCAAAGCAGGTGCACTGAATACCACTAAAAAATACAAATAAGTAAAAGTATTTACCTTTTTAGAGATGAATATATCGCGATGAATTATCAACAGAACGACATCATTCAGAGCATAGGATAGCAACATATTTACATATGGATAATGGTACAAGTATTAAAGAATTAGTTGGGAAACTAAATAGCTAATCAGACATAGACTCTCTACAAGCAAAGCAATTTACAGTAGGAAGTGTAATTATTTTAGCCAAGGATGGCATTTATGATGGGAATACATAGGTTTTTTGTTAAAGTCTATGGAGGGAAAATAGTTAATAATGCAAGACTGTATTCTTGTTGGTGTAGGTTTGAGTTATCGGATAGTCACTATCTAGATATTATAAATAGTAAGTGTTTTCTGTATTTGTTAACACAAAGTGCGGTAGAAATATAAAAAATTTGACCGCACTTTGATTAGTTTAAAACAAGTCATAGCCTTGCCCAATCTCCTAAAGGAAGAGGCTCGTCGTCTGACCAAATACGTTGCCAAAATTTTGCCAAGATTGTCTTGTTGATATGATAAGTAGCTGTTGGGTATTGAATTGGTAGAATGGCTTTCCATTCTTGATTCTGCTTTTCGGCTACGACAAAGCGGAAGTTAAACTGACCCGCTAAGCCCATTCGAGTATCACTTGCGATAAGTTGATCTTCAATTTGTTCATAATGAATCCAATGGCCACTGAACCATTCTAAACGTTGTAATTGTGGTGAATCGGCGATAATGTTTGCTTTTAATTCAAGATTCAATGGGATTTTAATGAATTCGGGAGAGCCATTATCAAGCCAACCACTTATTGCATCATATAAATTACCTTGTTTATCTATAGCAAGTACACGCCAAAGCACAGTATTAAATGGAGTCGGTGTGGCTAATACTTTGTCTACTTCAATACCGTGTTGAGTCAACATGTTTTCAATGCGTTGCTCATGGTAACTGCGTCCAAGAAAACCAATAGTAAAGTATATACAACCAAATAAGAGTGCAATGGACATAGCTTTTACTGAACGACTGTCTAGTTTCTTGCAATATGCCCAGATACAAGTGAACACTAATGGCAAAGTATAAATTGGATCGATCACAAAAACAGTTGAAAAAGTAATCGGTTCAAATGGTAGCGGCCAAAAAAGTTGAGTACCATAGACCGTCATAGCATCAATAATAGGGTGTGTGACAAGTGCTAAGGTGAGCGTTAGAAATAACCTTCGAAAGGTAAAAGGTAAATGACTTTTTCGCTTAAATGTAATCCATGTAATTAAGAACGCAAGTGCGGTCAGTAAGAAAATCGAATGACTAAAACCACGATGATAAGTCATAGAAGAAATAGGATCGGCATAGCGAATAAATACATCTAAATCAGGAAGTGTACCAAGTAACCCACCGTAAACTAACGATTTGCGTCCTTGATACTTTCCCATGCCAACACCTTGTATAGCAGAACCTAAAACAAATTGTGTAAGTGAATCCATTATTACACCCTAAGTTGTGGACAAGAAATAATGCCGTATTTTGAGTAGGAATCACGCCTTCGTCAATATTTTTGATTTCATTTATCAATAAAAAAGCCCCCAGCATTGACGCTATTGGGAGCAATATGTTAGGAGCAATTGGTAACTTTAGCTAAGTTCTGCACGTAATTTTTTAGTTACTTCAACCATAACTCGTAATGCAGCAATAGTTTCAGACCAAGCGCGTGTTTTTAAGCCACAATCTGGATTAACCCATAGGCGTTCTGCTGGAATAACCTTGAGCGCTTTGCGTAACAAATGTTCAATTTCGTTTGCTTCTGGTACACGTGGGCTATGGATATCATACACACCTGGTCCAATGTCATTTGGATATTTGAAATTTCCAAATGCCGTTAATAATTCCATGTCAGAACGTGACGTTTCAATCGTGATCACATCCGCATCTAAACTGGCAATTGCAGGTAAAATATCGTTAAACTCAGAGTAACACATGTGGGTATGAATCTGTGTGTCATCTTGGCAGCCCATTGCACTTAAACGGAATGATTCGCTTGCCCATTGGAGATAACTATCCCAATCTGCGCGTTTTAGTGGTAAACCTTCGCGAATTGCAGGTTCATCAATTTGAATTACTTTGATACCAGCTGCTTCTAAATCTAATACCTCATCAGAAAGTGCGACTGCAATTTGTTTGCATATGGTGGAACGAGGAATATCGTTACGTACAAATGACCATTGTAGAATCGTCACTGGACCAGTTAACATGCCTTTCATCACTCGATTGGTCAGACTTTGCGCATACTTAGACCAGCGTACTGTCATCGGTTGTGGACGTACTACATCACCATAAATGATGGGCGGTTTGACACAACGTGAGCCATAACTTTGTACCCAGCCAAATTTTGTAAATGCAAATCCATCCAATAATTCACCAAAATATTCCACCATGTCGTTACGTTCTGCTTCTCCATGCACCAATACATCAAGTTCAAGCTCTTCTTGGCGACGTATAACAAATTCAATTTCTTTTTTCATTGCCGACTCATAATCTATTAGACTAAGTTCACCTTTCTTAAATTTAGCTCGCGCTTGACGAATTTCAACAGTTTGTGGGAATGAGCCAATATTAGTTGTTGGGAGTTTAGGTAAATTCAACCAAGCATTTTGTTTGATAATACGTTCTGCAAAAGGTGATTGACGTTGGTCTGCATTGATTGGTAAGTTAGCTAAACGTTCAGTGACTTCGGGACGATGAATCTCGCGACTATTTTCACGAGTATTAGCCGCTACTTGACTTGCATCAAGTTCATCTTGAACGGCAAGACGACCTTGTTCAAGTGCAGTTTTAATAATGCGTAATTCTTGTATTTTTTGTAATGTAAAGGCTAGCCAATCATACAGTTCAGGTTTATTTGCTTTGAGCTGTGTTTCAACTTCAAGGTCATAAGGTGTATGAAGTAATGAGCAGCTTGGTGCGATCCAAAGATTTTCTCCTAATCTTGCTTTTAACGGTTCAAGAATATCTAGTACCTCATGTAAATTCGATCGCCAAATATTGCGTCCATCAATTACTCCAACAGAAAGCACTTTGTCATAGTTTTCAAATGCAACAAGTTGTTCTGGTGCTCGTACTAAGTCAATATGTATTCCTGCGACAGGCAATGATTTGAGTAGTTTTGCGTGTTCTGCTACTGAACCAAAGTAAGTGGCGATAAGTAGTTTCGCGTTAACAGTCTCGCTTAATATTGTATATACCGCGTTATAAGCATCAAGCCACTCATCTGGTAAATCTACGACTAAAGCTGGTTCATCAATTTGAATCCACTCAGCGCCTTCAGCGGTTAATGCATTCAGAATATCTATGTAGACAGGCAGCAGTTCTGCGAGGAGTTCAAAACGATTGAATCGGTCACCTTTTTCTTTACCAAGCCATAGGAAAGTTAATGGTCCAACAATAGTAGGTTTACATTTCAAACCTAATGCTTTTGCTTCGCGAATTTGTTGTACATAATGCGTTGGGTTTGCTTTAAATTTTGTCTGTTTAGTCAATTCTGGTACGAGATAGTGGTAGTTAGTGTCAAACCATTTTGTCATTTCAAGAGCAAATTGATTTTTATTACCTCGAGCAAGTTGAAAATATTCATTTAAGCTTAAATTTTGGCTATCAAAGCCAAAGCGACTAGGAATAGCACCTGTAGCAACTTGTAGATCTAGAATATGATCATAGAATGTAAAATCAGCAACAGAAACATAATCAGTGTTCGCATTCGCTTGGTGCTGCCAGTTGATTGCTCGTAATTTTTGTGCAATTTCTAATAAATCTTGTTCATTAATTTCACCGCGCCAATAACGTTCTTGGGCAAATTTAAGTTCACGCTTGGCTCCAACACGCGGAAAGCCTGCGATATGAGATGTTGTCATAGTAATTCCTCTTAAAGTGATATTATTTATTTTAAAATTGGACGTCTAAACGTCTGTTTTGATGTAGAATGGCGGACTTTTTAATATTATGCAACATCATAATTTTCACAAATAACATGAAAATTTTTAATGATATAGGTTTGTTAAGGAAAAAGTGCGGTGAATTTTAAATATATTTAACTTAGTTAAAAAGTTCTGCCATAGCTTTTGAGAGTGTAGTGATGTGACGTTTGTGTTGTTATTTGAATGAAAGTTCACAGAGTAGAGATACGAGAGAAAAATTGTGAAAAAATAACCGCACTTTATTCTTTTTTATCCATTTTAATATATGATAGGAATCTCAATTCTTTTACTTTTTTATGAATTATTTTAATGAAACCAATTTTTTTAGAATTACGTCACCTTAAAACATTACTTGCACTTAAAGAAACAGGTAGTGTGTCTCTGGCAGCTAAACGTGTATATTTAACTCAGTCCGCACTCTCGCACCAATTAAAATTACTAGAGGAGCATTATGGGTTACCGCTATTTGAACGTAAAACACAACCTTTGCGGTTTACTCCAGCGGGTGAGCGTTTAATTAAACTGGCTAATGAAATCTTACCGAAAGTGATCGAGGCAGAGCGAGATCTTTCTCGAGTTAAACAAGGCGAAGCAGGTGAATTACGTATTGCAGTAGAATGCCATACTTGTTTTGATTGGTTAATGCCTGCAATGGACTCATTTCGTCAAAATTGGCCATTAGTTGAACTAGATATCGTGTCAGGCTTTCATACGGATGCGGTTGGTTTATTATTGACTCATCGTGCTGATTGGGCAGTGGTTTCTGAAATTGAAGAAACTACAGGTATTATACATAAGCCATTATTTTCTTATGAAATGGTTGGGCTTTGTGCAAAGGATCATCCTTTGGCACATAAAACTGTGTGGCAAGCAGAAGATTTTGCTGATCAAACGCTAATCACTTATCCTGTTCCTGATGATATGCTGGATTTATTACGTAAAGTATTACATCCAAAAGGGATTAATCCTATTCGTCGTACAAGTGAGCTCACTATTGCAATAATCCAATTAGTTGCAAGTAAAAGAGGAATTGCAGCATTACCTTTTTGGGCAGCAAAGCCTTATTTAGATCGAGGTTATTTAGTCGCACGTCAAATTACAGAAGCAGGATTACACAGTAATTTATATGCAGCTATTCGTGAGATTGATGCGAAGATTGCATTTGTTGATGATTTTTATGAGACAGTGAAAGCACAAAGTTTTTCGACTTTACCAGGTCTATCTGTGTTGGAATAAGTAATATGTTAGATGTAAATGAGCGACCAATTTTCAGTGCTGCTAAAGCCGCATTTCCTTATAGTTTACCTATTTTATCTGGTTTTTTATTTTTAGGGATTGCTTATGGTGTCTATATGAAGGCACTTGGTTTTGAGGCTATCTATCCTATTTTAATGGCATTACTTATTTATGCTGGTTCGGTTGAGTTTATTGTCGCAGGATTACTCGTTGCACCTTTTGCACCCCTCAATGTGTTATTGATCACATTAATGGTTAGTGGACGACAGATTTTTTATGGCATTTCTATGTTAGAAAAATATGGAGCTTATTTGGGGAAAAAACGTTGGTATTTGATAAGTACATTAGTGGATGAAGCATTCTCATTAAACTATATGGCAAAAGTACCGCAAAATGTTGACCGTGGTTGGTATTTTTTCTTCATTAGTTTATATCTACAACTCTATTGGGTAATTGGTGCAGCAATAGGCGCATTATTTGGCTCAATTTTACCTTTTGATTTAACAGGTATCGAATTTGCAATGACTGCACTTTTTTTAGTTATTTTTGCAGAACAATGGAGTAAGGAAAGCTCACATGAAAGCTCTTTATTAGGCTTAGGTATTGCATTTACTACATTATTAATAGTAGGTGAAAAACATTTCTTACTACCGACTCTGATTGGGATTTGGCTTGTATTAACCCTACGTCGTGTGAAATTAAGTGCAAAATTAGAGAGCGTGGAGTAAGTATGACTTTAACTGAGCAAATTATTACGATTGTAATGGGAATATGCGGTGTACAGCTTTTTCGTTGGCTGCCATTTTGGGTTTTCCCTGCCAATAGACCTATACCAGCTTATATTCAATATTTAGGTAAAGTATTACCAGCAGCAATGTTTGGTATGTTAGTTGTATATTGCTATAAAAATGTAGATATACTGAATGGCCATCATGGTATCCCTGATTTTGTTGCTGGTATAGTAGTGTTATTACTGCATTTTTGGCAGAAAAATATGTTTCTTTCTATTGCGGTGGGGACTGGCTTATATATGTTTTTAGTTCAATTTATCTTTATTTGAAATCTAAAAAAACATTTATATTAATTTTTCTTAAAAAATAAATGAATTTACTTTCTAGCAACCGTTTGCCTAGTTATGATGATCTTTAAGTCAATAAAAAAATAATTTATCATAGTGTTATCAATGAGATAGAAAATTTATTTTAAAGAGGCAACATGGAATTTAATGTAAATGAGCTATTAGGCTATATTGCAGGATTATTAGTCGCAATTTCTTTTTTATTTAAGAATATCGTTTTTATACGCGTTATTAATGGGATAGGCGCAATTTTCTTTATAATCTATGCATTGCGAATTCAAGCATATCCTGTCGCTGGATTGAATACGTTTTTAGTCATTATTCATATTTATCAATTATGGCGTTTAAAGCGTATAAAATAACTGGGTAAAATTCCATAAAAAGAAACCGCACTTTAATGTGCGGTTTCTTTTGGACGTTATTTAGTAATACGTTTGTATTTAATTCGATGTGGCTGGATTGCATCGGCACCAAAAGTTTTCTTTTTCCACTCTTCATAGTCAGAGAAGTTGCCCTCATAGAAAGTGACTTTTCCTTCATCGCCGTAATCTAGAATATGAGTTGCGATACGGTCTAAGAACCAGCGATCATGTGAGATCACCATTGCACAACCAGGGAATTCTAAGATCGCATTTTCAAGTGCACGTAGAGTTTCCACGTCAAGATCGTTAGTTGGTTCGTCTAATAACAATACGTTACCACCAGCTTGTAAGAGTTTAGCCAGATGTAAACGACCACGTTCACCACCAGATAATTCACCTACACGTTTTTGTTGATCCACGCCTTTAAAGTTAAAGCGTCCCACATAAGCACGGCTTGGAATTTCAAAGTTGCCTATACGTAAAATATCTTGCCCGTTAGAGACTTCTTCCCAGACTGTTTTTTTATCATCCATTGCATCACGGAACTGATCAACAGAAGCAAGTACGACTGTTTCACCTAAAGTAACACTACCTGAATCAGGTTGCTCTTGCCCTGCAAGCATACGGAATAAAGTGGATTTACCTGCGCCATTAGGACCAATAATACCTACAATCGCCCCTTTCGGAATACTGAATGAAAGATTATCAATTAATGTACGATCACCATAAGATTTAGTGAGTCCTTGTACCTCAATGACTTTATCACCTAAACGTGGACCTGGTGGAATAAATAGTTCATTAGTTTCGTTACGTTTTTGATATTCGCCACTATTGAGTTCCTCAAAGCGTGCCATACGTGCTTTGCTTTTTGCTTGGCGACCTTTTGGATTTTGGCGAACCCACTCTAATTCTTTCTCAATTGATTTCTGACGTGCAGATTCAGCAGCTTGTTCTTGGGCTAAACGTTTTTCTTTTTGTTCTAACCAAGAAGAATAGTTACCCTCCCAAGGAATACCTTCACCACGGTCAAGTTCTAAGATCCAACCTGCAACGTTATCTAAGAAGTAACGATCGTGAGTAATTGCAACAACGGTACCTTCATAATCATGTAAGAAACGCTCTAACCAAGCAACAGATTCTGCATCTAAATGGTTAGTTGGTTCATCTAGTAGTAACATATCAGGTTTTTCGAGCAGTAATCGACAAAGCGCGACTCGGCGGCGCTCTCCCCCTGATAAATGTTCGATTTTAGCCTCCCAATCTGGTAGGCGTAATGCATCAGCTGCTCGCTCTAATTGATTCTCAAGATTATGTCCATCGTGAGTTTGAATAATCGCTTCTAATTTAGCTTGTTCTGCTGCTAATTTATCAAAATCTGCATCTGGGTCAGCATAAAGCGAGTACACTTCATCTAAGCGAGTTAATGCTTGTTTCACTTCGCTCACGGCTTCTTCAATTGCTTCACGTACAGTTTGTTGAGGATCTAATTTTGGTTCTTGCGGTAAATAACCAATTTTAATTCCTGGCTGTGGGCGAGCCTCTCCTTCAATTTCTTTATCAATTCCCGCCATAATGCGTAGTAAGGTCGATTTACCCGCACCGTTTAAACCGAGTACGCCGATTTTTGCGCCAGGAAAGAAGCTAAGTGAGATATCTTTTAAAATATGACGCTTCGGAGGCACGATTTTGCCAACGCGATGCATCGTATAAACAAATTGTGATGACATAATTTCTCTCGTTATACTTGTAAAATAGAAAAAAAGTGCGGTTATTTTACTTGAAATTTGCTAGATTAGCCAATTAGAGATAAAAAAAACCCTCCGAACTGGAGGGTAGGAAAGTAGTTTAGCTATTTATGATTATTTTATTTAGGAACTTTATGAATATCAAGCAATCACTTGACGGTTTGTATTTTACATAAATTTACACTGATGTGAAACAATTTTTACATTATTTTTGAAGTTTGTCACAAAAATCACTTTAAATAAGTATTTAATCTCTTTAATGTAACTATTTTTGTGATTTTTAGTAAAAAAATACGCATTTGTTATAACAAAAATGAATTATATTATTAACTTTTATAAGTTATTGTTACGTAAATTTACATTTCGGAGATAGGATAGAATGAAACCGTTTTCTATTAGTGTTTTCTTATTTTTTATCAGCTTATTTTCATTTAATCTTCATGCACATCCACATGCATTTATTGAAATGAAAACAAAAATATTAGTGAAAGAAAGGCTGTTAACTGGATTTTCAATGGAATGGGTTTTGGATGAAGCCAGTTCTGCGACGATGCTATATGATATTCGGCAAACAAGAGGCAATAAAAAGGCATTACAGAAATTAATTGATGAAGTGATGGGTAACATTGTACATGAACACTATTTCAGCTATTTATTCGATAAGCAAGGAAATAAAGTAAAATATAGCGCTAAACCACAAAATTACGGTATGAAAGCAAATAATAACCAAGTAATGTACTATTTTGATTTTTTGTTGTCTAAGCCCCAAGAGTTAGTGAATAATCAGTTCACTTTATTGACATATGATCCTACTTATTATGTCTCAATGTATTATGATCAAACAAAGCAAAGTGCGGTCGATTTTTCACAAATTTCTACACATTGTCGTGGAGAGGTTGTTGAACCACAAGTTGATGCAAAAATTAAACAATATGCGAATTCATTAGATCAAACTCAGCGTGATGAAGATGATTCTTTGGGTGTACTATTTGCGCAAAAAGTGATGTTAATATGCGAATAAATTTTCCAATAAAGTATAGTATTATTTTGTTATTATTAGGTGTTACTGCTTATTTTTTATTTCCTTATTTATTTTTCAAAATAGCGATTTGGCAACGTGATTTTAACCAGTTAATGTCTGGCTATTTACATCAAATTAATGAAAATAAGGGGTATGCGGGTGGTTGGTTAATTATTATAAGTTTTTTTTATGGTGTATTTCATGCTTTAGGTCCTGGACATGGTAAATTCATCATTGCAACTTATTTATCTACTCATCAAACGCAGCTAAAGGCTAGCATGAAATTGACTTTGCTTTCTTCTTTAATGCAAGGTGCTGTTGCTGTGGCGGCAACATCTATTATTGTTGTGTTACTTAACCTTTCTTCTCAGTATTTTAAATTAACGCAACTTTGGTTAGAACGTACAGCTTTTCTCTTGTTATTTTTATTAGGATTAAGTTGGTGTTATCAATATGGGAAAAACTATTATTTATCTTACGTAAAAAGCAGGAGAAAACAACAACCTCAAATTCTCTCCGTTAAGACCCCATCACTAAATGTAATTAAAGTAGGGCAACAGTTAGTTTCATCACATCATGATCATCATCAATCTTGTGGTTGTGGTCATCAACACTTACCCAATCAAACTCAGTTAGCAGCTGCGATGGATTGGAAATCACAATTTTTAGTGATCTGTAGTATTGGTATGCGACCATGTTCAGGAGCGATTTTTATTTTGTTTTTAGCTTATATGCTTGATCTCTATTTGTGGGGAGTTATTGCAACTTTTGCAATGGCAATAGGAACAGGATTGACTTTATCTTGTTTTGCTTTAATTGTGTTATATGCAAGGCATAGTGCATTACGAATTAGCAAATGGTACCAATTTTCATCAAGCTTACCGCATAATAGTGAAAGTTTAATTAAGTTGCTCGCTGGCGTTTTACTAGTCTTTTTTGCAACGAGTTTATTGTATGGCACTACATTATCTACTACTGGAGGAGCCGCTTTATTTATGCGTTAATTTTAAACAAATACAATGAAGGCTATTTGCAGTAAATTGCTTTTTTTATGCATAATAATGGAAAAAGCAGATCATAAGATCTGCTTTTCATTTTATAAGATGTATCAAATTGTGCTATGAATTAAAAAGATAGTGTAACTGATGTAACTAGTAAAAAAGAGTAAACCTACTAATCGACCTAGAGCATAGCGTTTTTTGTAGGCAATAAAACCAAAGATAAATAATGCTATCGTCAGGGCTGACATCACTACCATATCACGAGTGAGTACTTCATTTTCTGCTTCAATTGGCATAATAACGCCAGCTAATCCTACAACTGCTAACGTATTGTATAAGTTTGAACCAATAATATTGCCTACTGCAAGATCTACTTCACCTTTACGCGCAGCTGCTATAGAAGCTGCTACTTCAGGCAATGAGGTTCCGATTGCAACCACAGTCAATCCAATAACAAGATCGCTTACTCCTAAATAATTAGCGACTTTTATCGCCCCCCAAACGAGTAACTGAGAACTCAACATCAGTAAAATAAGTCCTCCAATTAGCCAAAAAAGGGATGCTTTTAGTGATATGTGTTGTTCTGCCCCTTCTTCTTCATAGGCGGCTTGGATAGATGCGCGTTGTTTTTTACTTGACCAAATTGTCCACAGCACATAAATAATGAAAAAGCCTAGTAAAATGCAAGCTTCTAAAACGGAAATTTGCATATCAAGTAAGAAATAAGCTGATATAAATGTGACAACAAGCAATATTGGCAGCTCTTTTTTTATTACGCTACCATGTACGGTTAATGGTTTGATTAATGCAGTTAAACCGAGAATTAGCGCAATATTTGTGATATTGGAACCATAGGCATTACCTAATGCAATACCTGGACTGCCATTAAATGCAGAAAGTGCTGAGACGACCATCTCTGGCATTGAGGTACCAAAACCAATAATTAAAATACCAATCAATAATGGAGACATTCCTAAATAGCGGGCTAAGGCTGCAGCGCCATCAACAAAATGATCTGCACTCCAAACTAAAATAATTAACCCGATAATAATGGCAAAAGAAGCTTCTAATAACATCTACAATCCTATTATAAAAATAGTGAAATTTGGACGCGTATAATATATGCAAAAGTAGAGAAAGAGAAGATGAACTGATGAAAAAATAAAAGCCCATAAGGAGGATATGGGCTTAAAGTCTTTTGGTTAAAAATAAACTTTTATAAAAGGAGACAAATAAAAGTCTACCAAAAGAAAAATTGGCTCCTCCTGCTGGACTTGAACCAGCGACATACGGATTAACAGTCCGCCGTTCTGCCGACTGAACTAAGGAGGAAAAATCCTGTATCACAAAGAATTTAGGTGGCGTATGATAATGTGCTTATTATTCCTTGTCAACCTTAAAAAAAGAAAAACATGCAACTTTTTTAGATGATTTTTATATCCACAGAGGTTGTGGATAACTCTGTGAGTTGTTGTTAAAAAAAATCGCTAACTCTAAGCCATTACTAGTATTATTCACTTTCATCACTTAATTGGTTATAAAATAACATTTTTTTATTTATCAATTGGTTATAAAAACTCTAGCAAATTTTTTAAATTTTTTTTCAAATTTGTGAAGTTTCAATCTTGACAATTATAAGTCTGTGTAAAACCTAGATTTTTTAGTACAAGATTTCGTGTAAAACTATGCTAAAATTGACCGCACTTTTAACTGATCCGTTGAGACGATATGGCACAAAAAATTAATACAAAGTCTTTCATTTTACACTCTGATTTTCAACCCTCTGGCGATCAACCTCAGGCAATTCAACAACTTATTGATGGTTTAGAAAATGGTTTAGCTCATCAGACTTTATTAGGTGTAACAGGTTCAGGTAAAACCTTTACGATTGCGAATGTGATTGCGACGCTAAATCGTCCAGCAATGTTACTCGCACCTAATAAAACATTAGCCGCACAGCTTTATGCTGAAATGAAAGCATTTTTTCCCGAAAATGCAGTGGAATATTTTGTATCTTATTATGATTATTATCAGCCAGAAGCTTATGTGCCTAGTAGTGACACTTTTATTGAAAAAGATGCTTCAATTAATGATCAAATTGAACAAATGCGTTTGTCAGCGACAAAATCATTTTTAGAGCGCCGAGATACTATTGTTGTTGCTTCTGTATCTGCCATTTATGGTTTGGGTGATCCTGACTCTTATCTCAAAATGATGCTCCATCTACAAACAGGAGCAATTATTAACCAACGTCAAATATTAGCAAAATTAGCTGAATTACAGTACACCCGTAATGACCAAGCATTTCAACGTGGTACATTTCGTGTACGTGGGGAAATTATTGATATTTTTCCTGCTGAATCAGATGACAGAGCAATACGGATTGAATTATTTGATGATGAGATTGAACGGTTAAGTTTATTTGATCCTCTCACAGGAACAAGTTTCGGTGCAGTCCCTCGTTATACGATTTATCCGAAAACGCACTATGTGACGCCTCGTGAGCGTATTTTAGATGCAATTGAAAAAATTAAGGCTGAATTGGCAGAGCGTAAAAAATTCTTGTTAGAAAATAACAAGCTGTTAGAAGAACAGCGTATTACACAACGTACACAATTTGATATCGAGATGATGAATGAATTGGGTTATTGTTCTGGAATTGAAAATTACTCACGCTATCTCTCGGGGCGAAATGAAGGAGAGCCACCACCAACATTATTTGATTACATGCCATCTGATGCGTTATTAATTATTGATGAATCTCATGTCACAGTACCACAAATTGGTGGCATGTATCGTGGTGACCGTTCACGTAAAGAAACATTAGTTGAATATGGCTTTAGGTTACCCTCAGCTTTGGATAATCGACCATTACGTTTTGAAGAGTTTGAGCGTTTAGCGCCACAAACTATTTATGTATCCGCAACACCTGGACCTTATGAGCTGGAAAAGTCTGGTGGAGAAATTATTGATCAAGTTGTACGTCCAACAGGTTTACTGGATCCTGAGATCGAGATTCGCCCTGTTGCTATTCAAGTCGATGATTTGCTTTCTGAAGCACGTCAAAGAGCCGATCAAAATGAGCGAGTATTAGTGACAACCCTGACTAAGAAAATGGCAGAAGATCTGACGGACTATCTTGATGAACATGGTATCCGAGTGCGTTATTTACATTCAGATATTGATACGGTCGAGCGTGTTGAAATCATTCGTGACTTACGTTTAGGGGAATTTGATGTGTTAGTGGGGATCAACTTATTAAGAGAAGGCTTAGATATTCCCGAAGTATCATTAGTCGCCATTTTAGATGCGGATAAAGAAGGCTTTTTACGTTCAGAACGCTCACTGATACAAACTATTGGTCGAGCAGCGCGTAACTTGAAAGGCAAAGCCATTTTATATGCGGATCGTGTAACTAACTCTATGGAAAAAGCGATTGGTGAAACGCATCGTCGCCGTGAAAAACAAATGAAATATAATCAAGAGCGAGGCATTATTCCACAAGCTCTAAATAAAAAAGTTGGTGAATTGTTAGATATTGGTCAGGGGGCAAATAATAAAGCAAAAGCCAATAAAACGGCTAAAAAGGTGGCAGAGTCGACCGCACTTTATCAATTACCACAAACACCAAAAGAATATCAGCAACAGATTAAGAAGTTAGAGCAGCAAATGTATAAATATGCACAAGACCTTGAATTTGAAAAAGCGGCGGCGGTTCGCGATCAATTACAGCAATTAAGACAACATTTTTTTGAGGTTTAACGAGTTAATTATGTTAGATGACAAAATAACCCAGCGATTTGTAAGCGTAGCAGGACCAGCTATTGCGTTAGCAAAACAAAAAAAGACGAAAGCAGCTCTATTAGTATTAGACAAAATGGATATTGATCAGCAAACAGAACCAGAGCTATACCATTTACTCCAAATTCAAAAAGCCGCTTTATTAGAGATCTTAGAAAGAGAGAAACCCGCTAAGATGTTACGGAACTTTGAGCATGTTTTTGATATTTATCGTCATATTCCTGATGAGAATAAAATGGTGTATCGTTCAGCTCAAATGCAATTAGCAAACTTGCTTATTTATTTGAAAAAATTTGATGAACTAGAACAGCTATATTTGGACTTTTCTCAACAAATAGTTCTAGATGCAGAAGACAAACTTTTCTTAAGTTCAGTGCTGATTAGCTTAAATAAAGTAGAAGAGTCGCTAAAATTGCTTAACACAATTAAACAAGCTGATGGTGCGAGTTTATTTGCTACGGCTAAAACGAATATGGCTTTACTGTTAAAGAATTTGAGGCGTTATTCTGAATGTATTGCGACCTGTACGATGGTCTCAGCAGAAGATGATATCACTATGTATGCTAAAGCACAGTTAATTTGGGCAGAGGCATTATATCGTTTAGGGCGTAGAGAGGAGTCTTTTGAGGTATATAAGCGTTTAAGACCATTTCATAATCAATTTTATACTGAAGCACAGTGGCAATTATTAGTGAAATTTCCGATAAAAGCGATTCGACATAATATACTCGCTTTTTTTGGCAAAGCTTAAATGACTAAATAAACGTGTATAGTTTGTAGCAAGATGATTGAGCATGTTATCTTGTATTTGAAGAGGAAATAGATATACATATTTCCTTTTTATTTTTATATAAAAGTCATATATTTCGTACTGCTTTTAAATTAAACTATTTTTGTTTGTTTTTAATGTTTATTTTGCTTTATTTTTAATTTCTGGTAAGACCACTTTATTATAATCTATTATTTTATTTTTATTTATAGATGAATTGAAATAGAATTTTTATCTAACTCTATTAGTTTTTTCTTTTAGATTAAAATTTAATATCATCTATATTTATTCTACAGTATTAGTTGAACACATATAATGTATATTGATCTCTGTTAGGTTATGAGGTACTAAGATTGATGAGTAAGCAATTGTTCCAACGTATTCATTTTAGAAAAAACACATTTTCTTTCCTTGTTCTTCTATTTCTATTCGATGTTATCTTACTTCCTTTTCTTTATTTTGTGTTTAACAAGATACTGAGTATATGGTTTTAATGATTATGTATTTTTAATTTTATCTTTATTTCTCATGGGATGAGAAATAATAAGTTAAATGGATTTATTATGAAAAAATATTATTTAATTTATCGCTATTATTTACGGATTAAACGTTTTTATAAAAGTCAAAAGGGTGTTTATGCTGTTATGACAGCATTATTAACGTTTCCTTTGCTTGTATTAGTGGCTTTTACAGTAGATGGAACAGGGATTTTGTTAGATAAAGCAAGACTTTCTCAAGCAACAGAACAGGCTGCATTAATGCTCGTTGCGGAGAATAACCAATTTAGGAAAAATCCACATCATCAAGACGTTCAAAATCAAAAAGTTACCTTAGAAGAACAAAAAAATTATAAGTCACTGCTTGATGCACAACAGGATAAGCGTAATCAAGAAATGATTCAGGGAATGGTAAAAGTATACTTACGCTCTGAAAATAAAGGCGGTAGTGAGAAAGATCAACCAGTGACTATTCCTGAACCCTTTAATTATCATTGTGAGCAAACAATTGCTGCAAAAACAGCACAACAAAGCCCGACGAAATCAGTAAGTTGTGTTGTGGATGGGAATATTCGTCGTCGTTTTTGGATTCCATTAAGTGAACAGTTAGTTAAGCCACAAACTAAAGGTGGACGTTTACCGATGTATTCTGGTATTTCCATGGCGGTGAAAGAAAATGGCTTGACGACTCCCATTGATTTAGTGCTAGTGTCGGATTTTTCGAAATCTATGCTTTGGGAGGTGGGGCAACAAGAAAGAGATCAATATGGAAACGAATTGCCTCAAGGAACATATCCGAATAGAAAAATAGATATTCTTCGTGATGTTGTGAGAGATATTTCTCAAATGTTACTACCTAGCAAAGAGACAGAAGGGATCAGTCCATATAATCGTATGGGATTTACTACTTTTGCTGCAGGGGCTAGACAAAGAGATAATACGGAGAAATGTGTTTTGCCTTATTATTTAAAAGAAGGGAAAAAAAGTTTAACAGTTAAAAAAATCATTTTGGATAGAGGGGATAGATTACATTCTTTTGGAGAAGTATATCAAGATGTCATGCAGAATCCTCATGAATGTTACTCTAACTCCTATTATGAAAGCTCAAATGCTGTGTGTAGTATTCAAGTTGAACCTAAAAAATTATTAAAAAAAGCATTAAAGATAGGTGATTGGAATACAATTAATCGTATTTTTGAATCTTATTTAGATATACAGAAAACACTCGGTCAAATTAGTAGTTTTAATGGACAAAATCGCGATTATGAGTTTGAGTTTGTAGATGAACGCTTTTGTTTAGGCGGTAATAATGGAAAAGAGACGACACAAGCATGGTTTGATAAAAAGAATCCAAATATATCTTATGCATTAGAAAGCGTTAATCCGAAAGGGGGAACGGCTGTCACATCAGGATTACTTATTGGAGCAAATATCATGATGGATAAAAATAAACAGCCAGAAGCACAACCTGACAAAATACAAATCAATACTCAACGCATTATACTTGTATTATCAGATGGTACAGATAACCAACCTTCAAAAGGTACACTAGTGAACTTAATAAATTCTGGATTATGCGAGAAAATTAAAGATAGAGTTGATTCTTTACAAGATAAAAAATTTCATACATTACCGACGAGAATCGCCTTTGTTGCGTTTGGTTTTAATCCACCTGCAGATCAAGTTACAGCGTGGAAAAAATGCGTAGGCAATCATTATTATCAAGCACAAAATAAGGAACAATTATTAAATAGCTTCAAACAAATTATTAGCTTGGATGAAGAAGTGGGACGTGCGGCGCGTTTTAAGAAAAAATAATGTTAAAATAGTGCTTAGTTGTCATTTCTAAATAAAAAATCTCTTAGCATGCTAAGAGATTTTTTATTGTAGATGAACTTCATGAATTAATTGAGAAGGAATAATAAACGAAAAACAGCTTCCTTTTTGCTCTTTACTTTCAATATGTAGCTGAGAGTGGTGATGTTCGAGAGCATGTTTAACAATTGCTAAACCCAATCCATTTCCTCCCGTTTGATTATTGCGTGATTCATCAACCCGATAAAAACGTTCAGTTAAATGATATAAATGATGTTCGGCTATGCCAATTCCATTATCTTGTACACTAAATTTTACACCTTCTTCACAATAGTGCCATCGGATATCAATTTGACAATGTTCACCTGAATGTTTAATCGCATTGTAGATTAAATTCGAAACCGCACTTTGTAACTGACTATCATCGCCCAGAATATAAATATCGGGGGTAATCTCAAAGTTGATTTGGTGATTGTGTTGGTTTAAAAAAGCGGCATTTTCTTTTAAGTTTGAGATTAAACGTGACATATTGACAACTTGATGCTCGCTATTCGATGCATTTTCGATTTTAGCTAGTAAATTAAGTTGTTGTAATAAGTTTGACATGCGTTTACTTTGTTCTTGCATCGCGTGGATTGCTTTTTGTGAAAGTGCGGTCTGATTTTGTTCAGTTTCTAGTAATTCTAAATACCCTTGTAATACAGTAAGAGGTGTCCGTAACTCATGATTAATATTCGATAGAAAAGTCTGGCGAGAGTGTAATAAACGGATCATTTGAGTGACATCACGTGCGATAATCACACTAGATTGATTATCATCTTGATGAATATTGATCTCAATATAACGATTTTCATTGGTTAATAACACCAGGGGACGTTTACGTATATTCTGAGAAAAGTACTGTTTAAATTCATGATAGAAAATCACACTAAATATGCTTTTATTGAGGATTTTCTTATGCCAGTAAAATAAAAACATTTCTTGTGATGCATTATTACACCAAGAAATATTTCCCATGGCATCACAAATGAGAATTGCATCAGGTAAATATTGAATATTCTTATTAAGTTTAGACAGTAGGCGTAATGTTTTAATTTTTTCGCGACGATTTTTGCTCTTATAGTAAGCCGCAGTTTGTGAAATATTATCTAATAAATGCGTTTTCTTCATACTTGGATCACTTTCTGGGGTCAGCATTTTGAGTAGCTTAAATTCATTATAATGATGCCAAACAAGCAAACAAAGTAAGACGATTATGAGCCAAAATTGAAAAGATTGAGTGAAATAGGAAAACAGAGTAGCAATACTGATAGCCATTGTTAATTCAACTAAAAGATACTTAATCGAAAATTTTCTTTTCATCTACTGTCATCCTGAATCTGGCTAGAAAAACGATATCCTGTTCCACGAGCTGTTTGAATATAACGCTCAAATCCATACGGTTCTAGACTTCGACGTAAACGGCGAATATAGCTATCGACTGTACGATCTTCTACATAAATATCATTGCCCCAAATAAAATCCAGTAGTTGTTCTCTTGTATAGACTTTTTCAGGGTGTTCCATAAAAAATTTGAGTAATTTAAATTCAGTGGAGCTGAGATTAATAAGTTGTTGGTTATAAGAAACACGCAGAGCATTTTGATCTAAGCAGAGACCATCAATTTCGAGAATAGGGTTATTTTGCTCATATACTCGTCGAATAACAGCATCAATACGAGCAAGTAATATTTTCGGTGAAAAAGGTTTGGTTATGTAATCATCAGCCCCTGTGTTTAAACAAGTAACACAATCTTCTTCATCACTTCTTGCTGTGAGCATAATAATAGGGATTTTATTAGTGTCTTCATGTTTCTTTATGTATTGAATAAACTGGATTCCTGAGCGACCAGGAAGCATCCAGTCTAGCAGAACCAACTGTGGTTTTTCGGCAAGTTTTTTGACCGCACTTTGATAATCTGATGCCTCTAGAATCTCGTAACCTTGCTGGCTCAAGAATAAAACGATCATTTCTCGAATAGCACTTTCATCTTCAACAACAAGTATTTTTGTCATTTTTCCCCCTTGGTTTATGTAAACTGCTGTCTGCTTTCTTAACGTACATTATTGCCTTTCGCAGTTTGCATAAATTCTGCTACATAATCATTGGTAGGATGCTGTAGTAATTGTTGTGGTGTTCCTACTTGCACTAACTCACCTTCATTTAAAATAGCAATTTGGTTTCCCATTTTGATTGCTTCGTCAATATCATGCGTAATAAATACGATACATTTATTTAATCGTTGTTGTAAGTTTAAGACAAGGTCTTGTAGCCTGATCCGAATCAGTGGATCCAGTGCGGAGAATGCCTCATCCATTAATAAGATATCTGTATCAGCAGCTAGGGCTCGAGCAAGCCCAACGCGTTGTCTCATGCCGCCTGAAAGTTGTATAGGATAGGCTTTTTCGTATCCAGCTAACCCAACCTCATTTAACCAGTACTCTGCTTGTTGTTGGCGTTCTTTTTTTGCAATGCCACGCACTTTTAGTGGGTAAGCCACATTTTGTCTGACGGTTAAATGTGGCAGTAATCCAAAATGTTGAAATACCATACTTATGCGCTGTTGTCGGAATTGGCGTAAATCTTGTTGATTTAAGGCGGTCACATTCGTATCACACACCCAAACTTCACCAGAGCTAGGTTCGATGAGGCGGTTGATATGACGTACAAGTGTTGATTTACCTGAACCTGATAAACCGATGATACAAAAGATGCTATTTCCATTAATTTCTAAATTAATATTTCGTAAACCAATTTGGCAACCTGTTGCTTGAAATATGTCTGCATTAGAGGCGTTCTCTTTTAATAGGTTGAGTGCTTGATCGCATGCCCTACCATAAATTTTACTGATATTGTTAAACCTAATTTGTGTCATTTTCTTTGCTCTAGTATTTTTTACCACGTCCATAAGCTTGTGTAATGCGGTCAATTATAATCGCTAAAATAACAATAGCTGCACCTGCTTCAACACCTTGTCCAATATTTAATGTCTGAATCGCTTGTAGTACATGTTCACCTAAGCCTTTGGCGCCAATCATTGAGGCAAGTACGACCATCCCCAAAGACATCATTACGGCTTGATTGATACCTGCCATAATACTTGTTTTTGCTTGAGGCAACAGAACCCATAATAATAACTGCCAATTTGTACTACCAAAAGATTGAGCTGCCTCAATCATTTGTGGACTCACTTGACGAATACCAAGTGCAGTTAATCGAATGAGTGGCGCAATGGCGTAAACAACAGTAGCAAATAATGCAGGCACTTTACCAATACCAAATAACATAAGAACAGGGATTAAATAGACAAAGCTTGGCATTGTTTGGATAACATCTAATATGGGCTGTAAAACTTGATGTAGCCTTTTGTTTGATGCCATGAGTATCCCAATTGGAATACCAAGTAATGTGATGAAAAGTGCTGAAACAATAAGTAAAGCGAGGGTTTGCATCAAGGACAACCAAAGTCCAAATGCACCAATTAAATAGAAACCCGCAACACAAAGCAAGGCAAACCAGATCTTACGTGTTGCATGCCAACCAATAAATGCAACAAGTAATAACATCAACCATACTGGCATCGACTGAAGTAGCTTTTCAACAGGCAGGAGTAAATAATCAAGGGAGAGCTGGCTGACTTGGCGGAAATGGCTACCATAATCTTGTACTGTATTGACCAAATAACGATTGAGTTTGTCTGCGACAGACCATGATGGAAACAGAGCATGATGGCTGTTGTCACCTTGTTCTAAGTATTGTTGTAGCTTTTCAGCTGCTTTAGAAGAAAGCCATTGCTGCCATAATTGAGGATGTTGTTGTAAGAAAATATAGGCTTGTGTAGAGCCATTTCGTTTATTTTCTGTCATTTCTAATATTGCTTGATTGAGTATGTGCGGTTCAAATTGAATATTATTTATTAACATCAACAAATCAGGGTGTTTTATTGCAAATTGGCTAGAAACTGACATTGCGAGTTTTGAGCGAGGGAAACCACTGATACAATTTGTTTTGCTTTCTGAGCGTAATAAATCCAGCCAACATTCAGCTTGATAGTCAGGGAAATGAAGGGGAACGAATGGGTATTTAGCCATTAATCCTGTTGGTTGCCAATAATAAAAGAGAATCGGTTTATGTTGTTCATAAGCTGATGTAATTTCAGCATCAAGTGCTGCACCTGTACCAGGGTGAACATTATTAAATTGTTGGTTTAATCCCGTATTTTTTAATAAATGTGTGTTAAATATTTCACAAGACCAGCCTGTTGGGCAGTTTAGAAAACGAGCTTTATTCGGTTGTTCAGGATCGGAAAAGAGTGTGGCGAATTGAGCAAGATCCTGTACATTATTTAATTCAGGATATTGTTGTTTCACATAATCTGGAATATACCAACCTTGTGTGGCACCACCTTTGAGTGTGTCACCAATAATTTGGACTTTTCCTTCAGAGAGTGCTTGTTCAATAATAGGAGAGCGACCAACCCATTGTTCTGCAATAATTTGAATGTCATCTTGAGCTAAAGCCGTTTCTAACGCGTTTGTTGCGCCTGGTACAGTTTCTGTTTGGCATCCATAGCCTTCACGTAAAATGAGCTCTAAAAGTGCGGTAGAGAATTGTCCACTTTCCCAATCTAATGCGCCTAACTTGATTGGCTTATCGGTATCGCAGGTATAAGCATAACGACTAAAAAATAAAACAAATACGATACCTAAGCATTTTAAGCTTTTCATATTAAATCCTTTTTGATGGTTAGGTATCACAAATTGTAATCAAATACATTTCAGATGCAATGGATTATTCTCAATAGGGTTAGCCCATACGTCCTTTAATGTAGTCTTCAGTACGCTGAATGCGTGGTTTATCAAAAATATGCTGTGTTTTATCAAATTCGATCAGCTCGCCTAAATACATAAATGCAGTATAGTCCGAACAGCGTGCCGCTTGTTGCATATTATGTGTGACCATTGCAACGGTATAATCATGTTTTAACTCTGAGATCAATTCCTCGATCTTCGCTGTTGAAATTGGATCTAATGCAGAACAAGGCTCGTCAAGTAGTAGGACTTCAGGTTTGATCGCAATTCCTCGAGCAATACATAAGCGTTGCTGTTGCCCACCCGAAAGGCTGTCTCCACTTTGATTAAGCTTATCTTTTACTTCGCTCCAAAGTGCTGCTTTAGTTAATGCCCATTCTACCCGATCATTTAACTCAGATTTGCTTAATTTCTCAAATAAACGGATACCAAATGCTACATTGTCATAAATTGACATAGGGAAAGGCGTTGGTTTTTGAAATACCATCCCCACTTTTGCACGGATTAAGGAAATATCCATGGGGGATGTTAACAAGTTTTCCCCATCTAATTTAATTTCACCTGTTGCACGTTGATTGGGATAGAGCTCAAAAATACGATTAAATGAGCGTAATAATGTCGATTTACCACAACCAGATGGCCCGATAAAAGCGGTAACTTTATTTTTAGCAATACGCATATTGATGTTTTTTAATGCGTGAAAGTCATTATAGTAAAAGTTAAGATCAGTAATTTCTAATTTTGTTTCTTCTGGTTTTACAATGTGATTAGTCATTCTTTGTATCTCCATTGATTATTTCGTTTTCTGTGGGAAGAAAACACGAGCAAAAATATTGAGTAATAAAACAAACAGGGTGATCAGCGTAGCACCTGCCCAAGCAAGTTCATTCCAGTCTTGGAATGGGCTGGCAGCAAATTGATAAATCACAACAGGAATATTTGCCATTGGGCCATTCATATCGAATGAAGTAAATTGGTTTGACAAAGCAGTAAATAACAACGGTGCGGTTTCACCTGAAATACGTGCAATAGAAAGGAGCACACCTGTTAAAATCCCTGAACGTGCTGCACGATAACAAATCATCGTTATCACACGCCATTGTGGGCAACCTAATGATGCAGCAGCTTCACGTAAATTATTAGGTACTAAATTGAGCATATTATCTGTAGTACGTACGATAACAGGAATCATGATCATCGCTAGTGCCAATGAGCCAGCCCAGCCTGAATAATGTTTCACTTGTGACACATAAATGGCATAAATGAATAAGCCAATCACAATAGACGGTGCTGAAAGTAAGACATCATTTAAGAACCTTGTCACTTTCGCTAATTTGCTATAACGGCCGTATTCTGCCAAATAGGTACCTGCTAGAATGCCGATAGGTGTCCCAATGGCGGTACTGACGATAATCATCATGGTAGAACCAATAACTGCATTGAGAAGACCACCCGATTCATTAGGGGCGGGTGTTGGCTGTAAAAATAATTGTATAGAAAGTGCTGGAATGCCTTTAGTAATCAAAGTCAAAATAATCCAACATAACCAAAATAATCCAAATCCCACGGCAAGAAAGGAGAGAGTTAGCATAAATTTATTTTTGAGTTTACGACAATGGAAGTGAGTTTTACTCATTAGCGACGCCCTTCTTTTTTCTCAATACGCATAATTAAGAGGCGGGAGAGTGATAACACAATAGTAGTAATTAGGAATAAAATTAAACCAAGCTCCATCAAGGCTGCTTTCTGTAAACCACTTGCCTCGTTAAATTCGTTTGCGATGGAGGATGCAATAGAAGTCGAGGGAGAAAATAAGGATTCAGGTAAATGAAAGGCATTACCAATAACAAATGTCACAGCCATTGTTTCACCTAATGCACGCCCAAGACCAAGCATTATTCCACCAACAACGCCTGTTTTAGTGTACGGCAATACAACTTTCCACATGACTTCCCAAGTTGTTGCTCCTAATCCATAAGCAGATTCTTTTAAGATTGCAGGTACAATTGTAAAAACATCTCGCATTACAGACGCAATAAACGGAATAATCATAATTGCGAGGACTAAACCTGCCGTGAATAAACCGATACCAAAAGGGGCGCCTGAAAATAGATAATGCAGTATAGGTAGCTCACCAAACCAATCGATCAGATTTGGTTGAAGGTGTTCTTGGAAGAGTGGAACAAAAATAAATAGCCCCCACATCCCGTAAATAATCGAAGGAATTGCAGCCAACATTTCAATCGCAGTACCAATTGGTCGTTTCAACCATTCTGGTGCTAATTCTGTAAGAAAGATTGCAATACCAAAAGAAATAGGGACCGCAATCAGCAGAGCTAAAAATGAAGTAATCAAAGTCCCAATAATTGGGACTAGTGCCCCATAGCTATTTTGTACGGGGTTCCAATCATTTATCCAAAGAAACCTGAGTCCAAATTGACTTAATGAATCCCAACTTCCAATAATTAACGAAATCATCACAGCGGCTAAGATTAAAAAAACGAATACGGCAAAAAAGCGTGTCATGTTTTTAAAAAAAAGCTCAATGAAATGATGATTTAGCTTGTTCAGTTCTGTTTGTGTTTTATGATTGAGTGACATAATCACCTTCTTAATCTTATTTTAATGAGAAGGGCAGAGGATATCTGCCCTAAGCCCCTAGTGCCAAATAACAGTACCATTCGTTGCTTTTACATCGGTTTTCCATTGTTGCTGAATTTTATTGATGACTTCGTCAGGTAAGGGGACATAATCAAGCTCTATTGCTGCTTGTTTCCCTTGTTTAAATGCCCAATCAAAGAAATCAAATACTGATTTAGTTTGCGCTGGTTTTTCAGCATTTTTATGTAATAAGATGAAGCTAGCTGCTGTAATTGGCCATGATTTTTCTCCCTCTTCATTCGTTAAAATCACACCCATTCCGACCGCACTTTCCCAATTAGCATTAGCAGCAGCTGCCATAAAACTATCACTTGAAGGTTGAACAAATTGACCTGCTTTATTTTGTAAAGCTGTCCAAGATAAATGGTTTTGTTTAGCATAAGCATATTCTACATAGCCAATGGAATATTTGATTTTGCTGACATAAGCAGCAACACCTTCATTACCTTTTCCACCTTGTCCTGTTGGCCATTTCACGGATTTACCTTGTCCTACTTTTTCTTGCCATTCTGTTGACACTTTAGATAAATAGTTGGTCCAACCGAATGTGGTGCCTGAACCGTCTGAACGATGCACAACAATGATCGTTTTATCGGGCAATGCCATACCATAATTTAGAGCAGCGATAGCAGGATCGTTCCATTTTTTGATTTTGCCTAAAAAAATATCAGCAAGTACCTGACCTGACAGTTTGAGTTCTCCAGCTTTGATTTCAGGGATATTGATGACAGGGACTGTACCGCCAATAATTGCTGGAAATTGAAGAAGTTGATGTTGTGTGAGTTGTTCTGCTTTCATTGGATCATCTGAGGCACCAAAATCAATTGTCTTGGCAATGATTTGTTGTTGTCCACCTCCTGATCCAATAGATTGATAATTGACTTTATGGCCAGTTTGTTTTTCATACATTGATGCCCATTTAGCATAAATTGGGTAAGGAAAAGATGCTCCTGCACCCGTAATTGTTTCCGCATTAGCAGTGAAAGTGAATGCACCTAAAAGAATAGATAAAAGCATTACACGTTTGGTCATAAATATTACTCCTTTTAAGTTTATAATCACTACTTTGTAGTAGCGTGAGATATTTTAGAGAGGAAATATGACAGTTTTATGACAGTTTAAAGGCAAAGTAAGCAAGAGAAGTGTGGGTTGTTATAAATCAATTGTATTTGCGAATAACTAGAAAAGCGAAATTTGCAATTTAATTTATTCTGTAATCTATTTTTTCTACTAAATTAGCCTTGAAACTTGTGTATAATGCCCCATATTCAAAAAACATTTAGGTAATAGAAGTCATTTATGGGAAAGAAAAAACGTTCAGCAAGCTCTTCTCGCTGGTTAAATGAACATTTTAAAGATCCTTTTGTACAAAAAGCACATAAGCAAAAATTGCGTTCACGTGCCTATTTTAAATTAGATGAAATTCAACAAACAGATCACCTATTTAAGCCTGGCATGACAGTGGTTGATCTTGGTGCTGCGCCAGGCGGTTGGTCACAATATGTTGTGAGCCAAATTGGTGATAAAGGACGTGTTATTGCCTGTGATATACTAGAAATGGATCCAATTGCTGGTGTTGATTTTTTACAAGGTGATTTTCGTGATGAAAATGTGTTATCTGCCTTGTTAAACCGTGTTGGTGAAGGAAAAGTAAACGTAGTGATGTCTGATATGGCGCCAAATTTTAGTGGTATGCCGTCAGTTGATATTCCACGTGCTATGTATTTAGTAGAACTTGCATTAGATATGTGTAAGCAAGTATTAGCGACAAAAGGTAGCTTTGTCGTCAAAGTTTTTCAGGGTGAAGGTTTTGATGAATACTTAAAAGAGATCCGCTCTCTCTTTAGTGTTGTAAAAGTACGGAAACCTGAGGCTTCTCGAGGACGTTCTCGTGAGGTGTATATTGTTGCAACAGGTTATAAATATTAGAAAAATTCAATTTTGAAAGTCATTTCGCTAAATATTAGCTATTGATAAGATAATTTCCAATTTCATAACAAATATAGTAATCTTGCAACAAATTATTAACGTTAGACAAAAAGAGGTTAAACCTTGAACGATATGGTAAAAAATTTAGTCCTTTGGATTGTAGTTGCTGTCGTGATGATGACTGCATACCAAGGCTTTAATTCGACTTCGTCAGGAAATTCCACTGACTATACAACTTTCATTACTGATTTAGGTAATGATCAGGTTCGTCAAGCTCGTTTTGATTACAACGAAATTTATGTGACCAAAGCGGATGGTTCAAAGTATACCACTGTGATGCCATTAAATGATGACAAGTTATTAAATGATTTATTAAATAAAAAAGTCAAAATTGAAGGTACTCCACCTGAAAAACGTGGATTCTTCTCACAAATCTTAATTTCTTGGTTCCCAATGTTATTGTTAATTGGGGTTTGGTTGTTCTTTATGCGCCAAATGCAAGGTGGTGGTAACAAAGCGATGAGTTTTGGTAAAAGCCGTGCGCGTATGATGACGCAAGAGCAAATCAAAACGACCTTTGCCGATGTTGCTGGCTGTGATGAAGCGAAAGAAGAAGTAGGTGAAATTGTTGATTTTTTACGAGATCCTGCCAAATTTCAAAAATTAGGCGGTAAGATTCCTAAAGGTATCTTAATGGTTGGTCCACCAGGAACAGGTAAAACATTATTAGCAAAAGCAATTGCAGGGGAAGCAAAAGTCCCATTTTTTACCATTTCAGGTTCAGATTTTGTCGAGATGTTTGTTGGTGTCGGTGCTTCTCGTGTGCGTGATATGTTTGAACAAGCGAAGAAGAATGCACCTTGTTTGATCTTTATTGATGAAATTGATGCTGTTGGTCGTCAACGTGGTGCAGGTTTAGGGGGAGGTCATGATGAACGTGAGCAAACTTTAAACCAGATGCTCGTCGAAATGGATGGTTTTGAAGGCAATGAAGGAGTAATTGTGATTGCAGCAACTAACCGTCCAGATGTACTAGACCCTGCACTGACTCGCCCAGGTCGTTTTGACCGTCAAGTTGTTGTCGGCTTGCCAGATGTACGCGGTCGCGAGCAGATCTTAAAAGTACATATGCGTAAAGTGCCAATTGCACCTGATGTGGACGCAATGACATTAGCGAGAGGTACACCTGGTTATTCAGGAGCAGATTTAGCCAATTTAGTTAATGAGGCTGCCTTATTTGCGGCACGTACGAATAAGCGTTTAGTCACAATGCTTGAGTTTGAAAAAGCGAAAGACAAAATTAATATGGGACCTGAACGCCGTACTATGATTATGACAGAGAAACAAAAAGAATCTACTGCCTACCATGAAGCGGGTCATGCTATTGTTGGATATTTAGTACCTGAACATGATCCTGTACATAAAGTAACGATCATTCCACGTGGCCGTGCATTAGGTGTGACTTTCTTTTTACCAGAAGGCGATCAAGTCAGTATCAGTCAAAAACAATTAGAAAGTAAGTTATCTACACTGTATGCTGGGCGTTTAGCTGAAGATCTTATTTATGGTGAAGAAAATATTTCAACGGGTGCTTCAAATGATATTAAAGTAGCAACTAATATTGCTCGTAATATGGTGACACAATGGGGCTTTTCTGACAAACTTGGTCCTATTCTGTATTCAGAAGATGATGGTGAAGTGTTTTTAGGGCGTTCAATGGCGAAAGCAAAACATATGTCTGATGAAACAGCGCATCTGATTGATGAAGAGGTGAGAGCCATTGTGACACGTAATTATGAGCGTGCAAGACAGATCTTAGTTGATAATATGGATATTTTACATGCGATGAAAGACGCATTGGTAAAATATGAAACTATTGAAGAAGAACAAATTGAACAGCTCATGCAGCGTCAACCTGTTACGCCACCATCAGGCTGGGAAGAAACTGAACGTTCACAAGCAAAATCAACTAGCAATACTGAACAAGACAGTACAGTTGAAAAAGCTGAAGAGACAGAAACTAAAGAATCTTAGAATAAATTAAATCCTCATAGATAAAACCTCTTTAATGCAAGTTAAAGAGGTTTTTTGTTAGCTTTATTACTCGTTTTGTAAGAAGTTATTTTTTCCCTGTTCATATTTCGCTATAATTAGCAACAATTTTTCTCATGGCAATAATCAATGAAACTATACGCGAATAATAAAGTCCTAGATTTATCAACCCCTCAAATTATGGGTATTCTTAATTTTACACCTGATTCTTTTTCTGATAGTGGACAATTCTTTTCTTTGGATAAAGCGCTTTTTCATGTAGAGAAAATGCTTAAAGCGGGCGCGACGATTATTGATATTGGTGGCGAATCAACACGACCGATGGCTGATGAAGTAAGTCTTGAGCAAGAGTTAGTACGTGTTATACCTGTTGTTGAAGCAGTCAGTTACAATTTTGATTGTTGGATTTCAGTAGATACCTCAAAATCTGAAGTCATGAAAGCCGCAGCACAAGTTGGTATGGATTTAATTAATGATATTCGAGCCTTACGTGAAGAAAATGCGTTAAAAACAGCAGTACAGCTTGATTTACCAGTATGTCTTATGCATATGCAAGGAGAGCCTCGTACAATGCAAAATGCTCCACAGTATGATGATGTTGTGACAGAGGTATTTTCTTTTTTACAACAACGTACAGCAGAATGTATCCAAGCTGGTGTTCGTAAAGAAAATATCATTTGGGATATGGGATTTGGTTTTGGTAAAACTGTTGAGCATAACTATAAATTACTCCAAAACTTACCGCACTTTTGTACAGCAGGGCGACCTGTATTGGCTGGGTTGTCAAGAAAGTCGATGATTGGTGCTGTGTTAAATAAAACAGTAGATCAACGAATGATCGGTAGTGTAGCAGGGGCTCTGATTGCTGCGATGAATGGTGCAAAGATTTTGCGGGTACATGATGTGGACGAAACAGCAGATGCACTAAAAATTTGGCAAGAGACACAACAATATATTTAATTAAAGGGACAATTAAAATGGCAGAACGTAAATATTTTGGCACAGATGGAGTGCGTGGAAAAGTAGGTAGCGCACCAATTACTCCTGATTTTGCACTTAAATTAGGCTGGGCTGCGGGTAAAGTATTGGCAACACAAGGTTCACGTACTGTATTAATTGGTAAAGATACTCGCATTTCTGGCTATATGCTCGAATCAGCATTAGAGGCTGGTCTAGCTGCTGCTGGACTATCTGCGGCATTTACGGGACCAATGCCAACTCCAGCGATTGCTTATTTGACACGTACTTTTCGTGCAGAAGCAGGGATAGTTATTTCTGCATCACATAATCCTTATTATGATAATGGAATTAAGTTTTTCTCAGCACAGGGAACTAAATTACCTGATGATGTTGAAGAGGCGATTGAAGCAATGCTTGACCAATCGATGGATTGCGTTGAATCAGCTGATCTTGGTCGTGCGAGCCGTATTACTGATGCTGCTGGTCGTTATATTGAGTTTTGCAAAGGAACCTTTCCTGCACATTTGAGCCTTGAAAATTATAAAATTGTTGTCGATTGTGCAAATGGCGCGACTTACCACATTGCACCTAATGTTATGCGTGAATTAGGGGCAGAAGTCATTGAGATCGGAACTAAACCCAATGGCATGAATATTAATGAAAAATGTGGTGCAACAGATATTAAAGCATTACAAGATAAAGTACTAGAAGTAAAAGCGGATGTTGGCTTAGCTTATGATGGTGATGGGGATCGCTTAATTATGGTTGATCATCTAGGTAATAAAGTAGATGGTGATCAAATTTTATTTATTATTGCACGTGAAGCATTACGTGCTGGTAACCTAAAAGGTGGTGTAGTTGGCACATTAATGAGCAATATGAGCCTTGAATTAGCACTCAAGCAACTTGCTATACCATTTGTGCGTGCTAATGTAGGTGATCGCTATGTGTTAGAAAAAATGCAAGAGAAAGGTTGGTTATATGGTGGTGAAAATTCAGGTCATATTATCATTGCAGATAAAAATACGACAGGGGATGGTATTATTGCTTCATTAGCAGTATTAACCGCGATGGTTCAGCATAAATTATCTTTAAATGAATTAGCAAGTGCTGTGCCATTGTTTCCACAGGTATTAATTAATGTGCGCTTTGTTGGTGGTTCTAATCCACTTGAAACAGATGCAGTAAAGGCTATTGCTGCTGATGTTGAAAAAAGACTTGTTGGGAAAGGGCGTATTTTATTACGTAAATCAGGTACTGAGCCATTAATTCGAGTAATGGTCGAGTGTGAAGATGGAGAGCTTGCTCAACAATGTGCAGAAGAAATTGCGGATGCTGTTCGCGCAAATTGATCATTTCATGGTTTATCAACTGAGCCTTATTGTGCTCAGTTTGTTTTTGTCTTATTGAGAATTTTCTATGGATATTTTTGTGATGCGTCACGGTGAAGCAGAATTGATGTCAAGATCCGATAAAGATCGTTGTTTGAATAGTCGTGGAATACAGCAAGCTATTGCACAAGGAACTTGGCTAAAATCGACCGCACTTTTAGGACATGTAATTGTGAGCCCTTATATTAGGGCACAACAAACTTTTGAACAGATCAATCAAATCCATAATGATCAGCTATTAAGCAAAGTTGAAACTTGGGATGCAATTACACCTTATGGCAATGCACATACTGTCGTGAGCTATCTTAGTGTTTTAGCTGAACAAGGCATTGAATCTGTTCTGCTCGTTTCACATTTACCTTTAGTGGGGGAAATTGTTGCCGCATTATGTGGGCGTAATTCAGTGAGCTTTTATCCTTCAACTATTGCACAAATTGAATGGGATGGTGAGATGGGGACTGTAGTAAAGACAAAATATCCAGAATAATTCATTATCATAAGATAATGGTATTCAATATTTTTGTATTAAATTTAAACAATTTTGAAAGTTCAATTATTTACATTACTTCACATAAAATAAATAGATTTATCTATTTTTTCATTAAATTCAATTTGTTATTTGTTCATTCAAATATTTTACTGTTGTAAAAATTATTTTTTGTTTCGTAAAAAATGTAAATAATGATTTCTTTTTTATGTAATTTAATACACACTATATCCAGCAAAGTGATATTCTTTGTGAGTTTTTTATTTGAAAACTTTAGTAAAGTTTAGGAGAAATGATGAAAAAATCAGTATTAGCTGCATTAGTATTAGGTGCGAGTTTAACTGTAACAGGTTGTTTTGATAAAGATAGCAAAGCGAGTCAAGAAGTAGAGAAAGCAAAAGCTAGCGTTGTTGAAACAAAAGAGACCGTAGTCAGTGCAGCGGGTGAAGTGAAAAACTCAGTAGTTGAAGCCGCAAAAGAAGTTAAAGATTCCGCTGCAGAAAAAGCCACAGAAATGAAAGAAGCTGCTGCTGTTAAAATGGAAGAAGCGAAAGCAGCAATGACAGAAGCAAAAGAGGCTGCAGCAGAAAAAGCCACAGAAATGAAAGAGGCTGCAGCAGAAAAAGCCACAGAAATGAAAGAGGCTGCTGCTGTTAAAATGGAAGAAGCGAAAGCAGCAATGACAGAAGCAAAAGAGACTGCTGCAGAAAAAGCCACAGAAATGAAAGAGGCTGCTGCTGTTAAAATGGAAGAAGCGAAGGAAGCGATGACAGAAGCAAAAGAGACTGCAGCAGAAAAAGCCACAGAAATGAAAGAAGCTGCTGCTGTTAAAATGGAAGAAGCGAAAGCAGCGATGGCGGAAGCAAAAGATGCTACAGCGGAAAAAGCAGCTGAAATGAAAGAAGAGGTAAAAGAAAAAGCAGAAGAAGTTGTTTTACCGAAACAATAATTCTAAGTGATAAAAACCACCTTGAAAAAGGTGGTTTTTTGATTTATAGCTAGACAAAGTCTAGCTATAAAAACCATACGCTTTGCGTATGGAACAGAAAAGCTTAAGCGGTGAGCAGAACAAAACATCCTCCTATAATGAACAAGGCTGACAACCAAAATTCAACATATAGGAGGATAAGTCATGGCAAGTAAATCCAATGACGATTCAAGTCTATCACACACAAGATGGAACTGTAAGTACCACATAGTCTTTATCCCTAAGTATAGGAGAAAAGCAATTTATGGAAAATTGCGAGTTGATATAGGAGGGATACTAAGACAATTATGTCACTACAAGAATGTAGAGATAATAGAGGCATATGCAATGAAAGATCATATCCATATGCTGTTAAGGATACCTCCAAAACTGGCCGTTTCAAGTTTTATGGGGTATTTAAAAGGTAAGTCATCGCTAATGATATTTGAAAGACATGCAAATTTAAAATATAAGTATGGGAATCGAAATTTTTGGGCGAAAGGCTATTATGTAAGTGCAGTAGGTTTAAATACAAAAATTGTAGAGGAATATATCCGAAATCAGGAAAAGGAAGATATGATTCAGGATAATTTATCGAAGAAAGAATATATGGACCCCTTTAAGGGGTAGGCAACAGAGTTATTGAACGGTTGTCAGACTTCACATGCCCCTTGAGGGGCATGTGAAGTACTAGGCCCTTATAGGGTGGCCTAAAAACCGCCCGTTTTACGGGCGGATTGTTATTTATTTTATTGGCTGAGTAAATATTGAAAGTTTAATTTATCTTTTTCAGCAAAAATACGTACTGCTTTATATAGATATTCTGCAGGTATCTTTTCTTGATATAGGAAGCGGCTGCTGACGGCAATAAATTCAGCGTTTAAGTATTGAGTATAGACAGAGCCTGAATTAGTATTTACACCAGCCATTGCTCTGCCTAACAGTTTTCCATAAATATGGATGTTTCCATCAGCAGCGACCTCAGCACCTTGCTCAACATTACCATGAATAATTAAATCACTATTTTTAGCATAAATAACTTGTTTATTTTCAACATGTTGATCGATGATTTTGACGGGTAAATAACGTGGTTCAGGTAAGATATCAGAAAATTCTCCACTTTTTCCTAATAAAGGAAGACCAGCTGCTATAATGAGTTCTTTTTGTAGGTGGTTTTTCCAATCAGATACGCCAATAATTTGGATATTAAATTCTGCGAAAAGCGATTTTAGAATCTCTAAATTCACTTTTTCAAGAGCGGATGTAAATTGAAGGATAACGGCAATATTTTGGAAAATAGATGGCGATGATTTGACTTTTTGGGCTAATGAACGTTTGATGACGGTAAGACTTGAGCTATTTAATGTAATAAAAATTGATGAAAATTGTCCTGTGCGAAATTCTACAATATCCTGTGCCATAATTGAGTCCAAATAAACAAATTGTCTGTTTCAATCATAAAGAATTGTGTTAGGATCAGCAAATCTTTTTTGCCAAAATTGGAAGTAAATCAATGTTATGTGCAATTTATAAAAGTCAACGAAGAGTTGGGACATATTTATATGTTGCTAAGCGAGAGCAATTTGATCCTGTACCAGAAGGATTAAGAGAGGCGTTTGGTGTGCCTATTTTTGTGATGATGTTTAATCTCGCAGGCAATAAACTTTTGGTTAATGCAGATAAAAAACAAGTATTAGAACAGATTCAACAGCAAGGTTTTTATTTGCAAATGCCAAAGGAAGACGATTGGTTATTTAAACTATAATTTGGCAGGTGTAAATCGAGCTTTAGCAGGCATTCTTTCTAAAATACGTGCTTGGTTTATTTTTAATGCCTGTTCGCTTGGCTGATAATCTAACCACAATTTTTTATCAGTAGGTAAGTTCTGTGGCCAAATGTATTGCACATTAAAACCACGTGCTTTACATTCGCGATGTAATAAATCATAACGTTTTTTTAGAAAAGTGAGTTTATTAAAGAAAAAACGAACATGTCCAGTACCTAATTTATAATCATCGGGTTGACCAGTTAAATCATATTTTCCTTTTGCCACTGCATTCGGTATACGAGTTAATTCACGATGTTCTGCAAGTAAGTGCTGGTCGCAAAGTTCAGTTGGTGATACAAGATTAATTCGGGTCATACGATTTTGTTTAGCTGAAAGTGTAAGAAAATGGCGTACTATTATTACGCCATCAAAGTTAATTCTATTTTAATGTTTCGATAAATTTCGCGATACTTTGCATATCTTCATCAGATAAGCGAGATTTAGCGGCATTGCCAGCACCTACAACTTGCCCATCTTTACGTGCTTTTAATGCATTGATAATCTCGTTTGCCGCTAAGTCTTTTAGTGGCCGTGATTGATTTAATGCTGATTTTTCCGCATTATTACCATGACAAAATGCACAAGGTTTGAATAATTGCTTTCCACGTTCTGCGCTTACTTCTGCTTGTGCTGTTGAAATTGCGCAGCTCATAATTAATAGAGTAGAGTAAATTTTTTTCATTATTTAGCCTTTAAAGAGTAAATGTAAATCTTTAGGGGGAATTAAGCCCTCGAATTTATAAAGGATTTTCCCTTCTGGGTCAATAACGAAAGAGGTGGGGGTACCAATTAATTGATAGCGTTCTGCACTGATCTTAAGTTGATCTTTAACTACTGGAAGCTGAATTTTCCTTTTAGTTACAGTAGCTTGAGTATCTATTTTCTCACCATCAATATTCATTGCAATAATATGTAAATTATTGTTAGGGTAATTTTGCATAAATTGTTCAAATGATTTCAATTCATTAATACAAATTCCACAAGTTTCAGACCAGAAATTAAGGATAATCGTTTTTCCTTTCCAATCAGAGAGACTCACTTTATTCCCTTGTAAATCAAATGCTGCAATATCTGGAGCGGATTGCCCAACAACAGCTTGTTGCTCTTTACATGACATCAAAGAAAAACAGACCGCACTTAGCAGTATGAGTTTGAGTAATGAAGTTAGAAGCTCATTAATTTTCATTATGTTCTTCTCGTAGAAACTTACCATGTTGTAAGAAAATTGTACGATGTGTTAACTTGCCTAGCTCTGGATTATGCGTCACCATGACAACAGTTCTACCTTGCTTATTCAATTCAATCAATAAATCTAGCACGAGTTGTTCGTTTTTTTCATCCAGATTTCCCGTTGGCTCATCTGCGAAGATGACAGGTGGTTGGTTAACTAATGCTCGGGCAATACATACTCGTTGCTGTTCCCCACCTGATAGCTGACTTGGTCGATGATCAAAACGATGATCTAGCCCTACTTGTTTTAGTACTACTTTGGCTGCCTCTTCATCAATCACGCTATGGTAGTGTTGAGCTAGCATGACATTTTCAAGTGCAGTGAGATATGGGATTAAATGAAATTGTTGAAATACTAAACCAATTTTTTCAGCCCGAAAACGTTGCCGACCAACCTCATCGAGTTGTGCCGCATCAATACCATCTAAGATAACTTTCCCTTCAGACGCTGTATCTAAGCCTGTGAGAATGTTCATTAATGTAGTTTTACCTGAGCCAGAAGCCCCCATAATTGCAACGAATTCACCTTGTTTTATTTGGATATTGATATCTTCAAGTGCGGTCACTTGATCAAATCGTTTGTATAAATGCTGTGTTTCAATGACATAGTTTGACATAGTCTACCTTTTGCTAAGTGAGTACTACAGGAGGTTTTCTGCTGTACTGTATTATATTTTTACAATTGTGTTATAGCACATTATTCGCCTTTTAATATATTGGCAGTTTGGATATCTAAAGCGCGTCGTGTTGGTACAATGACAGCAATGAATGCGACTAATAATGATAAGATAATCGTAATAGGTATAACAGGTAATCGCATATCAATATAGGCTTTGAAAACAGTCAATCCTAGAACTTGTGCTAGTAAATAGCCGATGATTAATCCCGTGATAATAGCACAAAGTGCAATAATGAATGTTTCTGTGCCAATTTGCCTAATAATATCTTGTTGTTTAGCGCCTAATGCTTTTTGTAATGCAAATTCTTTCGCTCGTTCACCAACAATCGCAATTAATGTCGTATTCACACATAATGTGGCAAGAATTAAGATAACGATTGATATTAAACCCATTAAGCCTTTAATTTTATCTAAAATTTGCCCTTCAGAAGCAGAAACTTTACGAATAGGGCGAATTTCTAAATCAGGATAATGTTGCTGTAATTGTGTTGCAAAGGCTTCCACTTGTCCTTGATCATTTTTAACATTTAATAAGGCGTTTGTTGCTTGCCCTTCTTTTTCTAACCAATTTTGAGCAAATTCTAAGTTGACAATTAACATATTGTCAGTAGCATCACCTGACTCAATGATAGCTTTAATATTAAAACTCTGCTTTTCTACAGCATTTTTACTAAGTGTAATTTTATCTCCCACTTTTAAATTTAAGCGTTCTGCTAATGTTTTACCAATCATTGCATTACGGTCATCAAAATTGACGCCAATTTGTGAGCCTGTAATTTGCCAGTAGGGCGCTAAAGTTTTCATATCTTCAAACCATACTCCCATGAGGACAATTTTTTCTAGTTCACTGCGTGTAATACCATATAAGTAGGGGCTTGCTGCAGTGATCAAACCTTGCGGCGCTTGAGTAAGGATTTGTTGTAATTGTTGTTCTTGGATTAAGCCACTGGTAGTTGGTCCAATATAGAAATTCGCCCCAAAAGTACGTAACTCTTGGCTCATTTTCGTATTGATATCAAAATAGACGGCAGCCATTGCGGTGACAATGCTGGCACCAACGGTTAAGGCTGCAAAGATGATAAATACACGCTGCAAGCGTAAACGTAAAGCGCGTAAAATTAAACGCCAAAACATAGATTTTGACTTATTGGCGACCATAAAGCACCTCCACTGGATACAAGCGTGCAATACGATGTGCAGGGAACCATGTACCGATTAGAGCAATAAGTATTGAGAGTACTAATACGCAAGGCACCACAATCCATGCAAAATCTAGTGGTGCACCGAATAATGTGGTACCAATAAATTTTGCTAATCCCCAACCTGCGATACAACCAGAAATACCTCCTAATAATCCACTAATGATAGCTTCACAATAAAATAAGAGTACAATTTGCCATTGATATGCACCAAGAGCCTTCATCAAACCAATCTCTTTGCTTCGTTCAATGATGGTTGTAGTCATTAATGAGGCAATTCCCATTGCAGCAGCAATTAAGGCAGCAATTGTGACTACAGCGAGTAGTAGTTGAATTTTTTCAATGACTACACCTTCAGATGCTGCAACTTGCCAGATTGGACGCACTATAGCTCCTGAAATAGCCTCTTCAAGTTGGTGTGAGATAGAGGAAACATAGGCTGTACAATACCAACGGTCATATTCTTCAGCATCTAGTCCATCGACATTTGCACGTGCCTTACGTGAAAGTGCATTTTCAGGGACGGTAAGCGCCGATACTTTAATTGCTTGTACTTTACCTTGTAAACCTAGTAGATCTTGTACCGCACTTAATGGGAGTACAAGTTGTTTTTCTTCTTGTCCACCCGTAGCAAGAATACCTTTAATTTCAACACGTAATTGATGAGTAAATTCAGCCTCTTGATAGTTAAGTTGTATTTGATCGCCTTGTTGCCATTGTGTTGTTTTTGACAATTGTTCACCAATTAGAGCAGGGATGAGATCAGTGAAATCATCTTTTCGATCATCTACCCATTCGCCTTGAACTTTCCAATATGGACTAATGATCTTTTGTCCTGTGTGATAATCCTCTTCATCGGGAATGGCAATTTGATGGTCGAAGAATGTGCCTAAAATTTGGACTGTTTGCACTGCATTTTGATCGATTTTTTGTGCCTGTACCTCTGCATTTAAAAGTGGAGCGAAACCAACAATATTATTACGCCAGAAAATGTCTTTAACATTGGCTAATTCTTTTTCGTCAAGAAAGTCTTGGCTTGCCAGTGAGCTTGCTCCATTTACATCTTGCGGCAGGATAGCACTACTGGCAGGCTCAACTAAAATGTTTGCCCCATAAGATTTTAGCTCGTGAGCCATTTTATCGCCAATATCAATAGAGACTGCGAGTAAGGCAGAGACTAAGCCCGCAGCGAGGAAAATGGTAACAATAGCCAGTAATTTACGTTTTAAACCAAAGCGCCAAGACTGAATGAGCATACGAGTTAACATTATTGACCTCCTTCAATTTTGAGATATTTTTCTGGCGCTTCGCGGAATAAATTGAGGTTTTTGTCATTAGCAAAGAAGTAGGTTTTACCTTCATAGCTATATTTATGTTCTGTTTTCGTATTTTTTAGTTGAGTATGATCAACAGGATCAATAACATCAATTTCGACGATAGTAGAAAAATAGTTTAATCCCTCTTCTAAACTTTTTTTCGTAATAATCACATGTGTATCATTTTGTTGCCAATTTTCAATAGGGACAGGATTACAACCACCTGGTTTACCAATGGAAGGAATAAACATTCTTACACCACAGCCAACACAGACGACTTGATCGCCTTCCATCACATATCCTTGATCACCACATAAAATACAGGCATCAAATACAGCGGCTAAACTGAGGCGATCGGGTAAACGATTAATTAAGAAGAAGCGTACTGCTTTACCATCATCAGCAATCCAAACAAAACGGTGGAGTTTACCATCTTTTACTTTCTCAATTGGAATAGAGACTTGGTTATTGTTATCCATTTGAACAGGTGTTGCTTCAGATAAACGTGGCGGTTGGGAGGCGATTTTATCCCAGTAAAGTTGAGTGCTTAATATTAAGAAAATGATGACTATGCCCCAAAAAATTAAGCGATGTGACACTAAAAGTGCGGCTTGTTTTTTGCGTTTTTCGATCGGTTGAGACTCCTGTTGCATCGCATGTTTTCGCACGAAGTGAATATTGATAGTAAACGCAAGAATAACAATAAATAATATGACAGTATGAATGTAGTTAAAGAAGTTGGCTATATTACCTGATTTAGCAACGAAGCTAAGGCGTGGTTTTGTTAAGTCTATTATCTGTAATTTCATTAAAGTCAGTAGTAGATCGCCAAATAGTGGTGTAATCAGAAGTAATGTCACTAATGTTGTAATAAAATAAGAGAGTACAGTTAGTCTGTTTTGTATTTTGCATTGCTTTAATAAAATATTAATCCAGATTGTAACGAATAAGCAGAGTAGGATGCCAAGAATAATTGCACTACTATGCAAAATAAAATCAGTATTGATAACATCGGTGTTGGTAATTGCAGAAAGATTAGGATCTTTTCCCCAAAAAACTCCTGCGATAAATGTTAGTAGTACGTGCCATAGATAGGCTATTTTATAGGTGTGAAAAAATTGGCAAATATAAAACAAAATTAAGCTAACTAGGATAAAGCTTGTTAGGATTAAATTGACAGTTTGACTTCTTGGCAGATGAAGAATTGTTATCACTCCTAAAGTAAAGCTGATGATAGAGAGCCAAATAAGCGGTTTGGTTTTAACTTGCGGATAATATGACCAAGCACAACCAAGGAGTAAGGCAAAAGGTAGTAGATTTTGCAATAAAAATGTAAAAAAATAATTCATAATATATCCGTGTAGAATTCAGCCCGAAATGATATTTCAATGAAAATACTAATATTTCCAATGACTATTTTAATGTGGAAATAGTCATTGGAAATATAAAAGAGTAGATAACAAATAGCGAAGGTGCGTTTATCACGCACCTTATCTTTTTATCAATTTAAACCTGTGTATTTAAATTCATAGCTTACATCAAATGGCTTCCACCAACGACCCACACCAGTTTCTTCATCAGTGTGGCGGTGCATACCTGCTTTTGGTGGTGGCTCAATGTGGTATGTCAATTTGTAGTTACCTACACCCATCATTTTAATATTTAAACCATAGTGTGGACCATCGCCAGCTACCATTGGCATAAATGTTCCCTCTTGTTTTTCACCTGTATCCGTATTTACTAAAGTATAGTTGATAGTTAAATATGGCATCCATTCACCTTCACCGAAACCATTCACATTACCTTTAATCGCATGGATATCTGCTTCTAAGTGAATATCAGATTTTGCTGCAGGCAGCCCCATACCACGTGGCTCCATATCCACTGGCTGTAGATATACTGCTGCAATTTCCATACCATTCATTTCGACAGGTTCACCGATTGGATATTCTTTAAATGCCAATGCGGATGGTGCAGCCAAAATGCTAGCTAACAAGGTTGTTGTGAAAAGTGCTTTTTTCATACTCAATCTCCTCTCAATCTTTAAGTATTGATATATAACATTAAATAGCTTTATTACTTTGATACTTCATATAAAACAAAGCAAAAATTGCTGCAAAAATTAGAACAACTTGTGGTAGTAATGTTTCAACATAAGGATAAATACCTAACCAACTAATTTCAGGGATACCTGTAATGAGGGTGGGTTCAAATAATTTACCTTCAATTAACTCAAGAACACTTTTTCCTGCAAAAACAAATGCCATGAGATACATAAATATGCCGGTGAACATAAAGAATGGTTTTAATGGCAATTTCACGACGGTATAGCGCATGATGAAGTAGCAAATTGCCAGAATAATAATGCCAACAAAAAAGCCCGCCAAAAGATAGAAATAACTCACAGCAGTTGTGGCATCACCAGCTAAAGCATAATAAAACAGGACAGTTTCGGCACCTTCACGATAGACCGCTAAAAAGCTAGTTAGCCATAAACCAACTAATGAGCCTGTAGTTAGGGCAGTAGATAATTTACCTTCTAAATAACGTTTCCAATTTTGTGCTTCAACCTTAGAAAGTAACCAATAACTCATCATGAATAACATGACTACCGCGATCATCATAGTGAAGCCTTCTAATAGCTCTCGGCTAGCCCCCGCATTTGAAAAGACTAACTGGAATATTGCCGCAGTAATTAAGCTACCTATTAATGCGACATATACAGATTGGCGAATTACAGGGAGTTTGTCTTGATGATTATTTTTGATCAAATAAGTGATAATTGCAGCTACAATGAGTAATGCTTCTAGACCTTCACGTAAAATAATCAGTAAGCTATAGAGGAACATCGACCAATGGCTTTGGTTTTCACCTTGTAGCATATCTACTGCATTATTCAGGTCTTGTGCTAAACCTGTGGCCTGTTCTTGTAATTGATTTATGCTGGCATTCGCTTTAATTAAGCTGACTAAGCGAGTGAAATAGCCTTCAAGCTTAGCTTTAAATTGGCTATCACGCGAGCCAATTTTATTTTCCATACCACTACTTTCAAACACATCAAAGTAAGTATCCTGTACTGTAAGCATTGCTTTTTTACTATCACCTTGTTGATATAATGCAATAGCTTTTTGGATACCTTGATTGATTTCAGTCGTGATCTTATTCCAATCTTGATTTAGTGTATCATCAGTGAGTTGCACTGCTGATGATTGTGCAACTTGATGCTCACGTGTGGTTGGTAAATCAGGTAATTGCTCTTCAATATCTTGCAGTAATACTGTGATTTGGTAGCCTAGATGATTTATTTGATCAGGTTTATCACTCAAACGGATCAAATCATAAAACTGTTGGTTAATTCCTGCAGAAATTGCGGCTGAACGGTTTTGACGAATTGACATTTCCATTTCTGAGTTTTTAAAACCATCATATTGTGCTTGCTGGACGAGTTTTTTAGCTTGAGTAAAATCACTATTTTCATAAGCTGTAATAGCTTGCGCTAATAAATCATCAATGATTTTAAAACTTTGTTGCCAATGTTGTGCAATGTGTTGATTAGTATAAACATCATGTTGTCCAGAAGCATTGAGTTGATGTCCTTCTGTCAGAGCTGGCAAAACAGCGTGCAGCTCTGCTTTTAATCCATCAATTTTATTTTGTATTTCCGTAAGTGGTTTTTGTTCACCAATCATTTTACGAATCTCGCCAAAAGTGGCTTCCATTTGATAGCTTTTTTGTGCGGAGAAATTAATTCGGATTGGACCTTCTAGATTTTCAAAAACTTCAAAATACGCCATCTGTACTTCAGTACGCGCATCATCAATATTGTTTTGCTGGTATAACAATGCAGTTTTATCTAGGCGACTTTCAATATCTTGTACCCATTGTGCATAATTATCTTTGGCTTGTGCAGTGGAAAAGAGAAAAACTATAACAGTGAAAAAAATATATCGCATCCAATGAAAACGGCTCATATAACTAACCTAAATGATAGTGATTATTATCTTCGTTAATGCAATTATGCGCTTATGAATTTTTTTCGCAACAAAAATAAACAGAACATGTTGAAAATGTGATTGAAAGCACAAGTTTTATCAGAGTTCTTAAATTTGACTTAACGGAAATTTAACATCACGACAGGATTGTGTGATTTCGCTCACGAAATACATAACTTTATTTTTATCTTTCTTGAGAGGCATTGCATAATGAGAGCATTAATTAAGTGTAAAATACAGCGAGGCTTATGATGAAAAAAATGTTATTAATGAGTGGTTCTAAATACCAACAAACCGATTATTTAGTCCATACGATCCCGTGGTTAAAACAATTTTTAGCTGATTATCAGGGGAAAACAGTCGCCTTCATTCCTTATGCAGGTGTACGTCAATCTTATGATGAATATGAAGCAAAAGTACAAAAAGCACTAGCTGAACTTCAAGTGAATATCATTTCTGTTCATCGCGCAGCAAAACATGTAGATATGATTGAGCAAGCTGATGTGATTGCAATTGGTGGTGGGAATACGTTTTGTTTGTTAAAAGGGATGTATGAGCATAACTTGATTGAAGCAATCCGTGCTAAAGTTGAATCGGGCACGCCTTATTTTGGTTGGAGTGCGGGAGCAAATGTTGCTGGTTGTTCTATTATGACAACTAATGATATGCCAATTACTTATCCTCCATCATTCGATGCCTTAAATTTATTTCCACATCAAATAAATCCACATTTTATTTCTGGTAAGCCACAAGGACATAATGGTGAGAGTCGAGAGGAAAGACTAGCTGAATTTCTGATCGTTAATCCTAATTCAAAAGTATATGCCTTACCAGAAGGCACGGCATTATCTATTGAGGGTGATTCTGCAACTGTTTTAGGAAACCATGATATCTTATTATTTAGTGAAAATATGCAATTAGAAATGATTTCAACTGGTTCAGCTGTCCACTATTAGTTTAATCTAAGCGGTTATGATCTTTTATCTAACTTTATTTGTTGAAAAACGCATAACTGCTTATAATTTGAGTCACTTTTTAGATTTGATAGAGAGAGAATAACATGACAGCGCAAAGTGGTATATTATTAGAACATTGTAAAGCAGCAATTTATTTAGAGGCAAATATTACAAACTTAGCTGCAATTCCAGAGGCAAGTCGTCAGTTTTGTGAAAAGTTAGCCCAATTACAACAACAATTTCCAGATACTAGATTGGGTGCAGTTGTCGCATTTGGTGATAAAGTTTGGAAACAATTAGCAGGCGAAAAGAGTGCGCAAGAATTAAAGCCTTTTATGACTTTAGGTAAAGGCGATGCTTCTGCACCTGCGACACAATATGATCTATTAGTTCACATTCAATCATTACGTCCAGATGTTAACTTTTCTGTTGCACAAGCAGCTATGGCAGTGTTTGCAGATGTAATTGATGTTCAACAGGAGATTCATGGTTTCCGCTGGATTGAAGAGCGTGATTTTACAGGATTTGTTGATGGTACTGAAAACCCACAGGATGCTAAGCGTGCTGAAGTGGCATTAATTGCACAAGGCGATGATATTGATGGCAGTTATGTATTTACACAACGCTATGAACACAATTTAACTAAATGGGAAAAGCTAACGACAGCAAAACAGGAAACTGTTATTGGTCGTACAAAGCCTGATAGTGTTGAATTAGATAACAAATTAGATACATCTCATGTAGGACGTACAGATTTAAAAGAGAATGGTGTTGGGTTAAAGATTTTACGTCAGAGCTTACCTTATGGTACAGCGAGTGGTAAGCATGGTTTATTCTTTATTGCTTATTGTGCAACTTTATATAATATTGAACAGCAGTTGTTGAATATGTTTGGTGAAAAAGACGGTAAAACCGATCGCTTGTTAGGCTTTACTAAAGCCGTGACAGGTAGCTACTATTTTGCCCCATCTTTGGATAAATTGAAAAACTTGTAAGTCATTTATTGTGCATATGAAATGCGGTTGAAATTTTCAGAATTTTAACCGCACTTTATGTATTAATTTGCCGTTGCTTCTTCTACTGGAGCAGGTAGGTTTGGCGATTGGTATTCTGGACCTAATACCTCCCAAATATTTTGTTTATATGGTATAGATTCAGTCGTTTGACAGAAAGATTGCTCTTTATTTCTCCACACAGGAATTTTACGTGTACTTGTACAGTCCCAAGCACCGTGTTCATTAATACCTATCCACTCTATTGTAGCTAATGAGGCTAAATTCAGAGGACGTGTAGTATTACGCTGTAAGTAGTCTCTATATACTTGTAATGCTCCAGAAGCGCCTGTCAATTTTGTTTCAGCGTTATCATCTCGCCCTAACCAAACTGTGGCAATATGTGTGCCATCAATCCCAACAAACCATGTATCACGTGCGTCATTTGTCGTACCTGTTTTTCCTGCTAAGTGTAAATGGGCAAACTGCGTTTGCAAGCTACGTGCAGTGCCTCGTTCAACGGTTTGTTGCATAGCATACAGTGTCTGGTAAGCTGCTTCTGCTGGCACGACACGTTCTGGTTCTAAACGACGTTGATATAATAAATTACCTTGTTGATCAGTGACACTGTCAATCGTCGCTAATGGAATTTTTTGACCTTGGTTTGCAATGACTTGATATAAATGAGTAACTTCATAAGGTGAAATAGCATAAGCACCTAATAAAGTTGATGGTACTTTTGGAATTTTTACTTTATCCCACCCCATTTTTTGCTGTGTTTCAATGACATTAGTTAAACCAACTTGCATACCGATATTCACAGTTGGAATATTTAATGAGCGAGCTAAGGCATCCATAAACATCACTGGACCACTGTATTTGCGATCGTAATTACGTGGTTGCCAAGGTGGGCTACCTTTAATATTAATTGTGATTGGTTGGTTTTGAATAGGAGTATTTAAGCGAAAATGCTCGGGTTGGGCAAGTGCAGCTAAATAGATAGAGGGCTTCACTAAGGAGCCGATTTGTCTCTTGGCACTTAATGCACGGTTAAACCCCGCATATTGTGTTTGTAAACCACCTACTAATGCACGTACTTCACCTAAACGATAGTCAGCAATAACCATAGCTGCTTGTAAATGAGGATTTTTATGCTTAGCTTGCAAAGTCGATGTCGCATTGACAACAGCATTTTCGGCATGAGTTTGTTGTTTGATATCTAACGTCGAAAAAATACGCGCACCTAATAAATTACTAGCCTTATTTTCACCTAATTGTTCACGTAGTTCGGCTTGTAGTGTTTGAATGAATGCTGGATATTTACGTGTTATTTGCCCACGTTCTTGTACGCCTAATGGTCGTTGAATTAACATTTGGTAAAGTTCGTCACCGATCACCTTATGATCTCGTAACAACGCTAACACAACATTACGGCGTTCTATCGCATTCTTAGGATTACGCCAAGGATTGTATAAAGATGGACCTTTTACCATTCCAACTAATAACGCAATCTGATCAAGGCTAATTTCACGTGTCGATCGTCCAAAATAAAAATAGCTAGCTAATTCAAAACCATGAATTTGTATATCACCACTTTGTCCTAAATAAATCTCATTCAGATAAGTCTCTAAAATACGATTTTTATCATAACGCCAATCCAAAATGACCGCCATTAAAGCCTCATTTAGTTTACGAGTTAATGTTCGTTCATTCGTCAAAAAAAGATTTTTGACTAGTTGCTGAGTCAAGGTGCTGCCACCTTGAACGGTATGTCCTGCTTGGATATTGGTTATTGTTGCACGTGCAATACCAAGTAAACTAATGCCTTCGTGCTGGTAAAATCGACGATCTTCAGTTAATAACAGAGCATCAATGAGCAAACGTGGATAATTTTGTAAGGTAATTGCAAGACGTTCTTCTTTGTCTGATTGTAGCATTGCAATTAATTTAGGTGCGAGGCGAAATTCTGAAATAGTATGTTGGTTAATTAAATCTTCAATAACATTTAAGTGCTCATTTTGAAAGCGTAGACGAAAAACACGCTGTGCTTCAGGCTGTACAGGAAAAGGAAATGCTCGGCGTAATAACACGATAGTATTGTCTTCAACTTTGAAATCACCAGGTGCTGCAATCAGCTTAGTCTGGCGGTATTCGTTATCAAGTAATAATTGTTTTACTTGTTCGAATGTTAGGTGATCTTCAAGGCGGATACTCTCAATCCGACTATATACTTCAGCTGGGAGGCGCCAAATTTGCCCATTCATTTTAGTTCTTATTTGCCAATCTAAATACACCGCATAGAAAGTTAATAGACAGGTCAAAGTGAAGGCGAGTTTAATGAATAATATGAACCAAGATTTTTTTCGTGTCGATTTGGCTTTTTTTACTTTTGACATAGGGCATTCTCGAATGAGGTCGAAGAATTATGGTTGAGTAAAATCTAAATAAGCTTGTAATAAATGAATAAAATCATCCGTTCCACAAAAAGCGATGCTTTCTTCATCATAATAATGAAAGTCATCTTCAAGTGGTTGATCATTTTCAATCATCAAATTATTCGCACGAACCATGATTTCCTCTTGATTAACAAAAAGCGTATATTCGTGACCAATTAAAGTAAATTCCTCTTGTGCTTTAAGTAGTTGGAGTCGATGAAGTAGGTCTTGAATTTTATTAGAATCTGACCGCACTTCACTATTAAACCAATTAGCTATCGCCTCGTGTTCCATAGAACATTTCACGATAATTGAGCCTAACTGAGAAGTAAATTGAAAATCCATATTAGATACTGAATGATGAACCACAGCCACAAGTTGTTGAAGCATTAGGATTATTAACGATAAAACGAGAGCCCTCTAAACCCTCTGTATAATCGACTGTTCCGCCGATAAGATATTGTAGGCTCATTGGATCAATAACTAATTGTACACCTGATTTCTCAATAGTGAGATCGCCCTCATTAACTTTTTCATCAAATGTGAAGCCATACTGGAAGCCACTACAACCACCGCCTGTGATATAAACACGTAATTTTAAGTTCGGATTTTCTTCTTCACTAATGAGTGTTTTTACTTTATTTGCAGCCGCATCGGTAAAGGTTAATGGCACAGAAATATCTGTCATAATTTATCTCGCTATAATTTCAACTGAATTTGTGTATTATCTAATAACCGACTAATCCGTTCAAGAATTTATCAAGGATTTTTAAGGAATATAATGTTATAATTCTTGTACAAGTCAGTTTTATGGAGAGAAATTTTAATATGGCAATTCCATTAAGAACAGAAGAAGAAATTGTGAAATTGCGCGAAGCTTGTAAATTAGCTTCAGATGTATTAGTGATGATTGAACCTTATGTCAAAGAAGGTGTAAGCACAGGAGAATTAGACCGTATTTGCCATTCATATATGGTTGAGCAGCAAAAAACTATTCCAGCTTGTCTTGGTTACCATGGCTTTCCTAAAGCGACTTGTATATCTATTAATGAAGTCGTCTGTCATGGGATTCCGCGCGATGATAAAATTTTAAAGCACGGTGATATTGTCAATATTGATGTGACTGTGATCAAAGATGGATATTTTGGCGATAACTCCAAAATGTATATTGTGGGTGAAACCAATGTTCGTAGTCAGAAACTTTGTGAAGCAGCACAAGAAGCTTTATATGTTGGCTTGAGAACTGTTAAGCCAGGTATTCGTTTAAATGAGATTGGTCGTGCTGTACAAAAATATACTGAAAGCCAAGGATTTAGTGTGGTACGCGAATATTGTGGACATGGTATTGGATCTGAGTTTCATTGTGAGCCACAAGTTTTACATTATTATGCAGATGATGGTGGTGTTATATTACAACCGGGTATGGTGTTTACTATTGAGCCAATGATCAATGCTGGTAAAAAAGAAGTTCGTTTAATGGGAGATGGCTGGACTGTGAAAACCAAAGACCGTAGTCATTCAGCACAGTATGAACATCAACTTGTTGTGACTGAAACTGGCTGTGAAGTGATGACAATTCGTGATGAAGAAATCGCGACAGGACGTATTGAACGTATTATGGTGAATTTGTAATAATCTCTTAGATAATATGGCTGAATTTTCAGCCATTTTTTATATTAATATTGAGGCAAGTATGCTTTTTTCATATTCCCCAGTGATAGAGTTGCAAGCAAGTGCGGTTAAAATTCAGAAGGAAAATTTAAAACAATTTGAGCAACAACATTTTGCCCGTTTTTCCGTATATGAGCTCATTGCGAATCGCACCCTGTTTTGTGACCAGCTTTTGTGTGACCTTTGGCAACGATTTCAATTAGCGGATAACTCACAGTTAACACTTATTGCGGTTGGGGGATATGGTCGTCAAGAAATGTTTCCGTTATCAGATTTAGATTTTTTAATTTTAACTGAACAAGCGCTTGATCAGAAAACAAGTCATCAAATTAGTCAATTTGTTCAATTTTTATGGGATAGTGGCTTTGATGTGGGGCATGCAGTGCGTACTTTATCTGAATGCAACATTGAAGGACAACAAGACATCACTATTGCAACCAATTTATTAGAAGCTCGTTATTTAATTGGTAATAAAACGCAATTTAAGCAATTAATGAATCTTGTACAACGAGCTGATTTTTGGCCATGCGATATTTTCTTTTATGCCAAAACAGAAGAACGTACTTTACGCTATCAACGTTATAATAATACCAGTTACAACCTTGAACCAGATATTAAACATAGTCCAGGTGGATTACGTGACTTACATTTATTGTATTGGATAGCATTACGCCATACTGGTGCTAAAAATTTAGATGATATTTTAAAATCAGGCTTTATTTATCCTGAAGAATATGGGTTGTTACAAGAAAGTCAGCAGTTTTTATTCCAAGTACGTTTTGCGTTACATTTAATGTTAAAACGCTATGACAATCGCCTTTTGTTTGAGAGGCAAATCCGAGTTGCCGAATTATTGGGATTTGATGCTTCATCAAATCATGGTGTAGAGAAGATGATGAAAGCATTTTTTCAAGCACTACAAACAATTTCTTTATTAAGTGATTTGTTAGTTAAACATTATCATGAACATTTTTTACAAACTGACGATACTGTTCAAATACAAATCTTAGATAGTTATTTTCAACGCGTAAATAATGCAATTTGCTTAAGACAGCCTCAGATTTTTATACAACAACCTGAAATAATTCTCGATCTTTTTTTTCATTTAACCCAATATCATCAAGCTGAAATACATTCTTCAACATTGCGTCAGCTACACCTTTCACTTAAGCAATTAGATAGATGCCTGAGTGATTATCCGATTGCACGAGAAAAATTCTTACGTTTATTTAATCAACCTAAAGCGATTGAGCGAGCTTTCGTACCTATGCACAAATATGGAGTATTAAATGCTTATTTACCACAATGGCATCATATAGCAGGGTTAATGCAATTTGATTTATTTCATTGTTATACTGTTGATGAACATACGTTACGCACTTTATTGAAGTTAGAGCATTTTTTAGATCCCGAAAGTCAGCAAATACATCCTGTGTGCAGTCAAATATTTCCACGATTAAACGACCGCACTTTAGTATATATTGCTGCATTATTTCATGATATTGCAAAAGGGAGGGGAGGAGAACATGCTGAATTAGGGGCTATTGATGTTGCAGAATTTGCTCAGTTACATGGTTTTGATCAGCGTGAGATTCAGACATTAGTATGGTTAGTAAAAGAACATTTATTAATGTCCGTGACGGCACAAAGACGTGATATTCATGATCCAGAAGTAGTATTAAATTTTGCAGAAACAGTACAAAACCAAGTCCGTTTAGATTATTTGACTTGTTTAACTGTTGCTGATATTTGTGCAACGAATGAAACATTATGGAATAGCTGGAAACGTACATTAATTGCTACTTTATACCAGTTTACCCGTCAACAATTTGATCAAGGTATGGATTGTTTACTTGATCATCAGCAAAAAATTGATACACATCGTCAGCAAGCATTAGCATTGTTAGCTCAGAATACGGAAATTAACGAACAACAAATCATAGCAATCTGGCAAAGATGTCCAGATGAATATTTTTTGCGTAATACACCAAAACAAATTGCATGGCATACACAATTATTATGTGAGTCAAATCAAGAATTATTAGTGAAAATTAGTAATCGATTTTCAGAGGGTGGAACAGAGGTTTTTGTGTATTGTAAAGATCAACCTAATTTATTTAATAACGTCGTGACCACAATTGGAGCAAAAAAATTTAGTATTCATGATGCACAAATTATAACGAGTCATGATGGATATGTCTTTGATAGTTTTATTGTGACCGAATTAGATGGTCAATTAGTAAAATTTGAGCGTCGTCGTAGTTTAGAAAAAGCACTTACTAAAGCACTTAGCACAACTCAGCCGATAAAAAATACAGTATTACCTAATCCTAAATTAGCTCATTTTAACGTAAAAACAGAGATCCGTTTTTTAAAAGAAAACCGTCCAGAACAGACTGAAATGGAATTATTTGCGCTAGATCAAACGGGTTTATTAGCTAAAGTGAGCCAAGTATTTAGTGAGTTAAAATTGAATTTGCTGAATGCAAAAATTACTACAATTGGTGAAAGAGCTGAAGATTTCTTTATTTTGACTAATCATCAGAATAAGGCGCTTACTGCAACTGAAAGAGCAAAATTGCAAGATCGACTTTATCAAGTCTTGCACTAGAAAGTCAGTAAAGCCACTGAAAAATGACCGCACTTTAGATTTGCTTTACAAAAGTGCGGTCTGTTTTTGTCATATTTTGTGATTAATTACCCGCTAAAGCGGCGAACGCAATATCAGCAGCTTGTAAAGTACGTTCAATATCTTGCTCTGAATGGGCTAAAGACATAAAGCCCGCTTCAAAGGCAGAAGGTGCAAGGTAGATACCTTCTGCTAACATATTATGGAAAAAACTATTAAATTTTTGTATGTCAGATGTCATGACATCCTGATAAGAAGATACCTCTTCTTGGTCTGTGAAAAATAAACCGAACATACCGCCTACGTAATTAACGACAAAAGGTACTTGATGTTTCTTTGCTAATGTTTTTAGACCTAAAGCTAATTTTTCAGTCTGTACTGTAAGCTGTTGTTCATTACCTGGTTGTTTGAGTTCATTTAAACAAGCTAATCCAGCTGCCATGGCAATTGGGTTACCAGATAATGTCCCTGCTTGGTAAACTGGACCTGTTGGTGCAATATATTCCATAATTTCTTTTTTACCACCAAATGCGCCAACTGGCATACCACCTCCAATGACTTTGCCAAGGCAAGTCAAATCGGGTTTTACATTGTAATAAGACTGTGCTCCGCCTAAAGCAACACGGAAGCCTGTCATAACTTCATCAATAATAAATACCGCATTATATTGATCACAAAGTTCTCGTAGACCTTGTAAAAAATGTGGTTTAGGTAGAACACAATTCATATTGCCAGCAACAGGTTCAACGATGATACAAGCAATTTCATTCGGAAATTGTATAAATGCTTGTTTGACAGATTCAAGATCATTATATTGGCAGGTCAAGGTGTGTTTCGCAAAATCAGCTGGTACACCTGGAGAGTTTGGCTGTCCTAACGTGAGCGCCCCCGATCCTGCTTTTACTAATAATGAATCAGCATGCCCGTGGTAACAACCTTCAAATTTAATGATTTTATCTCGCTTAGTATAACCTCGAGCAAGCCGAATGGCAGACATCGTTGCCTCAGTCCCTGAGCTGACCATACGAACCATTTCCATAGATGGAATAAGAGAGCAAACCAATTCAGCAAGTTCGATCTCTAATAGTGTCGGTGCACCAAAGCTTAAACCATTTTCTGCAGTTTTTATTACAGCATTTAAAATAGTGGGATGATTATGCCCCAGAATCATAGGTCCCCACGAACCGACATAATCAATATATTGTTTTCCCTCTGTGTCAAAAATATAAGCACCTTGTGCTTTTTCAATGAAAATAGGAGTACCACCAACGCCCTTAAAGGCTCTTACTGGTGAGTTTACGCCACCAGGAATAGTGTGTTGTGCACGTTGAAATAAAGATGCAGAGGTTGTCATAATAAAATCCTAAGTTATAAATCAAATTATTTTTATTTTACTGTAAAAAGTGGTAAATAGATAAAAATATTTATGGAAGAAAAAGGGTTTATGGTATTCTTCGCCCATAAAACTTCAAAGGAAATTTCTAATGTTGTTGAGTCTATTTGTTACTTTTTTAGGGGCTTTTTTAACATTGCTTATCATGCGCCCTATTGCTAATAAATTTGGTTTAGTCGATAAGCCAAATTACCGTAAAAAACATCAAGGTGCTATCCCTCTCATAGGTGGCATTTCGTTGTTTGTCGGAAATTTTTGTTTCTATTTATTAGAATGGGGGCAAATGCGTCTGCCTACGCTTTATCTATTTAGTATTTTTATTTTATTAGTTATAGGCATTATTGACGATCGTTTTGATATTAGTCCATTTTTACGTGCAGGAGTCCAAGCAATATTAGCGGTGTTGATGATTGATCTTGGTAATCTGTATTTAGATCATTTAGGGCAGATTATAGGACCATTTCAATTAACACTTGGCTCAATAGGTCTAATTATTACAGTATTAGCAACTATTGCTGCAATTAATGCCTTTAATATGATTGATGGTATTGATGGGTTATTGGGTGGTTTATCTAGTGTCGCATTTGCTTCAATAGGTATTTTGTTGGTTATGGATAACCAACTTGATCTAGCTTATTGGAGCTTTGCACTAATTATTGCTATTTTACCTTATTTTATGATGAACCTCGGTATTCCATTAGGTGCTAAATTTAAAGTATTCATGGGGGATGCTGGAAGTACTCTTATTGGTTTTACAATTATTTGGATTTTGTTATTAAGTACACAAGGTAAAGGGCATCCTATGAATCCTGTTACCGCTCTTTGGATTATCGCTATTCCATTAATTGATATGGTCGCCATTATGTATCGTCGATTACGTAAGGGTAAAAGTCCATTTCGCCCAGATCGACTACATATACATCATCTTATGATGCGAGCAGGTTTGACTTCTAGACAAGCATTTCTACTTATTACGTTTGCTGCACTAATTTGTGCTGTGATAGGAATTCTTGGGGAAATTTTCTATATTAATGAATGGCTCATGTTTGGTGGCTTCATCCTTTTATTTTTTATGTATTCTTACTCAATTACTCGTGCATGGCGTATTACACGTTGGATCCGTCGAATGAAAAGAAGAGCAAAACGTATTCAAACAAGGAGCAAATAATGACTCAAACAGAAAATTTTGAAAAAACAGACCGCACTTTATTAAAAAACATCTTTTCTATGATCAGTATCAGTCTTATTGGAGCTGTTATTGCTTATGGGAGTAGTTTTTCTGTGAATAAGTCTTGGATTGCAGAGGCAAAAGTAGAAAGACCAAATGTTGTTTCATTAGGTAACTATTACTCACTTTCCTCAACTTATCAATTTATTCAAGATCAAGATAATAACAACATAGATGAGACAGATATTGTTTATCATGAATTTAGAAGACAGTTAAATTCAGACAATCTAATTCGTCATTTTTGGCAGACTAGTGAATATTATAAACAAAAACAAACAGGTGAATCCCATATTGATCTTGCCTTATTAGAAAAGTTAATAAAGAATATAAAATTTCAGATGGGGCATTCTAATGAACTTGCTGATACAATCACTCTTGAGCTTGAAAATCCAAAACTGGCTACAGAATTACTGAGTGCATTTATTGATTATGTTAATCAGGAAACTCGTCAAGTTATCTATAGTAATTTAATCACAAAATGGAAAGTAGTATTTGAACGTGTTAAGAATGCGACAGAATTTAACTTGGGGAAAAATACATCAAATGTAGTTGATTTTAAGCAAGATTGGCAGGGACAGTTACAAATGATGAGAGCCGTCAGCCCACTAGATGAGCAGTTTACGGCGTATCGTTATGCTAAACGACCGACTCAGCCGCTCGACCCTGCTTCACCTAATCGTTTGTGTTGGGGGATATCAGGGGCAATTATAGGGTTTTTAGTTGCATTGTTATTTTTAGTTGTATTTAATTCGCGTAATAAAATAATCAAATAACTTCAAATTTATAAGAAATAGGCGTATATTTAAAAATTCCTATCCAAATTGAACAAAAAACTATCTAATGAGTTTTTTTTTCAAAAAAGTACTAGACAAGTGTTTTGTAACTCATTAATATACGCCCCGCAACGACGCGATGAGCGCTCGTAGCTCAGTTGGATAGAGCGTTGGCCTCCGGAGCCAAAGGTCGCAGGTTCAAATCCTGTCGAGCGTGCCAGAGGTTTAATGCAATAAAAACTAAAGTTGATGGTGGCTATAGCTCAGTTGGTAGAGCCCCGGATTGTGATTCCGGTTGTCGTGGGTTCAAGTCCCATTAGCCACCCCAAATTATTTAGTGTCGGCGAGTAGCGCAGCTTGGTAGCGCAACTGGTTTGGGACCAGTGGGTCGTAGGTTCAAATCCTATCTCGCCGACCAATTTTGTTCTTTAACAATTTATCAGACAATCTGTGTGGGCACTTGTTGATTGATTTCATTTTGAAAAAAATTTTAATTATTGAAGTCTTGATAGGTGCTTATAACTGAAAATTCATACTGATTTAATATTAAGAGTTTAATATTAAATAGAAGTGTAAACTTTAGCTAAGCAGTTTATTGAGCGATTGAACTTTGAATTGAAGAGTTTGATCATGGCTCAGATTGAACGCTGGCGGCAGGCTTAACACATGCAAGTCGAACGGTAGCAGGAAGAAAGCTTGCTTTTTTTGCTGACGAGTGGCGGACGGGTGAGTAATGCTTGGGAATCTGGCTTATGGAGGGGGATAACTGTGGGAAACTGCAGCTAATACCGCGTATAATCGAGAGATGAAAGGGTGGGACCGTAAGGCCACTTGCCATAAGATGAGCCCAAGTGGGATTAGGTAGTTGGTGGGGTAAAGGCCTACCAAGCCTGCGATCTCTAGCTGGTCTGAGAGGATGGCCAGCCACACTGGGACTGAGACACGGCCCAGACTCCTACGGGAGGCAGCAGTGGGGAATATTGCGCAATGGGGGGAACCCTGACGCAGCCATGCCGCGTGAATGAAGAAGGCCTTCGGGTTGTAAAGTTCTTTCGGTGATGAGGAAGGGGTATTATTGAATAGATAATATCATTGACGTTAATTACAGAAGAAGCACCGGCTAACTCCGTGCCAGCAGCCGCGGTAATACGGAGGGTGCGAGCGTTAATCGGAATAACTGGGCGTAAAGGGCACGCAGGCGGACTTTTAAGTGAGATGTGAAATCCCCGAGCTTAACTTGGGAACTGCATTTCAGACTGGGAGTCTAGAGTACTTTAGGGAGGGGTAGAATTCCACGTGTAGCGGTGAAATGCGTAGAGATGTGGAGGAATACCGAAGGCGAAGGCAGCCCCTTGGGAATGTACTGACGCTCATGTGCGAAAGCGTGGGGAGCAAACAGGATTAGATACCCTGGTAGTCCACGCTGTAAACGCTGTCGATTTGGGGATTGGACTTTATGTTTGGTGCCCGAAGCTAACGTGATAAATCGACCGCCTGGGGAGTACGGCCGCAAGGTTAAAACTCAAATGAATTGACGGGGGCCCGCACAAGCGGTGGAGCATGTGGTTTAATTCGATGCAACGCGAAGAACCTTACCTACTCTTGACATCCTAAGAAGAGCTCAGAGATGAGCTTGTGCCTTCGGGAACTTAGAGACAGGTGCTGCATGGCTGTCGTCAGCTCGTGTTGTGAAATGTTGGGTTAAGTCCCGCAACGAGCGCAACCCTTATCCTTTGTTGCCAGCGATTTGGTCGGGAACTCAAAGGAGACTGCCAGTGACAAACTGGAGGAAGGTGGGGATGACGTCAAGTCATCATGGCCCTTACGAGTAGGGCTACACACGTGCTACAATGGTGCATACAGAGGGCGGCGAGACGGCGACGTTGAGCGAATCTCAGAAAGTGCATCTAAGTCCGGATTGGAGTCTGCAACTCGACTCCATGAAGTCGGAATCGCTAGTAATCGCAAATCAGAATGTTGCGGTGAATACGTTCCCGGGCCTTGTACACACCGCCCGTCACACCATGGGAGTGGGTTGTACCAGAAGTGGATAGCTTAACGGAAACGAGGGCGTTCACCACGGTATGATTCATGACTGGGGTGAAGTCGTAACAAGGTAACCGTAGGGGAACCTGCGGTTGGATCACCTCCTTACCTAAAATGGGATGACAGCAAGTGTTCACACAGATTGTTTGATGGATTGTGTAAATTAGAGAAGCAACCTAAAATCCTGTTGGGTCTGTAGCTCAGGTGGTTAGAGCGCACCCCTGATAAGGGTGAGGTCGGTGGTTCAAGTCCACTCAGACCCACCACTCAATGATGAGTGATAAGCAAATGGGATTCTAGTTGATAGTATTATGATGTAAATGGGGATATAGCTCAGCTGGGAGAGCGCCTGCCTTGCACGCAGGAGGTCAGCGGTTCGATCCCGCTTATCTCCACCAAAAATCATCATTGCTAAATATTTTTTGGTTAAGTTTTATTAAGCTTTCAAATAATTGATAACTTAATTGTTTGATAAGTTGTTAGTTACTTAATCAATAAAAATATTTAGCAATGATGATAGTAAAACAACTGATATAAAGATGATGTAATGAGTTTTATATTAGGTTGTTTATTTTTGTCTATTAGTTCTTTAAAAAATTGGAAACAAGCTGAAAAACTGAAGAGACTTTCAAGTTTATTGCTTTGTATTTAGAAGTAAGTAATGTAAATATAAAGTGATGAATAACATGAAGTCTGAGTAGAAAAAATCTTGACTGAGAAAAGGCAGTCAAGTGTTTAGTAGTTAATAGCAACATTAAGTATAGAAAAGTACTTGAGGTTGTATAGTTAAGTGACTAAGCGTACACGGTGGATGCCTAGGCAATCAGAGGCGAAGAAGGACGTGCTAATCTGCGAAAAGCTTGGATGAGTTGATAAGAAGCGTTTAATCCAAGATGTCCGAATGGGGAAACCCAGTAGATGAAGAATCTACTATCATTATCTGAATAAATAGGATAATGAGGCGAACCGGGAGAACTGAAACATCTAAGTACCCCGAGGAAAAGAAATCAACCGAGATTCTGTAAGTAGCGGCGAGCGAAAGCGGAGGAGCCAGTAAGTGATAACAACAGAGACAGAGGAATTGGCTGGGAAGCCAAATCACAGAGGGTGATAATCCCGTACTCGAAGTCCAGGTTGTGGTACTAAGCTTACGATAAGTAAGGCGGGACACGAGAAATCCTGTTTGAAGATGGGGGGACCATCCTCCAAGGCTAAATACTCCTGATTGACCGATAGTGAACCAGTACTGTGAAGGAAAGGCGAAAAGAACCCCTGTGAGGGGAGTGAAATAGAACCTGAAACCGTGTACGTACAAGCAGTGGGAGCCTGAAAGGGTGACTGCGTACCTTTTGTATAATGGGTCAGCGACTTATATTTTGTAGCGAGGTTAACTGAATAAGGGAGCCGAAGGGAAACCGAGTCTTAACTGGGCGTTTTAGTTGCAAGGTATAGACCCGAAACCCGGTGATCTAGCCATGGGCAGGTTGAAGGTTGGGTAACACTAACTGGAGGACCGAACCGACTAATGTTGAAAAATTAGCGGATGACTTGTGGCTGGGGGTGAAAGGCCAATCAAACCGGGAGATAGCTGGTTCTCCCCGAAATCTATTTAGGTAGAGCCTTGAGCGGACACCTTCGGGGGTAGAGCACTGTTTCGGCTAGGGGTCCATCCCGGATTACCAACCCGATGCAAACTGCGAATACCGAAGAGTGATACTCAGGAGACACACGGCGGGTGCTAACGTTCGTCGTGGAGAGGGAAACAACCCAGACCGCCAGCTAAGGTCCCAAAGTCTATATTAAGTGGGAAACGAAGTGGGAAGGCTTAGACAGCTAGGATGTTGGCTTAGAAGCAGCCATCATTTAAAGAAAGCGTAATAGCTCACTAGTCGAGTCGGCCTGCGCGGAAGATGTAACGGGGCTAAATATAGCACCGAAGCTGCGGCATCAGAATTTATTCTGTTGGGTAGGGGAGCGTTGTGTAAGCGGATGAAGGTGAATCGAGAGGTTTGCTGGACGTATCACAAGTGCGAATGCTGACATAAGTAACGATAAAACGAGTGAAAAACTCGTTCGCCGGAAGACCAAGGGTTCCTGTCCAACGTTAATCGGGGCAGGGTGAGTCGGCCCCTAAGGCGAGGCTGAAAAGCGTAGTCGATGGGAAACGGGTTAATATTCCCGTACTTGGATAAACTGCGATGTGGGGACGGAGAAGGTTAGGTTATCGACCTGTTGGATGGTCGTTTAAGGTGGTAGGTGGAGAGATTAGGCAAATCCGGTCTCTTATACAACACTGAGAGCTGATGACGAGGTGCTACGGCACTGAAGTAACTGATACCACACTTCCAGGAAAAGCCACTAAGCTTCAGGTTTATCTAAACCGTACTGAAAACCGACACAGGTGGTCAGGTAGAGAATACTCAGGCGCTTGAGAGAACTCGGGTGAAGGAACTAGGCAAAATAGCACCGTAACTTCGGGAGAAGGTGCGCCGGCGTAGATTGTAAATCCTCGCGATTGAAGGTTGAACCGGTCGAAGATACCAGCTGGCTGCAACTGTTTATTAAAAACACAGCACTCTGCAAACACGAAAGTGGACGTATAGGGTGTGATGCCTGCCCGGTGCTGGAAGGTTAATTGATGGTGTTATCGAAAGAGAAGCTCCTGATCGAAGCCCCAGTAAACGGCGGCCGTAACTATAACGGTCCTAAGGTAGCGAAATTCCTTGTCGGGTAAGTTCCGACCTGCACGAATGGCATAATGATGGCCAGGCTGTCTCCACCCGAGACTCAGTGAAATTGAAATCGCCGTGAAGATGCGGTGTACCCGCGGCTAGACGGAAAGACCCCGTGAACCTTTACTATAGCTTGACACTGAACATTGAATTTTGATGTGTAGGATAGGTGGGAGCCTTTGAAGATGACACGCCAGTGTTGTTGGAGGCGTCCTTGAAATACCACCCTTTAACGTTTGATGTTCTAACGAAGTGCCTGAAACGGGTACTCGGACAGTGTCTGGTGGGTAGTTTGACTGGGGCGGTCTCCTCCCAAAGCGTAACGGAGGAGCACGAAGGTTTGCTAATGACGGTCGGACATCGTCAGGTTAGTGCAATGGTATAAGCAAGCTTAACTGCGAGACAGACAAGTCGAGCAGGTGCGAAAGCAGGTCATAGTGATCCGGTGGTTCTGAATGGAAGGGCCATCGCTCAACGGATAAAAGGTACTCCGGGGATAACAGGCTGATACCGCCCAAGAGTTCATATCGACGGCGGTGTTTGGCACCTCGATGTCGGCTCATCACATCCTGGGGCTGAAGTAGGTCCCAAGGGTATGGCTGTTCGCCATTTAAAGTGGTACGCGAGCTGGGTTTAGAACGTCGTGAGACAGTTCGGTCCCTATCTGCCGTGGGCGTTGGATGATTGAAAGGGGCTGCTCCTAGTACGAGAGGACCGGAGTGGACGCATCACTGGTGTTCCAGTTGTCTCGCCAGAGGCATTGCTGGGTAGCTAAATGCGGAAGAGATAAGTGCTGAAAGCATCTAAGCACGAAACTTGCCTTAAGATGAGTCATCCCTGACTTAGAGTCAGTAAGGGTTGTTGTAGACTACGACGTAGATAGGTCTGGTGTGTAAGCGTTGCGAGACGTTGAGCTAACAGATACTAATTGCCCGAGAGGCTTAACTATACAACGCTCAAGTATTTTTAATACAAGACGACATGTTTCTGACTGTAGGGGTTGGAGAGAAAGGATAGTAGTTCAGCTTGTTGACAATTGAGAATCTTATACTGTACTGGATGAGGGTAGAGTATGAAGATGTGAAGAGCGAGATGAGAGTAAATCATCAAACAGGATTATCTTGGCGGCGATAGTGCAGTGGACCCACCTAATTCCATGCCGAACTTAGAAGTGAAACGCTGTAACGCCGATGGTAGTGTGGGGTTTCCCCATGTGAGAGTAGGACACCGCCAGGTAGAAATGAGAGGCCCTAGGTAGAGATACCTGGGGTTTTTTGTTATGGGAAGGGGGGTGAGATAAAGTGGCAGCGGAAAAAATCTAGTTGGAATAAAATCAGATAAAGCTAAAGCAGACAAGACTAAGCAAACTAAAGCAAACCAAAGCAAGCCAAATCAAGCCAAACTAAAGCAAACTAAAACAAAGCTCAGCCTCTTTTTACTTCAGCTTACTTCATTTTATATCTCTTTATATCTCTTCGTTTGTCATTTTACATCCCTTAGTTTAAGTTTATCTTTTTTTATCTTTATTTTTTTGCTCTTTCTAGTTTCCAATCGCTTTTTTCAATTTTTTAATTAAATTGGGAATGAAGAAAAAAAGACTAATAAAATTGGAGGAAGGATATTCGTAATAAATCCAAAACTTATAGCTAGTGGTACTACTTCTATCCCTCCTGATTTTTGGATAATTGGTAATGTACAATCTAGCGCAGTTGCCCCAGAAATCCCCACAGCAGAAGAACGATGATTATGCATTAGAAATGGGATAACAAATAGACTGGTGATTTCACGTGAAAGATCATTAAAAAAAGCGATACTACCAAATATTGGTCCCCATGCATCATTGATAATCACGCTTGATAATGAATACCAACCAAAGCCAGAAGCAATTGCTAATCCTTGAGTAATTGGCAAATGTAAAATAATTGCAGATACTATACCTCCAACTAATGAAGTGATAATAAAGATCATCCCTGTGATTAAACCTCGTTTATTAAAAAGAACTTCACGTAGTGAAATTCCATTGTTTCTTAATTGAATACCTACAGAAAAAATCAAGCAGACTAATACGTAGGTACTAGCATTTTTTGGTAGTGTAGTAATCGTTTTAGTGTAATAGCCGACAATAAATCCGAACAATACCATTGAACATAACTTGCTCGAATCTAATAGTAATTTCCAACGTGATGGCATTTCTTGTTTGCAGATTTTTAAAGGTTTTGGGAAAAAACGATCAAAAGTAATTAAACCTATTAAATTTAATGACTGAATAATAAATGCAAATGTAGCAGCGGAGACAGCAATGATAGGTAATTTCTGAGCTAAATTATCTAATTGCCCAAGAGAAAATCCCATAATGAATAAAATGATATAAAGTAGTATCATTAAAATAGTATTAATTGATTTTAAGATAATAGTATTATTTGTTTTTATTAGATACCCAATGAAAAGTGGGCATAGCACAATCAGAAGTCCTTCGTACATATTATTATTTTCCTTAAAGAACATTTAATATTTCCATTCTAGATTGGGCAAGAAAAAAAACAAGAGGTGTTTATGTATTTGCGGCAATTAGAGGTTGTTGGTTTTCGTGGTATTAATCGTCTATCGATCCATTTTCGACCTGATATGGTACTTATCGGGGAAAATATGTGGGGGAAGTCAAGTTTACTTTCAGCATTGAGTTTAATTTTTAATGCGGAACAAGATTTATACCAGTTCACTTTAACAGATTTTCATATTCCCACAGGGCAATCACAATCTGTACGTCATCTAACGCTACTATTTACTTTTTGTGAAAATGATAAAAGGGAAAATAATGAGGAATATAATAAGCCTTATGTACAGCATAACTTGTTTGTGAATCATTTGGATGGATATCAACGTTTATATTTACGTGTTGAAGGAGAGATAGACTCACAACAAAATATCCATACAGAATATTCATTTCTAGATGAAAATGGTGATGCAGTTCCAGTTGAAAATGTCAATGAGTTGGTTTTCTCTTTAATTGCACGTCACCCTGTTTATCGTTTCCGTGATGCACGTTTAAATCGTCCACATTATGCATTTAATTTAGTAACATCAAAAGTGAATGACGATCTTCAAGATGAAATTCAAGCTGTTATGATATTGTTATGCCATTATTTTTTAAGTCATAAAAATGTGAGTGATATAACGCAAGATACGACACTCCTTTGGCATAAAGCAAAACTACTTTGCTTGAAATTGAAGCAAGATGAAACGCATCGTTTACGTAAAAAGTTATTTTTTTCATTAGCTTCGTTATTTATTAAAAATAAGTATATTCATTTCGGACGCTTTACTCGTCCTATTATTTTATTTGAAGATCCTGATGCAAGATTACATCCACGTATGGTAGCAATTATGTGGGAATTAGTAAGCTATTTACCTGTGCAACGTATTACTACTACGAATTCGGTAGAGTTGATTTCACAAGTCCAGTTAGGATCTATTTGTCGTTTGGTAAGAACATCAGAAAAAACAAAAAGTTTTCAGCTTAGTCGGCGTGATTTAAATAAAGAAGATTTTCGACGTTTAAGTTTTCATATCCATCATAATCGCAGCTTAGCACTTTTTTCTAGTATGTGGATATTAGTAGAAGGAGAAACTGAGGTTTGGATTTTATCCGAACTGGCTAAATTATTAGAATTGAATTTAGATATGGAAGGAATTCGTATCGTTGAATTTGCACAGAGTGGATTAAAACCATTAATCAAGTATGCTAAAGCGATGGGTATCGAATGGTATGTCTTAGTCGATGGCGATGATGCAGGAAGAAACTATCGAGATGTTGTAAGAATAATGTTGGATGACAACACACCGTTGACAGAAAGGATAACAATGTTACCTAAGCGTGATATTGAACATTTTTTTTATGTGAATGGATTTGCAGATGTTTTTATCCGTCTTGCAAATTGGGAGGCAAAGTCAACTTATTATCCAATGACAAAAATCATTCAGCGTGCTATTCAGCGTACTTCTAAACCAGATTTAGCTATAGCTTTATCTAATGAAATAGCAAAAAGAGGGACTCAATCTATTCCATTAGTGTTTAAACGTTTGTTTTCTAAAGTATTGAGTTTAGCTCATACATGACTGTTTATTTATACAGTTTTATGTGCTAAAGTGCGGTTAGATTTTAAAAAATTTTGACCGTACTTTTTCTTTGCTACTATGATATCAATGAGTCGTAAAATTATTCATATTGATATGGACTGTTTTTATGCGTCGATAGAGACTCGTGATGATCCTCGTTTAATAGGTAAGCCAGTTGCTGTTGGAGGTTCTGTGGAAAATAGAGGTGTGCTAGCGACTTGTAACTATGTTGCTCGTCAATTTGGCTTACATAGTGCAATGTCAACCGCACAAGCATTAAAATTATGTCCTGATTTAGTCCTTTTACCTGTTAATATGCCACTATATAAACAAGTTTCGAAACAAATTAGGCAAATATTTGAACGCTATACCGATCTCATTGAACCGCTTTCTCTGGATGAGGCTTATTTAGATGTCACTGGTTGTGATAAGTGTGCGGGATCTGCCACTTGGATAGCGACAGAGATTCGGCAAGCCATTTCTTCTGAATTAGGATTAACGGCCTCAGCGGGTATCGCACCTTTGAAGTTTTTGGCCAAAATTGCCTCAGAGCAAAATAAACCAAATGGTCAGTTTGTGATTAAGCCAGAAGAAGTGGATAATTTTCTTGCACATTTACCATTAAACAAGATTCCAGGAGTTGGTAAAGTAACTTATCAACGTTTATTAGCGATGGGATTACAAACTTGTACAGATATCCAAAATACTAGTAAAGTGTTATTGTTGGAGCGGTTTGGTAAAATGGGACTGCGTATTTGGGCATTCAGTCATGGGATAGATGAACGTAAAGTTGAACCTCACAAAGTATTAAAGTCGATCAGTGTCGAAACAACTTTGAAGTATAATATTATCAATTTATCAGAAGCTATAGTTGTATTAGAACGACTTTATCCATCACTAATTCAGCGTATTAATCAGGCTTTACCTACTTTGCCTTTAACAACTTTGCATAAAATTGGTGTGAAACTGAAATTTGCTGATTTTCAAGTGACTACATTAGAAAAAACAGGATTAACATTGACTCAAGAAAGTTTTGCATTGTTATTAAGACAAATTTGGTGTCGTACAGCAGGAAGAGAGATTCGTTTGATCGGTTTACATTTAAGTATACCAAATGAAAAAGTATCCCATCAGCTAGAACAAATGAGCTTATGGTAAAATTTTAATAACACCTCTTGCATTTAACAATTTTGCTACTATATTACAACACAAGCTATTTAACCTAACGATAAGGATTTTTTATTATGATGAGAATTTTACTCTTTTTAGCGACTAACATGGCTGTTCTAGTCGTATTTAATATTATTTTGAGCTTAACTGGGATACAAGCACAAGATGCTACTGGTTTGTTAATCATGGCAGCATTATTCGGTTTTTCTGGTTCTTTAATTTCTCTCTTTCTATCTAAAACGATGGCATTACGATCTGTTGGTGCTGAAGTGATTAAAGAGCCTCGTAATGAAGCAGAGCATTGGTTAATGAATACTGTTCGCTCACAAGCCGAACGTGCAAATTTACCTATGCCAGATGTGGCTATTTATCACTCGGAGGATGTGAATGCATTTGCAACGGGAGCAAGTAAAAATAATTCCTTAGTTGCGGTGAGTACGGGTCTGTTACGAGCTATGACTCGTGATGAAGCAGAAGCAGTCTTGGCGCATGAGGTTGCACATATCAAAAATGGCGATATGGTGACGATGACTCTTTTACAGGGTGTATTGAATACATTTGTGATTTTTGTTTCTCGTATGATTGCAAAAGTCGTATCAAGTAACCGTGATGGTGAAAGTAGTTCAGGAATTTATTTCTTAGTTGCTATGGTGTTAGAAATTGTTTTTGGATTTTTAGCAAGTATCATTGCAATGTGGTTTTCTCGTTACCGTGAATTTCGTGCTGATGCAGGATCAGCTGAATTGGTCGGTAAACAAAAAATGATTGCGGCTTTGCAACGTTTACAAAGTTTGCATGAGCCACAAGAGCTAGAAGGGCAGCTTGCTGCATTTGCAATTAATGGCAAACGTGGAGGTTTAGCAGCATTATTCATGAGCCACCCACCTTTAGAAAAGCGTATTGCAGCGTTACAACAATTAGATAGTTTTAAATAACACTAGCCATTTTTACTAAAAAGAGGCATCCTGCCTCTTTTTTCGTTCACTTTTTTCATTTAAGTGCGGTTAATTTTTCTCAAATTTTTAACACTTGGAGTATCAATGGAACATCAAATCAGTGATTTAATTAATATCTTTAATCAATGTTTTGAACAAGAATACAATACAAAATTAGTAAAAGGTGGAGATGAGCCACTATATGTACCTGCAAATGAAAATTGTCCTTATCATGCGATTTATTTTGCTCATGGTTTTTATAGTAGTGGCTTACATGAAATTGCACATTGGCTTGTTGCTGGAAAAGAGCGTCGTCAACTTGAGGATTTTGGTTATTGGTATGAGCCTGATGGACGTACAGAACAGCAGCAGCGTTTATTTGAACAAGTTGAAGTAAAACCTCAAGCCATTGAGTGGATTTTGTCCACAGCAGCAGGATTTCGTTATTTTGCGAGTGTTGATAATTTGACTGGTAACCCTGGGGATACATTGCCTTTTAAGCAAGCTGTATATGAACAAGTGAAACTTTATGCTGAAAAGGGGCTACCAAAACGGGCTGAAATATTACGCAAAGCACTAGCGAGATTTTATGGTACATCAAATCATATTGATTTAAGCTTATTTGATATCAGTCGGATTTAAATAACAAAGTAGGACACATGTTAGCATTAGAAATAAAGCAATTAACAAAACAATATAAAAATGGTGTGACAGCCTTACAAGGGATCGATTTAAGTGTAAAGGCTGGTGATTTCTATGCACTACTAGGACATAACGGCGCAGGCAAATCTACGACAATAGGTATTATCAGTTCGTTAGTCAATAAAACGAGTGGAAAAGTCAGCGTTTTTGGTTATGACTTGGATAATCAGGTCAGTGAGTTAAAGCAATGTATAGGCCTTGTACCACAGGAATTTAATTTTCATCAATTTGAGCGAGTGATTGATATTTTAGTTAATCAAGCAGGTTATTACGGTATTCCTCGCTCAGAAGCGTTAACTCGTGCAGAAATTTGGTTGAAAAAACTCGATCTTTGGGAAAAGCGTACTCAGCAAGCAATTCGTCTATCGGGAGGTATGAAGCGTCGTTTGATGATCGCTCGCGCGTTAATGCATGAACCAAAATTATTAATTTTGGATGAACCAACAGCTGGCGTAGATATCGAGTTACGTCGGACAATGTGGGCATTTTTACGTGAGTTGAATCAACAAGGGACAACGATTATTTTAACTACTCATTATTTAGAAGAAGCTGAAATGTTGTGCCGTAATATTGGTATTATTCAGCAAGGAAAGTTAGTGGTTGATATGCCAATGAAAGCATTGCTTGCAAAATTAGAAACAGAAACCTTTGTGTTTGATCTAGCTACTTATGCAAATACACCAGTAATTACTGGGTATAATGTTATTGATATGAGCGAACATAGTCTTGAGGTGGAGGTAAAGCGTGAACAAGGATTAAACCAGCTCTTTTCACAGTTATCAGAGCAAAATATCAAGGTATTAAGTATGCGTAATAAAGCGAATCGTCTGGAAGAGTTGTTCGTTTCAATGGCATTAAATAATCAATCAGATAATAAAGGTGGTGTGTAATGAGATTAGCTTGGATTGCATTTCAAACTATTGTAACGAAAGAAATTCGACGTTTCACGCGCATTTGGGTGCAAACGTTAGTGCCACCCGTGATTACAATGGCATTATATTTTGTGATTTTTGGACAACTAATTGGTAGTCGAATTGGTGAAATGAATGGGTTTAGTTATATGCAGTTTATTGTACCAGGTCTCATTATGATGTCTGCCTTAACTAACTCTTTTGCAAATGTAGCCTCATCTTTTTACAGCACAAAATTTGCTAAAAACGTGGAGGAGTTATTGATCTCTCCGACATCACCACATATTATCATTCTAGGCTATGTCACTGGAGGTGTTGCTAGAGGACTTTGTGTTGGTATTTTAGTTACGGTAGTGGCATTATTTTTTGTGACCTTTGAGGTGCATTCTTGGTTGATTGTAGTGATCATTTTGTTAATGACGACAGCAACATTTGCACTTGGTGGTTTAATTAATGCTGTTTTTGCGCGCTCTTTTGATGACATTAGCATTATCCCTACTTTTGTTTTAACACCACTTACTTACTTAGGGGGTGTTTTTTATTCAATTTCCTTATTACCTGATTTTTGGCAGGGAGTATCTAAATTAAACCCTATTGTTTATATGATTAATGGTTTTCGTTATGGCTTTTTAGGTGTGTCAGATATCCATATTGGCTATGCATTTTTTGTACTAATTACCTTTATTATTAGCTTATATTGCATTGCTTATTTCTTAATTAGTCGTGGCATTGGTTTGAGAAGTTAAAATGTATAAGGAATCTACCATACTTACTTTTATTAGTGATGTGATGTTTAGCACAGATTTGAATTGACAGAAAATAAATTGTTGCAAAAAAGTAAAATTTTTGCTATTTCTAAGTTCGCTAGTTGAAGTGTACATCTAAGCAAACCAACAACAAAATAAGGAAAATGACTCTATGAAAAAGTATCTAAAGCTTTCAATGACAGCAGCATTAATGCTTTCTTCAAGTGCAGTATTTGCTGCCGATAAAATTGTAACCATTGGTACTGGTGGTCAAACAGGCGTTTACTATGTGGTGGGACAATCTGTCTGTCAATTAGTAAATCGCGACTCTGCAAAAACAGGAGTAAAATGTAATGCTCCTTCAACAGGGGGGTCTGTTGCTAACTTAAATTCAATTGCTAATAATCAAATGGAATTAGGTATTGCTCAATCTGATTGGCAATATCATGCATATAATGGTTCAAGTTCTTTTGAAAGTAAAAAAAATGATAAATTAAGAGCCGTATTTTCTATTCATCCAGAGCCATTTACTTTAATGGCACGTACTGATGCTAATATCAAAGGGTTTGATGATCTGAAAGGTAAGCGTGTTAATGTTGGTGATCCTGGTTCGGGTACACGTGCAACTATGAATGTTATTCTTGGTGCAAAAGGCTGGGATGCTTCTGTTTTCAAAGTCGCTTCTGAATTGAAACCTGCAGAAATGGCATCAGTTATGTGTGATAATAACTTAGATGCAATCACCTATAATGTTGGGCATCCAAATGGAGCGTTGAAAGAAGCTGCTGCTTCTTGTGATGCACATTTAGTTCCAATTACTGGACCTGAAATTGATAAACTTGTTGCAGATCACCCATATTATGCGAAAGCAACAATTCCAGGTGGTTTGTATAAGGGAAGTGATGCTCCAACAGAAACTTTCGGTGTATATGCTACTTTAGTTACTTCTTCTGATGTAGATGCAGATAGTGTTTATGCGATTGTTAAGGCAGTATTTGATAACTTTGATCGTTTCAAACGTTTACATCCAGCGTTTTCAAACTTAAAAGAAGACGAAATGATCAAAAATGCGCTGTCTGCTCCATTACATGATGGCGCAGTGCGTTACTATAAAGAAAGAGGTTGGTTGTAATTTTCTTATCTCAATATTTTTAAGGCAGGCAAGGTTCCTGCCTTTTTCCGTTTTTATTTTTTAGATGACGAGGAGTTTTAGCGTGTCAACAAAAAACATCGATTATGATGATTTACAAGATATTGTGGCATCAAGCGACACAGGTGGGCGTGATCCAGATGGATTTCCTAAAAAATTAATTGCTGGTGTTGCTATTTTATGGTCATTATTCCAACTTTATTATGCTTCTCCCGCACCATTTTGGTTACAAGAGTTTTTACGTAATATTGGCTTGAATATCAATGTCGTATTTGATGATACAAAAGCCCGCTCAATTCATCTCGCATTTGCTTTATTTTTAGCTTATTTATCTTATCCAGCTTTTAAATCGTCACCGAAACATCGTATTCCATTAGTGGACTGGGTATTTGCAACAGTTGGTGCTTTTTTAGGTTCGTATTATTTATTTTTCTATGATGGATTAGTCACACGTTTTGGTGCGCCTAACTTACAAGATATCATTGCTGGTTGCATCGGAATATTTCTACTCCTTGAAGCGACGCGTCGCAGCTTAGGTCTACCATTAGTAGTTATTGCGATTGTCTTTTTAGTTTATAACTATTTTGGTCAATTCTTACCTAGCGATTGGATTATCAGTCACCGTACTGGGACTCTTTCTCATATTATCAATCAACAATGGATTACAACAGAAGGGGTATTTGGTGTTGCTTTAGGTGTATCAACAAAATATGTCTTCTTATTTGTCTTATTCGGTGCGTTGTTAGATAAAGCTGGTGCAGGTAACTATTTTATTAAAAGTGCTTTTGCGTATTTAGGACATTTACGCGGCGGTCCAGCTAAAGCAGCTGTTGTTGCATCAGGTTTGACAGGATTAATTTCAGGCTCTTCTATTGCAAATGTAGTGACAACAGGCACATTTACTATCCCCATGATGAAGCGGGTAGGATTTTCTGCTGAAAAAGCAGGTGCAGTAGAGGTTGCCTCTTCAGTAAATGGACAAATTATGCCACCTGTTATGGGAGCGGCTGCATTTTTAATGATTGAATATGTGAATATGCCATATAGTCAATTAATTACCCATGCTTTCTTACCTGCAGTCATCTCTTATATTGCGCTTGTGTATATTGTGCATTTAGAAGCTTGTAAAATGAATTTACAAGGTTTACCAAGAACGGATGAGCCAAAGCCATTTTTAACGACTTTAATTGGTGCATTAAGGGCTTTTATTTCTCTTTGTGTACTGTATTTCGTTGTTGAGTTTAGTTTAGGGTGGTTAAAAGATGTCACACCAAATTACGCTTTTAGTATTGTTGTTGCATTATTGGCAGTAATTTATTTATTACTATTACGTCGTGTCGCCCAATTCCCAGATTTAGAAATTGATGACCCACATTCTCCAGTAGTGAAATTACCGTCAGTTAGACCAACAATCAATGCGGGGCTACATTTCTTATTGCCTGTAGTCATTTTAATTTGGTGTTTAATGGTAGAGCGTTTATCACCTGGCTTGTCGGCATTCTGGGGTGCCTTATCCTTGATTGTGATTTTGCTCACACAACGTCCATTACTCGCTTATTACAGAAAACAAACTACTTTCAAGCAAGAGTTCCAACTTGGTTGGAAAGATCTTGTTGATGGCTTAGAAGCTGGTGCAAGAAATATGATTGGTATTGGGATTGCTACTGCAACAGCTGGAATTATTGTGGGAGTTGTCTCATTAACTGGTTTTGGTGTTCAATTAGCAACAATCATTGAAACGCTTTCAATGGGCAATATTTTCTTAATGTTGCTTTTAGTCGCAGGCTTTAGCTTAATTCTTGGTATGGGACTTCCTACTACTGCAAACTATATTGTGGTTTCTTCTTTGATGGCAGTCGTGATCATTGAAGTTGGTCGTCAAAATGGCTTTATTGTTCCACTCATTGCAGTACATTTATTTGTCTTCTATTTTGGTATTATGGCGGATGTGACACCGCCTGTTGGACTTGCATCCTTTGCTGCATCAGCTGTTTCAGGTGGAGATCCTATTAAGACAGGATTAACTGCTTTTTCGTATAGTTTACGTACAGCAATTTTGCCATTTTTATTTATCTTTAATACGGATTTACTATTAATTGATGTCAGTTGGGCAAAAGGTATCTTAGTCTTTATTACAGCAACCATCGGTATTTTAGCTTTTACTGCTGGTGCAATTGGTTATTTTTTCCGTCGTAATAAGGTTTGGGAAAGTCTTGTATTATTTATTTTAGCTTTTGCTTTATTCCGTCCAGGCTTTTTTATGGAGTATATCTCGCCAACGCAACGTGCTTTTGAACCAACACAATTAGTTCAAGAAGTACAAAAAGCAGCGGTTGGAGATAATTTGACTATTAAAGTTTCAGGCTTAAACCCTTATGGTAAAGAAATTGAATTTTATGCTCAATTACTTATACCAGAAGGACAAACTGGGGAAGAACGTTTACAAAAAATGGGACTGACTTTGTTTGAGCAAGAAAAACCAGAAGGTAAACAAATGATTATCGATGCGGTAGAAATTGATTCAAGTGCAGCAAAAGCAGGCTTAAACTGGGATCAAGTAGTATTGGAATGTCGAGTCCCTGTTAAAGATGCGTTAGCAAAAGAATGGTTATTTATTCCAACTTTATTGTTATTATCGCTGTTAGCAATGAATCAGCGCCGTCGTCCAAAAGACTAAGGAAACATCATGTTTAAAAAAATTTTAATTACAGCCGATTTAGGTCATTTAGAGGATGCGGAAAAAGCGGTGAAAACCGCTTTGGAAATGACAAAACATAATCCAGATACTGTGTATCGAGTAATGAGCGTCGTGCCACCATTAGGCAGTAGCTTTGTCTCTTCATTTTTACCAAAGAATTTTGATCAAGATGTATTGGATGAGGCAAATAAGGCACTACATGCGTTTACGAAAAAACATTTTCCAGAAGGTGCGAAAGTGCAACATATTTTGGCACATGGTCCTGTTTATGAAGAGATTAACCGCATTGCAAAAGAGAAAAATATTGATTTAATTATTATGATGGCAGTACGTGATAATAAAGAAGGTTTAAGCTCTAATACAGTTAAAGTGGCACGTTATAGTGATAAACCTATTTTAATTTTACGTTAAATGATAATAAAAATAGCTTGTTAAAAAACAAGCTATTTTTTACTTTTTTAGAAACGTAATTTAAAAAGTAAAGTGCGATCTATTTTGCACTATTTGACTAATTCATAGCAAGGTTCATAGACTGTGCCATCAGGTAACTTCATACGATGCTGTACGATGAAATCTTGTAGTACTTGATCAATTTTTTCTAATAGTTCTGGATCACCATGCAATTTGAAGCGACCTAATGCTTCAATTTGATCTTGTGTTTCTGGCTTGATATTTCCTGCAACAATACCTGAGAATGCTCGACGTAAATTAGCAATTAAATTCATAGTCGATTGATTACGATGTAAATCTAAATTTGCCATATTTTCATGAGTTGGAATGAAGGGCTGTTGGAAGTCAGTTGGGATTTTTAAAGACCAATTGAATCCATAAGCATCACAGTTCTCATAGCGTTTCATTTTGACATCATGCATTGCTTGGCTCATTTTGCGGGCGACTGTCACTGGATCATCAATAATAATTTCATATAATGCTTGTGCTTCTTTTCCTAAAGTTTCACCAATGAAACGATCAATAGTGGCAAAATAGTCTGCACTTTCTTTTGGACCTGTCAAAATAAGTGGCAATGGTTGTCCTTGATTCTCCTCCGCAAGCTTGATTCCTAAAATGTACAATAATTCTTCAAATGTACCTGGACCACCAGGGAAAATCACAATACCGTGTCCCATTCGCACAAACGCTTCTAAGCGTTTTTCAATATCAGGCATAATGATTAGTTCATTAACGATTGGATTTGGTGGCTCAGAAGCAATAATGGAAGGTTCAGTAATACCGATAAAACGGCTATTTTTATAACGTTGGTTAGCATGACCGATTGCGGCTCCTTTCATTGGTGCTTCCATTACACCAGGCCCACAACCTGTAATAATATTAAGCTCACGATAACCAAGTTCTGTCCCCACTGAACGACAATATTGGTATTCAATTTGGTTGATAGAATGTCCGCCCCAACACACGACGAGGTTTGGATGTTCGCCAACAGGTAAGGCTTTAGCGTTACGCAGAATAGAAAACACAAGATTAGTAATATGTTTACTGTCTTGAATATTATCTGGATTTAAACGCTGGCTCATTACATTCACGAATAAAATATCACGTAATACAGCGAATAAATGATATTGAATATTACGGATCATACGATCATCAACAAAAGCGTCTTGAGGTGGGTTGTGTAATTCAAGTGATACACCACGTTCTCTTGCTACAAGTTGAATATCAAAATCTGGGTATTTATTTAATAGAGCACGGCTATCATCGGTTACTGCACCTGAATTTAATACAGCGAGTGAACAATTGCGATAAAGGCTATAAAGTGGACTTTTCGCTTTTTTAGTGAGCAATTCTACTTCTAAATGAGAGAGTTGATCCATACTACCGCGAGGATTGACATAATATATATTCTGACCCATAACTTCTCCTATTGGCGAGCTAAACGCTGATTTGTTGGTACAGTTTCAAAGTTTGAACGAAATGGGTTAATATCTAAGCCACCTCGTCTTGTATAACGAGCATATACAGTGAGTTTTTTTGGTTGTGCAAACTGTATTAAGTCACAGAAAATACGTTCTACACACTGTTCATGAAATTCATTATGCTGGCGGAAAGAGATAATGTAACGTAATAGCTTTTCACGATCAATTTGTTTACCTACATAATGAATTTGTAAGCTTCCCCAATCAGGTTGATTAGTGATTAAACAATTTGATTTTAATAAATGACTGACTAATGTTTCTTCAACTACAATTTCATTACAGCAGTTTTCTAATACCGAGGCATCAAATTCATAGTGAGTAATTGTTATATCCAATTCATCAATACATTCGCCATTTAGCTGTGCAATACTTTCTTGATTATATTTAGCTAAAGGATGGAGCTGTACTCTCACTTTTCCTTTTGCACAATCGGCTAAATCTTGTTCTAATGTATGCTGTACTGTAGAAAATGAGTCAAAAGTAGTTTGATTAAAACTATTTAAATACAGTTTAAAGCTTTTAGATTCAATTAAATTTTTACTTTGAAAATCAATTTCTATATCAGCGATTGCGACTTGTGGTACACCTTTAGAATTGAGCCATGAAATCTCATATGCTGTCCAAATATCTGCGCCAAGCGTAAACGGTTGTGTTTGTGTAATACCTAAGCTATCTCGATTTAATTGTCTCGGCACAGCTTGTAGTAAAGTGCGGTCATAATTTGTGGCATATTGTGTTTTTTGTCCGAGTGTAAGTTTATTTAGGCTATCATGTTGATAGTGCATATTATTTTTCCTTTTTTAAATTTTTATTTACTTTTCTTTACTGGTACAAAGCAAAATAACTATTCCCAACTAAGGCTTTCTTCTTTTCTTCATGAAATTTTTTTCATAGTTAATTTTTTCATTTGCTTGCTATGCAAACTCAATTACTCGAAATTAAATATCTTAACTACGTTTGCTGGCTTAAACGAAGTAAATTTTATGTGTCGCAATTTACCGTTACATGAATTTCATTAGAAGTTGAAGCGATTCTAAGTATTTTATTTTAAATTTTCCTGAATAAAGTACGTTATGGGATAGTGATATTGAGGCAAACTATACTAGCGTAGTATGAACAGTAAAAACAGTGATTTTTAATTAAGAAAATACCAATAATGACCTACATGAGAACAATCTTTTAACGTTGTTCAAACAAAAATTACATTAATAATGCCATGATAAATTAGATACTAAACGGCAATCGTCACATTTAAAATAAAATAAGTCAAAAAGAGGATCGTCTAAGTACCATGCTTTATTGCAACTAGGGCAGCAACGTTGTTGTTCTGTTTGTAAACTGTCCCCACCAATGCGATACAAATAGTAATAAGTTGGGATGCCTGTATGTTGCTCAATCTCTTGAGCCAAATGTCGTCCATGCTTGGCTAATGTACTAGTAATTTCTGAGATTTCTCTTAGTGCTTGTTGTTCTAATACTGAGCCGTTCATTTGTAATTGATCGCACGCTTGCCAGTTTTCTTGCCATTTAATCAGATCCATACTTAAGTGCGGTATGTTTTTCAGTTGTTTATATAAAGGAATTGGATAAAAATCATCACCGCTATGTAATGGTGAGCAAGATTGCAGATAAGTTGTGTATAACACTTGCCAACTTGGTGTCGTGTGTATGCTCGTTTGATCTGAGTTGAGATCATCAGCAACCACATGAAAACTATCAAAAAATAGACCGCTCTTTTGAGCATTATCAAGAGCCTTTTCTACTTCTACATTATTAAACTCAGGTAATAAACTGTGTTGTTCAGGACAAATAACGCGTATTGCAAAGCCTTGCTGTTGTTCTTGTTCTGCAATATATATTGGAATTTCGCGTCCGATGATTTGTCCATTATAGCGCCATTGATCAATTATTTGATTTAGGGAATAAGTTGGACTTTGTTCACTATTTGTGGGTGAATAATTAAAAAAAGTATCGATAAGGTACATGGTATACCACATAATAAGTCAGAAATTATATTATCGCTGTATCTTGAAATATTTTCGACTAAATTTATAATTAATAGACTTAATTATATACAAGTGAGGTCTTATGTTGAATAGATTTAAGTTAAATAATATAGAAAAACATGAAGATAGTATAGAGTTGAAATGTAGCAATAATAAATGTAAGAAAGTTACAAAAATCTATCTTGATAAAGATAAAACACTCTGTTCTGATTGTGGTTCTGAATTACAAGTTACTAAAAAACTAAGTAAGCGTCTTATTAGAAATTTGGCAATTGCAACTGGTGTTGGATATGCATTAGCCTCTGGCCCAGAATGGGTTCAAACAGATCGTGATATCATTCAAATGTATGAATCAATGAATGCCTGTATGTATAACGCTCGTTCTTATGAAAAACAACGAGATATATGTGCTTGTGCATTTGCAAAGACATATGAAGAGTATAAATATTTTAATGTAAAAGATGCATTCCGCCAGAATATTAATGAATGTTATTAAAAACCACCTTTTAAAAAGTGGTTTTTAATTAATTATTTTTTCGCTGGTGGATTATTTCCTCTACGATCTCCCGAAGGATTTCCAGTTTTACTTGGCCAATTAGGGTTTGAATTTCCAGTTCTATTTTGTGCCATAAAGGCCTCCTTATTTGTAATTAAAAAAATAATTTTTATTTTTGTCATTTTATATTTTGTGAAATGACAATATAAGTATATTCAATCGATAGGGACAAAAAGGGACATTTTTATGCAAAAGAAAAAATATAATTCAACTTTACCAGATAATTCGAAACATGCTGAAGTTCTGCGTGAAAATATAAAAAATACTATTAGATTTATGGGAATTACGCAAAAGGAGGCTTCAGATATTATCTCAGAAGAGATTGGTAAAGATAATTTTTATGAGTCTTTTAAAAAAATATTACAACGTTGTAAGAATATTAAAAAATTAGAATATTATTTGAGTATTTTAAAAGAAAGTGAAAAGTATCGCATTGTATCAAATTCAGTGATTAAGCATATTGGTGACGAAAAAATTTTAGGAAAGGAAAACTTAGTCTTTCTTCATAAAATGAGTGAAGAAATTAGTATGTCAATTGATGATAAAGAAACTTCAATTAGAGAAATGTATACATAAGTTGATAGCAGTAGAATATATGATTAACTTTCACTAAAATAGAATCTTGTTTTTAGTAGGGGATGATTATGCATCAACAAACACGAATATATTTACAACAATTACAAATAGTTATGCAAGAGCTGGCATTATGGCAAGTTACGCCACCAGAGGAACAAGCTTTTTTAAGTGAGCAACCTTTTGCGCTAGATACCATGTCACCAACTGAATGGTTACAATGGATTTTTATTCCTCGTATGTATGCTTTGATAGAAACAGGCGAAGCACTTCCAAGTAAAATTTCAATTACGCCTTATTTAGAAGAAGCATTAAAAGAAATGGAGGGTTTAGATAAATTATTATCTCCGATCAGCGAAATTGAAGCATTGTTGCAGAAATAGCCTATGCAATTAGATATCTTATATCAAGATCAATACTTAGTCGCAGTAAATAAACCCGCTGGTATGTTAGTACACCGTAGTTGGTTAGATACACATGAAACAACCTTTGTTATGCAAACATTACGTGATCAAATAGGGCAACATGTGTATCCTATTCATCGCTTAGATCGCCCAACATCAGGAGTATTACTATTTGGATTAAATAGTGAGATAGCTAACTTGCTCTGTTTACAATTTGAGAATAAGCAAGTTGAAAAAAGTTATTTAGCTATAGTTAGAGGATATTTAACAGGGAAAGCACAGATTGAATACCCTTTGAAAGTTCAATTAGATAAAGTCGCTGATAAGTTTGCTCAAGTAGATAAAGTAGCGCAACAGGCTGTGACTGATTATGTTGGATTATGCACAGTTGAAATGCCTTATGCTGTTAAAAAATATAAGACCACACGTTATTCTTTAGTCCGTTTAATCCCTCATACAGGGCGTAAACATCAATTACGTCGACACATGAAACATATTTTCCATCCTATTCTGGGCGATACACAATATGGTGATTTACATCAAAATAGAGCATTGACTGAGCATACTGGCATTCGACGTTTAATGTTGCATGCAGAAAGTTTAATTTTTACTCATCCTATTACACAGCAGAAGCTGGAAATTCATGCCGATTTAGATCAGCAATGGCTCGATTTGATTAAAATTTTTAGATGGAATTTAAATGAACTCAAGTAAGAGTAGTCAACTTTTGAAGTATTTTTTAGAGGAAAGAAACGATGCTAGATAATATTCTCCTTAATTTAACTCATGAGCAACAACAAGTTGCAGTAGAAAAAATTCAATCACTGATGGCTCAAGGGATTAGTGCGGGTGAGGCAATTGCACTTGTTGCTCAAGAGTTACGCGAAGCATATTCAGTTGAATAAGACGAGTATTTAACTCATTATGATAACTTCGCTGAATTGAGTAAGCGCTTCCAAAATGCAAAAATTTTGTGATCTCGGTTTGATTTTAAACTATTTTTAATTGCCAAAAAGAGAAAATTCGTCGAATATTTAGCTGAATAAAATTTGGGTGGTAAGACAAATTAGTCTTATTAAAAATAAAAGTAGTTAAGGTCATTTGACCATTAGAGGTTTTAATTATGGAAGTTGGTGTTGTTAAATGGTTCAATAACGCAAAAGGATTTGGATTTATTTCGGCAGAGGGAACGGATGCAGACATTTTTGCACATTATTCAGTAATTGAGATGGATGGTTACCGCTCTTTAAAAGCGGGTCAGAAAGTCCAGTTTGAAGTTGTTCACGGTGATAAAGGATCACACGCAACAAAAATTATTCCAATTGTTGAATAATATAGTCCTCTTACTTTACATTTAGTCAAAAAAAGACAAGGATTGCAGCCTTGTCTTTTCATTTATCTTAATTATTTTAATAAGTCTTTTAAGCCCGCTTTCATCGCAGACATTTGACTTTCAAACTGTGCTTTGCTTTCGCGCTCATCAATCATATAAGTGATTGTTTCTGAGAGTGTCATTTTCATTTTACGTGAATAACGAGAAAGACGTAACCAAACTGCATATTCTAAATCGATAGATTTTTTTTTCGTTGATTGTTTTTCGCCGTTAAAAAAACGTTTACGGCGGGCACGAATAGCTTGATCTAATTTGATCACTAACTGAGGTGATAAGTGATGACGAATCCATTCTTCAATTTGTTGTGGTTTATTTTGATACGTGATCAGTTGTTGTACTTTATCTTCACGTAAACTTTTTTCTTCGTAAGTCGTAATATTTTCACCTTCACGGTGTTTTTTGATTAAATACAACCATTTCCAATGAGCCTCTTGATTTTCAAGTTTTTGATATTTCATTGTATTCTCTCATTTAAACAAATTAGTGACGTGGTAACTGTTGTTAATATACGCGGTTTTCGTGTTTTTTTCTAGCACATTTTCACTATTTTGGGAAATATGCGATAATGACGAATTATGAAAATAATCACTCAACATAACGAGATAATACGTGTGAATCCATCCTTTTTAGCTGAAAAAGCGTTCTCGTGGCAAGACTTACGCCCAACACTTCCATTAACAGAATTACCGCGTTCGACAACTGATTTTTTTGCGTTACAGCCTCGGGCAAATGCAGCAATAACACAGTTTTTACGAAATCCTCAGCGCAATTTACTTGTGTTGAAAGGCGATGAGCAAGGAGAGTATCTCCGTTTATTGGAGCAAACAATTCAAGCGCAGCAAAGTGAAGATATCCCGATTCAAGGTGTACAATATCTGATACAACAAGGCGATTCTTTTTCTTTTCCTACTGTGACTGCCGAGTTTGCACAATCGATCACAGATAATTTTGCCACGAAAAGAACAGTGGCGAGTGCATTATATGTTGATCAATTTCAACTCTTTGGTGCTTTACGCATACATCCTTCATCAAGAGAAATTCAACTAAAATCAGGTTTAGTGCATGAAGTGAATGGGGGGATATTAATTCTTTCGGTTACTTCGCTTATTTCTCAGTTTGATTTATGGTTACGTTTAAAGCAGATTTTATTGACTCAGTATTTTGATTGGTATTCATCACACCCATTTAAAGACTTACCTTGTGATATCCCAGGCTATCCTCTGAGTTTAAAAGTGATTTTAATAGGGAATCGAGAAGAGCTTGCCACATTAGCCTCCTTAGATGCTGATTTATACGATTTAGCTGATTATTCCGAAATTGAAAGTTATTATTCCGTTGAAAAAGTTGAAAACGCTTTAAAATGGGCTGAATATATACAAACCTTTGCTCAACAACATCAATTACCTCAGCTGAGTCTAGATGGCCTTAATAAGTTATATCAACTACTAGTACGTGACAGTGAAGATCGCTGTTTTGTATCTATTTCTCCTTTAAAGTTAAAAGAGATTCTCACCAGCACCGCAATTTTAAGTCAAAAACATGGCAATGCTTTATTAAGTGAGGTGGATTTTGAACAATTTTTTCAACAAAAAGCATTACAGCAAAGTTTTTTGCAAGAACAAACGTATGCGGATATTTTGCATGAGCAAGTTTATGTTGCAACAGATGGTGAAATAGTTGGTCAGATCAATGGGTTATCAGTTATTGAATACCCAGGTACACCAATGGCATTTGGCGAACCATCTCGCATCAGTTGTATTGTCCAATTTGGTGATGGAGAAGTTGTTGATGTTGAACGTAAAAGTGAGCTTGCAGGTAATATTCACGGTAAAAGTATTATGATTGCGGAAGCCTGTTTAGCACATATTCTACAATTACCCTCTCAATTGCCTTTCTCTGCTTCGTTAGTATTTGAACAATCTTATGGCGAAATTGATGGAGATAGTGCTTCATTAGCTAGTTTTTGTGTATTAGCGAGTGCATTATCAGCTCAACCTTTACCTCAATCTATTGCGATTACAGGTGCGATAGATCAATTTGGTTTAGTGCATTCAGTTGGTGGTGTAAATGCTAAAATTGAAGGGTTTTTCTCAATTTGCGCTAGCCGAGGATTAACAGGTAAACAAGGGGTCATGGTACCAATTTCGGTTATTAATCAACTCAGCTTAAGCGAAGAGGTTGTAAATGCCGTTAAACAAGGACAATTTTTTATTTATCCTGTAGAAGATGTTTATCAAGCTTGTGAAATTTTATTTCAACGTGATTTAGTAGAAGAGGAAGAACGGTTTTATACAGAAGAAACATTACCAATATCACGCTTAATTGCACATCGTATTGAACAACGCGCAGAGCAGCAATGGCAAAAGAGTAGCGTATTTGAGTGGTTTTTCCGTAGAAAGTAACTGATCGGATAAGTTAAGCGTACAAGTGTTAGCTATTTTTATTTCTTATTAACTCTGTTAGAATATATTTAAGCAGACTTTGCTTAGATATCCTAAAATTGAGGAGGATTAAAATAATGAACAGTTGTACACCAAATAAAAAAAGTAGTTACAGCTACGAAGACTTACTTGCATCAGGACGTGGCGAATTATTTGGCGAAGACGGACCTCAACTTCCAGCTCCATCAATGCTAATGATGGATCGAGTAGTGGAAATGAAAGACACTGGTGGTGCTTTTGATAAAGGTTATATTGAAGCTGAACTAGACATTAAACCAGATTTACCGTTTTTTGGCTGTCATTTTATTGGCGATCCTGTTATGCCTGGATGTTTGGGCTTAGATGCGATGTGGCAGCTTGTTGGATTCTACTTAGGTTGGATCGGCGGTAAAGGAAAAGGGCGTGCCTTAGGTGTTGGGGAAGTGAAATTTACGGGGCAAATTTTACCAACTGCTAGAAAAGTGATCTACCGTATCAATATGAAGCGCGTGATCAATCGTAAACTAGTGATGGGTATGGCTGATGGTGAAGTAGAAGTGGATGGTCGTATTATTTATACGGCTACTGATCTGAAAGTGGGATTGTTCCAAGATACTACGGCTTTTTAAGCAAAATTTTATTAAAATAGACCGCACTTTTTACATTACCAGCCATTGTGCTGGTAATGTGCTTTTGAGGTTAGTCATCAACAATGTCTAAAAAGAGAGCGTTCAAAAGTTTTGCCAAATCTTGTGGAGTCAATTCAATACTTAAGCCACGCTTACCGCCAGAGACAAAAATATGCTCAAACTGTAAAGCTGATTCTGCAATGACAGTTTTAAGTCTTTTCTTTTGCCCTAATGGGCTGATTCCCCCTATTAAATATCCTGTGCTTTTCTGAGCGTAATCTTTATCTGCCATTTCTACTTTTTTCACATTAATTGCTTTCGCTGCCTTTTTTAAATTCAGCATATTCGCTGTGGGCAATACAAAACAGGCCAACTTTTTTTGAGCACCATTTTCTGCAACTAATAAAGTTTTAAAGAACTGCTTTGGGTCAATTCCAAGTTTCTCGACGGCCTCATCACCAAAATGGGTATTATTAGGATCGTGATCGTAGCTGTGCACTTTAAAGGGGATTTTATGTTTTTTCAGTAAATCAATTGCTGGTGTCATTGTGTTTTCTTCTTGTTCCAGTAAAATGAAGCCACTATTTTACAGTGGAGAGAAAAATGAGTGCAACTCTAAATATTGCGATTGCAGCTGAATTTGAATTATGTGAAAAATTAGCAGAAGTGTTAGAACAAAGCCAATTAGATATTACTCAATTATCTATTGTGGATATTTCTCCTTTTACTGAAGAACAAGGGATTCGTTTTAACAATAAAAGTGTGGCACAAATTAAGCCTGAGGACGTAGAGTGGTCAGAATGGCATTATCTGTTCTTCGCAGGTGATGTCGACCAAGTCACCTATGTTGCTAAAGCTGCCGCGTCAGGTTGTATTGTTATTGATATGAAAGGTATTTGTGCAGCCTTGCAAGATGTGCCTGTTGTTGTACCAACTGTTAATGAACAAGACTTAACCGAGCTACGCCAGCGTAATATTGTATCCTTACCTGATCCACAAGTGACACAACTGTCGCTGGCGATTGCACAGTTAGCGGAAAATAATACCTTGAAACAAGTTATTGTCACTTCATTATTGCCTGCTTCTTACACAAATGCGGATAAAGCGAGTCAATTGGCAGGGCAAACAGCACGTTTGTTAAATGGTATTCCTCTTGATGAAGCGGAGCAGCGTTTGGCTTTTGATGTTTTCCCTATATTCAACCCAGTGCTAGTTAATCAAACACAAAAAATATTTCCTCAACTTGAAAATATTATTTTTCATGCCATTCAAGTCCCTGTGTTTTATGGCACTGGACAAATGGTGAGCGTGTTGTCAGATTATCAATTAGAGACACAAGCACAGTTAACATCTTGGTCTCAACATGAACTATTGGTGTATCATGCAGAAAAAATGATAACGCCAGTGACGAATAGTGAAGTAGAAGCAAATGAATCACGGGTCAAACTGCATATTAGTGCAATAAATGAATTAGAAAATGGTATTCAATTTTGGTCTGTTGCCGATGAACAACGCTTTAATTTAGCATTGATGAGTGTTAAGTTAGCTGAGATAGTATATCAGCAAGGCTATTGATATATGGTGTTTGGTTCTTAGTAAAACGGCTAAATAAAATTGATTATTTTTCCAAATAAACTTTAGTCGATGAGATTTAAGCAGTTAACAATAAAAATCCACTTTCTATGAAAGTGGATTTTTATTTGAGGTATGTCAACATTGATTGTTTTAACTTATTGCATCTGTTATAGAAAGTGCGTTATTGTGTGAATGTGTTTATTTATAAAATAATAAAAGGAGAATAAGCATGACAATGCAAGCATTATTGATTGAAAATTTTTTTCGTTACCTTGCAATTAGTAGTCAAAGTTTGGCGAGTGCAACAACAGTTCCAAGCTCTGAAGGGCAATGGAAATTAGCAACCTTATTAGCTGAAGAGTTAAACGCATTAGGCGTATCTGATGTTGAAATTGATGCTCATGCGAATGTCACTGGCGTGCTAAAAGGGCGTGTAGAAAATGCCACCCCTATTGGTTTTGTTGCTCATTTAGATACAGTAGATGTTTCTCTATCCCCAGATATTAAACCACAAATTTTAACTTTTAAAGGTGATAATTTATTGCTAAATAAGGAGAAAGATATCTGGCTGAATGTATCGGAACATCCCGAAATATTACCTTATTGCAATCAAGAGATTATTTTTAGTGATGGCACTAGTGTATTAGGAGCAGATAATAAAGCTGCAATCGCGAATATCATGACTGCACTTGCATTGATTAAAGCACAGGATATCCCAACTGGTGATATTTATATTGCCTTCGTACCCGATGAGGAAATTGGTTTGAGGGGGGCAAAATTATTGGATTTAACTAAATTTAAACCTGATTTTGCATATACGATAGATTGTTGTGAATTAGGTGAAGTGGTTTATGAAAATTTCAATGCAGCTGCTGCCAAGATAACAATTCAGGGGGTGAGTGCACATCCTATGTCGGCTAAAGGAGTATTAGTGAATCCAATTTTAGTCGCTCAAGATTTTATTAGTTTATTTGATCGTCAACAAACGCCAGAATGCACAGAAAATAAAGAAGGTTATTGGTGGTTTAATGGCTTTGTCGCTAATCAACGTGCGGCAACTTTAAATATTGCAATTCGTGATTTCGATAAAATAAGTTTTGAAGAGCGTAAACAATTTATTGAAAAAGCGGTAACAACAATTCAGCAGCAATATCCACGTGCTCAGATACAATGTGATATTACAGATATTTATGGCAATATCGCAAATACATTAACTGAAGATAGACGATCAATTGATTTACTATTTACCGCTATGCAAGCAATAAAAATTGAGCCTAAAGTTACTCCTATGCGTGGCGGCACAGATGGGGCGGCATTATCAGTAAAAGGAATTACTACGCCAAATTATTTTACAGGAGCACATAACTTCCATTCAAACTTTGAATTTTTACCTGTTTCTAGTTTTGTTAAATCTTGTGAGTTAACGTTAGAAATTATGCAAAGAGCGGCAAGACTGGCAAAATAATGTCAGTCAAAATAAGGCGTAAAAGGATTTTTTATGCCTTATTTTTAATATATTGTTAAAAAAGCTTATCTGTGATTTATTTTCACAGAAAAATCTCATATATTCACGATTCGTTAAAATAGACGTAGATGATGTGTATTAGTGCGTTTTTTCTTTCCAGTAACCAATCCATTCTTTTAATAGCATCATATTTTTATGAATTGCGCCTGCCTGAGGGATAAAATGCATAAAATTTAAACCATAATGTTCAGGGGAAACGCCATGACCAATGCTTGCTGGTAATACATGGAATCCTTGTTGTTCAAAAAGGAGTTTGGCACGTTGCATATGCCATTGGTTAGTAACCAAAATAATGTTGTTTATCTTTTCTGGCTCTAACATTTGGCGACTAAATTGTGCGTTTTCTTTTGTGGTTTTTGCCTTATGTTCAAGCCATGTTGTTGGTACAGCAAAAAATGTTTTTAATTCAGTAGCCATCACTTGTGCTTCAGATGTACCATTAGGTGAACTGCCCGTCACTAATAAGGGGAGTTGCGTCTCTTTTTGCAAATAAGCCGCATAGCGTAAACGTTCTAATGGAATCGCGCTAACTGTTAATTTATTAAATAATTCAGCACTATCACGTAAGCCTCCACCTAATAATACGATTGCTTGTGCTTTTTGGTAGTCATTTAAGCTTAAGTTATCTTCAATAACTAAGTTATCTTCTAGTTTGTGTGATGTATAAGGCAAACTAAAAATATACAAAATAGCGATACCCAAGAATGCGGATAAACGACTTAATTTTTTGTAATGAAAAAATGAAAAGAAAAGTGAGAGTAGCCATAAAATCAGTACATTAAATGGCGGAAGAATCATGGCAGTGATAAGTTTTGTTAATGCAAACATATTCAGTAAAGATAAGTAAAAGGTGGTGTATTATTGATGATCTACAAAGAGATGTCTATTGTTTAAAATCTGTTTATTGTTAAAATGTCGCCCTAATACATTCAATTAGAGTAAAGAATGAAAGCTATTAAAGACAGTGCGATTTATTTATTTGGTGAACTCATTTCAAAATCTGTCCCTTTTCTCTTATTACCTTATTTATCACGTAAGCTAGGTGTAGAAGGCTTTGGTGAGCTTTCTTATTATCAGACTTATCTTGTTTTATTTTTAATTATTGTCGGTTTAAGCCAAGAAAGTGCTGTTGCACGCTTTTTCTATTTTTATGGTCGTAGATCATTAAACTTAGTCGTCAGAACAGGTTATGTCTACACATTGTTAATGGGCTGTGTGATTTTATTAGGCTGTTTACTCTTACAATCTGAAATGATGGCTTATCTGGCGATTTCAGCTATTTTTCAGTCCTTTTTAGCGGTTCAATTAAGTTTACGTCAGTGTCAGAAACAGGCCGTTGCCTATTCAGTCATCCAACTGTTGTTAGCTCTCACGTCCGCATTATTCACAGTAATTTTGTTAGAAGTATATGAGAATGACTTAGTTGAAAAACGAATTTTAGCGATTTTATTGAGTCATTTATTCGTATTTCTTATTGCATACTTTTTATATAGCAAAAAAATAAGGTATAAAAAGTTTAAGCTCACACAATATAAAACCGCATTAATTTATTTATTTGGCTTTGGTATGCCATTAATTCTTCATAATGTAAGTTTGTTTTTGCGTGGACAATTAGATCGTTTATTTATTTATCACCAATTTAGCGATGCAGAGTTGGGGCTGTATGCGATGGGCGCACAAATTGCAGCTATTTTAATGATTGCTATTCAGGCAGTGAATAAGGCGACTGTGCCTTATTTATTTGAAGCATTAAAGCAACAGCGTATTAATGTGAAACATATTCATCAATGGGCGACATACACGTTGTTACTTGTTCCTGTACCTGCATTAATTATGTGGTTTATCCCAGAACAATTTGTCGTTTGGTTATTAGGTAAGCAGTTTATCGGAACAAAGTATTACATTATTTTGTTTTTAGTATCAACAACATTGGTTATCCCCTATCTTATCTTAGTTAATTACTTATTTTATTATGCTAAAAATAAACTCATTTCGATTTGTTCTGTCATAACAACAATAGTTTATGTAGTGAGTTTAATTTGTCTCACGTTGACTGAGATTCAATTTGTGCCTTTTGCAAGTATTATTGGGGCAGTCACTATTTTGCCTGTATTGTATATAATGACCGCAAAAGTAGGGAAAGTTGTATGAATTTGATTATTTGTTGTACACCATTACAGGTTTTGATCGCAGAAAAAATTATCGATAAGTTTCCTCATTCTGAGTTTTATGGAGTGATGCTTTCAACGGTGAGCAATAAAAAGTTTGATTTTTATAGTCAGCGTTTGGCGAAAAAGTGTGGTCCATTTTTTACTATGATTCAGCATAATGATCGTTTTAATCTACTCAAAGAGATTTGTTATTTAAAACGTCATTTTGGTGGAAAAAAATTTGACCAAGTCTTTGTGGCTAATATCAATGATTTACAGATTCATTTTTTGCTAAGTGCTATTCAGTTTGAGCAGTTGAATACTTTTGATGATGGTACGATTAATATTGTCGAAAACAGTTTATTTTATCAAAATGAGATTCCTACATTACAGCGAAAATTAGTTAATGCTTTATTAGGTAATAAATATAGTATACAGCTGCTTAGATCATTATCACAGCGTCATTATACGATTTATCATGGTTTTAAAAATATTATTGATAATGTAGTCAACATTGATTTAGTCGAACCCTGTGATATGCAAATAAGGGATTCTGATTATATTAATGTGTTATTAGGACAACCCGTTTTTTTAGATGAACAACGTAACATTACATTAGCTGAACAAGTGATAAGACAGTTCAATATTCATTATTATTTTCCTCATCCTCGTGAAAAATATCGTTTGGATAATGTGGAATATATTGATACAGAACTTATTTTTGAAGATTATATTATTCAGCAAGCTAAAAAGAAAAAATATCGAGTTTTTACTTATTTTAGTAGTGCAATCATTAATATTATGAATAAAAGTGACAATATCGAAGTTGTAGCATTGAGAATTGAAACGGAAAATCCCGCCTATGAGGCATGCTATGGATTATTTGATGAATTAGGCATTCAACTTATTGATATAAGAGCATAAAATGAAAAAATATTTAATATCATTAGCAAAAGATCAACATCGTCGAGAACTTTTTTTTAGTCAAGCAGATACACAAGATTTTAAGCTATTTTCAGCACTTAATACAATGAACGAAAGTTGGGAAAATCTGACCGCACTTTTTGATGTTGAGGGGTTCAGCACACGTTATGGTCGCCATGTTACTCAAGGTGAGATTGGTTGTACGTTAAGTCATCTCGGTGTTTATCAACAAATTGTGGAAGACAAACAAATTGATGAAGAGGAATATTGTTTAGTTTGTGAAGATGATGCATTATTTAATCTCGATTTTAAACAGCATTTACGTTCGCTGTTAGCACAAAAACCAACAGCTGATCTGATTTTAGTTGGACAATCTAAGATTACAGATTTTAATGCTTTTGAACTCGAAATAAATTATCCAACGACTTTTTCATTTTGGCGTAAGCGGATCGCTAATACCCCCTTTTGCTATGCTTATCCTTATAAAAACTATTTTGCTGGAACAGTGGCTTATTTGATTAAAAAGTCGGCAGCTAAGCGATTTTTAACTTATATGCAACAATATCATAGACCATTTTGGTTGGCAGATGATTTTATTTTATTTGGCTCAGAGTTTAAGTTAGATGTTGTTGTTGTTCGCCCATTATTGGTGATTGAGAATCCTCAATTAGTGAGTAATTTGGAGAGTAGCAGGGGATCTCTATCAAATAACGTATTGAAAAAAATAGTGAAATATCCTTTAAAAAAACTTTTAGCGGTTTTGCGAAATTTTTAACTTAGGTTTAAGACGTGTATGTCAACATTATTTAGTTTTTTTTATCTTTATGATCCTTGGTTATTTCATTTCTTACGCATGGCATTTGTCGTAGGTGGCATTGGCGTAGCTTGGCTTATTTATCGTTTGTATACAAAACAATTAACACAAGGTATTGCTGTACCTATAGACAGTATTTTAGTCATCGTTGCATTAATTTTGTTGAGCATCATCCCTATTCTTATTAATGGTACAACTGAATTGGGTGTAGTGAGAATGTACGTTAAAAGTTTAGTCTTGTTTGTCTTTGGAATAGGTATCTATAATTTATTTTATTGCCATTTAGCAGGGCAAGTTCAGTTTGTAAGTGATTTAAAAATTGGTCTTGTTATACAAGCTGCTATCGGTTTGTTCGCATTGTTCAGTCTTACTACGGTGATTGATCTTGTGTTATCAACTCACACTATCATGCCAAGGTTTTACAATTCAGAGCAGGAGTACCGTTTATACAATCTAACGTCTTCTGCATTTTTTCAGCTCAGTATCTTTTATTTAATGTTGCTACATTTTTTACTCGCTTATGATGTCAAAAAGAATCGTATTTCAGCGTTTTTTTTATTTTTATTGTTATTTATTGGGACTATTTCGGGTAGAACATTTTTTATGTTATCTATAATCAGCATTATTCTTTATTTTAAATGGCGTTATTTGCCTGCGTTAATTACTTTTGCTGCGATTGTTTTATTTTTATCTTTGAATTTTTCAGAACATAAATATGTTGCCCATGCATTTGAGCCAGTGATTAATTTATTTTCACATCAAGATATGAGTAAAATCAGTTCGTCCAGTGAAAATTTAATTAAAAACCATTTATTTATTCCAACACTTAAGCAATTTTTGATTGGTGATGGTGAGTATTTTACTGATGAAGGCAAATATTATGGAGCAACAGACTCTGGTTTTCTACGTCAAGTGCTTTATGGTGGCTTAGCTTATTTAATGACTTGTTTTGCTTTCACGGCATATTTTGTGAAACGTGTTGCAGATAACTGGTTTGAAGGAAGTTGGAAATTTACTTTATCCACATTATTTATTTTAAGTGTGCTTCAGATTAAAGCAGATACTTATGCGTTCCCTGGGATTATGTTAATTTTTATCATGTTTCTGTCATTATTTGGTAAAAAAGGGAAATGGGTATGGCTATTTAAAAATAAGGAGGGGATGAATGTTTAGTATTATTGTGCCTTCTTATAATCGTCCTGATGAAATTCCTAAATTATTAGCGAGCTTAAAGACTCAAACCATACAGAATTTTGAAGTCATTATTGTCGATGATCATTCAATAGTACCTGTTGAAATTCAAGATAGCTATGCGTTTAGTTGTAAAATTGTTCGTAATAATCAAAATTTAGGGGCGGCAGAAAGCCGTAATATTGGGGCGAGGCAGGCAAGTTATGACTGGTTATTGTTTTTAGATGATGATGATCGTTTTATGGCAGAGAAATGTGCAGTATTAACAGAAACGATAACTCAAAATCCGATGATTAATTTTATTTATCATCCTGCACAATGTATGATGGTCAATGAAGGGTTTTCTTATGTGACCCATCCTTATCGTGATACTACTCAACTTACACTTGATAATATTTTATTAGCCAATAAAATCGGTGGTATGCCTATGATTGCCATCAAGAAATCTCTTTTTTTACAGGTTGGTGGGTTGTCTGGCTATTTACGTTCACTAGAGGATTATGAGTTTTTATTAAAATTATTATGTGAATCTCAATTTAATCCCTGTTATGTTGATCAAGCGTTAACAATTTGTACCTTTCATACTCAGCGTTCAAGTGTATCAACCAATACAAAACATACAGAACAAGCAATTCATGAAATCAAAGCTCGTTATGTTAAAACAGAAAAACAAGCTCGTCATTTTGAATTAAATGCATTGTATATGTTGGCATATCCTTATGTTATGAATTTATCACGTGTTGCCGCTAAATATTACTTCGCTATTTTTACCAAAACAGGTAGTATCAAACATTTATTTATGGCTGGATTGACCTTTATTTCACCATCATTGGCAATTAATATGAAAAGGTTTATGTAATGAAATTTTCAGTTTTAATGTCTTTGTATATCAAAGAAAATCCGCAGTATCTACGTGAGTGTTTTATCAGTTTACAAACCCAAACGCTACCTGCAACAGAGATTGTTATTGTGTTTGATGGAAAAATCACGGCAGAGTTAGAGGCTGTAGTTGATGAATTTGCCCATTTACTTCCTTTAAAAGTGGTCAAATTACCTCATAATCTAGGTTTAGGTAAAGCGCTTAATGAGGGATTATTACACTGCTCATATGATTGGGTTTTTCGAATGGATACAGATGATATCTGTGTACCAACACGCTTTGAGCAGCAAATTACCTATATTCAAGCTAATCCTGATACAATCATTGTTGGTGGACAAATTGCTGAATTTGGGAAAAATATTCAAGATATTGTGAGTTATCGTCGAGTACCAACAACACATGAGGATATTGTTACATTTACTCAGCGCCGTTGTCCTTTTAATCATATGACTGTGGCTTATCAAAAGGCGGCTGTGTTAGCTTGTGGTGGCTATCAAGATTTACAAGAGGATTACTACTTATGGATAAAAATGGTCGCGATGGGAAAAAAAGTTGCAAACTTAGCTGATGTTTTAGTGTATGCGCGTGTTGGTAATGGGATGGTAGGACGGCGTCGAGGTCTTGCGCAAGCGCGAGCAGAATGGCGTTTATTTAAATTAAAGCATCGTTTAAAGTTACAAGGCATTATTTCTGGACTCTTTACTTTTATTTTGAGGGCGCTACCACGTTTATTGCCAACTTCACTGTTGCAAGTTGTTTATCAATTTTTGAGAAAGTAGGAAAACTGTTGTGTTATTAAAATTTATATATAAAGCCAGTATTGTACTGGCTTGTCTTATCTTTGTAGGTTGTTCAAGTAAGTCAACACTACAACCTTTAAATCTGGGTGCAAAGTATGATAAAGCAAGGACACTCAATAATTTTGATGATTATGTGGAATTTTTGAAAAGTAAAGCACTTAGTGAGGGCATTTCTGAACAGACTTTAACTCAACATAATGATATCCGTTATATTGAAAAAGCCATTGATTTAGATCGTCAACAAGCTGGGCGTGTGAAAAAGCGCGATCCAAATGATCCTGTACGTTTAAATCCAAATGGTACAACTCATTATTTAAATCGTGTATTAACAGCGCGTAAAGTAGATGTTGCAGCAAAGCATTATTGGGAGCAACAAACACAATTAGAAAAAGCCAGTCAGCGCTTTGGTGTACAAAAAGAATATTTGATGTCGTTATGGGGAATGGAAAGTAGCTTTGGTTATTATCAAGGTCGTTATGATGTACTTTCGGTACTTGCGACATTAGCGTTTGAAGGGCGGCGCGAACATTTGTTTAGTCGAGAATTTATTGCGGCGATGAAAATGTTGGAACGTAAAGATATTTCACGTCAGAAAATGTTAGGCTCGTGGGCTGGCGCGATGGGACAAACTCAGTTTATGCCAAGTTCTTATTTACGCTATGCAGCAGATGGTAATCACGATGGTGAAAAAGATATTTGGCAAAATCATGACGATGTATTTGCTTCCATTGCGAGTTATTTGAGCACAGTAGGTTGGAATAACCAACTACCTTGGGGAATTGAAGTCAACTTGACGAAACCTTTATCTCTTGACTTTGTGGGTATTGAAAAACATAAGAAACGCTCGTTACAAGATTGGCAACAGTTGGGAGTATTTTTGAAATCTTATTCAGCGCAAAATCAGGAAAAACTGACCGCACTTTCTACAGCAGATCTCTGGTTAGTTCGTCCAGATCGTGAAGTGGGGCGTGCATTTTTGGTCTCTAACAATTATCGCACGTTATTAGATTGGAACCGTTCTAATTATTTTGCAGTCAGTATCGGTATGTTTGCCGATCGTATTAAACAACAAATTGGTTTGTAGCTCATTTATATTTAATGTAATAGCATAAATGAGATAAAAACGGGCACAGGTACTTAAACTTATGTCCGTTTTTTGTTACATGTAGGAAAAATTTTAATCATTGTATTTGCTATTAACAAGAATACATATGCTCTTACTGTAATTTTAGTGAAACGATTGCGTCTATTGTTATATCTGGGTTCTATCTTTTCTTTTTTGTTTAAAAAACGATGCATCTCATTTATTCTTCTGTTAGAATCCACTGGAAAAACACCTCCACATTTTAGACCTGTTTTTCATCATTTCTTGTTTTTACAATAACTTTAGGAATTACAATGGAAAATCAATCTTTTCTACATCGTTTTTTTAACTTAACAGAGAAAAAAACTACCCCTAGAACTGAAATTATTGCGGGAATCACAACTTTCTTTACGATGGTGTATATTGTATTTGTTAACCCTTCTATTTTAGGCGATGCAGGTATGGATAAACAGGTTGTATTTGTGACAACTTGTTTAATTGCTGGTTTAGGCACTATTGCGATGGGATTATTCAGTAATCTACCTATTGCACTCGCACCTGCTATGGGATTAAATGCATTTTTTGCTTATGTCGTCGTCAGTAAATTGGGTTATTCTTGGCAAATTGGAATGGGCACGATCTTTTGGGGATCTGTTGGATTACTGATTTTAACGATCTTTCAAATTCGCTATTGGCTGATGGCATCAATTCCATTAGGATTGCGTGTAGGGATCGGGGCTGGTATCGGTCTATTTATTGCACTAATCGGTTTTAAAAATATGGGACTTGTCGTAGCTAATCCATCAACTTTAGTTGCATTAGGCGAATTACATGATCCAAAAGTATTACTTGGCATATTAGGTTTCTTTATTATTGTAGTATTAGCTGCACGTAATATTTATTCTGGTGTTTTAGTTTCTATCGCGGTCGTTACTGCACTGGCCTTTTTTATTGATCCTCAGGTCGCATTTAATGGGGTTATTTCTATGCCACCAAGTTTAGCGCCTGTTGTTGGTCAAGTTGATATTACTGGTGCATTGGATACGGCATTGTTGGGAATTATTTTTTCCTTTTTATTAGTCAATTTATTCGATTCTTCAGGTACATTACTAGGTGTAACAGATAAGGCTGGAATCAGTGATGAAAAAGGACGTTTCCCTAAAATGAAACAAGCACTTTATGTTGATAGTGTGAGTGCTGTTGCAGGCTCTTATATGGGAACATCTGCAATCAGTACTTATATTGAAAGTGGTGCAGGGGTTTCTGTGGGAGGTCGTACAGGTTTAACGGCAGTCACAGTTGGTATTTTATTCTTATTAACTATTTTCTTTTCTCCACTTGCCAGTGTAGTGCCTGCTTATGCGACAGCAGGGGCATTAGTTTATGTGGGCATTTTAATGGCATCTAGTTTAATTCGTGTGAAATGGGAAGATTTAACAGAAGCTACACCAGCCTTTATTACCGCTGCGATGATGCCATTTACTTATTCTATTACAGAAGGTATTGCTTTTGGTTTCATTAGTTATTGTATTATGAAAACCTGTACTGGTCGTATTAAAGAAGTTAACGCACCAGTTTGGGTCGTTTGTTTCCTATTTATCGCAAAATTTGTTTGGGTAGGTTAATATGCAAAAAATTCTATTCATTATTCACGCTGCGCCTTATGGTAATGAAGCTTTTTTTAGTGCATTGCGTTTAGCATTACAATTACAAGATCAATATCAACGTGCAGTAGATTTAAAAATATTTTTAATGTCTGATGCTGTAACAGGTGGGTTAGCCAAGCAAAATCCAACGGAAGGATACCATTTACAACAAGCATTAGAAATTCTCACTGCACAAGGTGCACAAGTAAAACTCTGTAAAACCTGTACACAAGCACGTGGAATGACTCATTTACCGCTAGCAGAAGGGATTGAAATTGGTACACTCGCTGAATTGGCAGATTGGACCTTCGAAGCCGATAAAGTATTAAACTTTTAAATGTAAAAGTGCGGTAAAATAGACCGCACTTTTTGTTAAATATGAATACAGAGAAAAATAAAACGATGGATACGGTCGATCATCTCAATCCTCTCACTACACCTCTCAACCAAGTTTGTCTGATAGAAGCTTCTGCTGGTACAGGGAAAACTTATACTATTGGTTCACTCTATTTACGTTTATTACTGCAAGCAGGAGAACATTGTTTTTCTCGACCATTAAACGTACAAGACATTTTAGTTGTAACTTTTACAGAGGCAGCAACTGAGGAGCTAAAAGGACGTATCCGCGAACGTATTCATCAGGCGAAAAAAGCGTTTATTGCTTATAAAGTTGAAGGCGTGAAGGCATTAGCACATGATCCCTTTCTTATGGAATTAGTCGGTTTTATCCAAGATATTGATGTCGCAATACAACGTTTAAAAATCGCTGAACAAACGATGGATCTGGCAGCAATTTATACAATTCATGGTTTTTGCCGTCGTATGTTAATGCAATATGCGTTTAATTCTGGCATTCATTTCAATTTAGAATTAGTAAAAGATGAAAGTGAGCTGCTAGAGCGTTTATTCAAGGATTTTTGGCGTGAAAATTTTTATTCACAACCTTTAGAAATTGCTAATTATATCCACCAAGTATTAGTGTCGCCGCAAGCAGTCCTTAAAAAATTACGCAGTCATATATCACATCAGTTAGAACCCGATATTGGTTCTAAAGCATGGCTGAGTATGTCACTAGTCGAGTTTTTACAACAGTATGTCTTACCTAAACAAGCTCTTGTACAACAATTAAAGCAACAATGGTTAGCACATGAGACTGAATTACGCTCGTTGATTTTCAATGAATTAGATAAAAATTATAAAAAAGGTGAGAAAAAGTCTTTACAACGAACTCGCTTTAAAAAAAATTATGTGCCGAGTTGGTTTAACAGTATACAAGCTTGGGCAAGATCAGCATTAACAACTAAATTACCTGAAACATTAACCAAATATTTTAGCCAACAAGCGTTAGTGAGTTATGCAGACGAAGGGGCAGAACCCATTTCTCATTCCGTTTTTCAGCTAGTTGATGATGTGATAATGAATACAGCAGAACAAGCAATTGATGAGAAAGTCGTGTTATATCATTATTTACGAGGTGTACAACAAAAACTAATTGACTATAAATTGAATCACACACAGAAAAACTTTGATGATTTATTACGCTTATTAAAGCAGGCACTTTATTCTACTCAAGGTGACGAGCTCGCCCAATTTATTCGCTTACAATATCCGTTTGCTATGATTGATGAATTTCAAGATACGGATGTACAGCAGTATCACATTTTCGCCAAGATTTATATTCACCAGCAGCCTGTTGAAAATGGCTTTATTATGATTGGTGATCCTAAGCAAGCGATTTATAAATTTCGTGGTGCAGATATTTTTACGTATTTCAAAGCGGCACAGCAAGCGGATATGCGTTTCACTTTAGGCGTCAACTGGCGATCGGAGCAAAGCTTAGTGAAGTGTATTAACGCTTTGTTTGATTTTCAATCAGATAGTTTACCTTTTTTATATCCACAAATTCAATTTCATCCTGTTATTGCTAGTCAGACTCAAACTAAATTCAAATTACATGGCAAAATTGAACCTGCATTACGTTGCTATATTGGTGATCTTGGTGAAAGTAAACAGTCAGGATTCAGTAAAGCACAAAAACAAGCTATGGCACAAATTTGTGCTATTTCAATTCAAAACTGGTTGCAAAGTGCGCAAGAAAATCAAGCCTTTTTTGCTTTGGATAATAAAATAAAACCTTTAAGTGCTGAGCGGATTGCCGTAATTGTACGAAACTGGACTGAAGCCGAGTTAGTGATACAAGCCCTACAACAGTTAGGTATCGCATCGGTCTATCTTTCTGATCGTAGTAATGTGTTTGATTGTGATGAAGCTAAACAATTAGTTTTAATTTTAACTGCTTGTCTAAACCCATTTAGTGAACGTCATCTTTTAAATGCGATTGCAACACGTATTTTTGCTTTAACAACAGCTGAGATTAGCGCAATTAAACAAGATGAACATCGTTGGACAGAACAAGTAGAGCGTTTTATTCATTATCAGCGTATTTGGCAGAAACAGGGAATTTTAGCCATGCTCCATCAGCTTTTCCTCACAGAAAAGATTACGGAGAAATTACTGGCTAGCGTAGGTGGAGAACGTAAAACGACAGATCTATTACATCTTGCTGAATTATTACAAGAAGCAAGTCGCTTAAATGGCAGTGCGGCAAGTTTGTTACGTTGGTTTGAAAAACAAATTCAAGGTGAAGATCGCCAAGAGGGTCAACAAATTCGCTTGGAAAGTGAACGGCAGCTCGTCAAAATTGTGACTATTCATAAATCTAAAGGATTAGAATATGACTTAGTTTGGTTACCTTTTATTGCTGATGCATTAAAAGATAATAAACAATTGATTCAAACATATTATGATAGTTGTGCACAACAGGTATTATGGGATGTGCAACAGCAGCATCAAGTAGAAATTGAGCAAGAGCAACGAGCAGAGGAAATGCGGCTACTTTATGTCGCCTTAACTCGAGCGAAGTATCAAATTGCATTAGCATTGCCTACTTCTTTTTTACCAAGTTGGAATTGCTTGCAATATGTTTTGACTGCAGGAAAAATGGATCGGCATGAAGAAGTGCGGTCAGTTTTAGCTGAGTTTCAACAGCGTATGCGGAACCAGCAAGTGGACATTACCATTGAGGATTTTTCTGTATTACAGCCTAAAAAGGTATCCTCATATTATGCTCCAAAAGATGCACTACATTATGCTGAATTTAGCGGAGAGATTGAAAAAAATTGGCAAGTGACGAGCTTTACAGCTATAAGTGCTCAGCACGAAAGAACAAAACAGTTTTATCTGACAAAGCAAGAGGAACAGACATCGACAGCTACATTTTCCGCTGAATTGAAGGATTATAAATTAGAGCAGGGCACTCAGCAGGATATTTATTTACCGCAATCAATTGTTGAAGGCTATCCTTTAGGTTATACACCTTTTGATTTACCTGCTGGTGCTCAAGTAGGTCAAATTCTTCACCAATATTTTGAACAAAATAACTTCAACCAACCTATTGAATTAACAGCACTCCAACAAATTTGTCAGCAGTTACAACTTGATCAGCAATGGCTTGGATCATTACAAACATGGTTAACTCGTATTTTAAATACACCATTATTTGAAAATGAAAATCTTAAACTTGCAGATTTAGCCCCTCAAGATTGTTTGAAAGAAATGGCATTCTATTTGCAGTTCAAACATACATTCCAAGCTAATAAATTTAATCAGCTATTACAAAAGTATCAATTCATATCAACACCTTTGCAATTACAAGATCTCACTCATGGGATTCAAGGAATGCTACGAGGATTTATTGATCTTGTTTTCCGCTATCAAGGGAAATATTACTTATTGGACTATAAGTCCAACAAGTTAGGGCATGATTTTGTTGATTATGCGCCAGAGCAACTTAAAAAAGTCATGGTGGAGCAGCATTATGATTGGCAATATTTGTTTTATACAGTAGCTCTTCACCGTTATTTAACACAACGAGATCAAAATTATCACTATGAGAGAGATTTTGGTGGTGTGATTTATACTTTTTTACGAGGCATGAATGGAAAAGATAATTATGGTATATATTTTAACAAGCCTAATGCGGATCTCATTGCAGAGTTAGAGGAGTTACTGTAATGCTTACCCTCTTAAAAGAGTTAAAACAGCAACAATGGATCAGTGCGGGAGATTATTATTTCGCAAAATTAATTTCGGATAAACAGCCTAAAGACTATCATACAGAAGTTCAAAATCTCGCTATTTTATTAGCTGCATTGTGTAGTTATAGCTACCAACAAGGCAATACCTGTTTGCTTTTAGATCATCATCTTGAACAAAATTATTTCAATTTAGCTCATCGTACATCAGAACGTCATTATTTAGCTGAAATACAAGCAAAAATAGGCTTTATGCCGATTGACCAGTGGCAATCAGCCCTTAAACATCATATTGCATTTAGTGAGGATCCTTTATCACGTGTTGCACCGTTGGTGTTCCAATTTAATGCTTTATATTTTTATCGTATTTGGCAAGACGAATATTGGGTCGCTAACTATTTAAAAAATACTATACAAAATCAATCTAGTTCAATGAGTCAAAGTGATTTAGTACCAGTAAAACAAGTATTGGAGAAGTATTTTCCTCTTACAGAGCAGACTACTGAAATTAATTGGCAGAAAGTCGCAGTAGCGACAGCCTTACGGCAAAATTTTTGTTTAGTAACTGGTGGACCAGGCACTGGTAAAACAACGACAGTTGCGCGATTATTGCTTGCTCTGCAAGAGTTACATTGTCACAAGCTAAGGATTAAATTGGTTGCACCAACAGGAAAGGCAGCGGCACGTTTGACAGAGTCTATACACAGTGCACTAGAAAACTTATGTGCTCGAGAAAAGATTAGTATTACATCTGAATTAATGGCATCTATTCCGACTACAGCACAAACGCTACATCGTTTATTGGGCATACGTTTTTTTGAAGATATGCCACAATTTAACACTAAAAATCCATTGCAGCTTGATGTGCTAGTAGTTGACGAAGCCTCAATGATTGACTTGCCCTTGATGACGAAGTTATTACAAGCGCTTAAAGCGAAGACAAAATTGATTTTATTAGGCGATGAAAATCAACTCTCTCCAGTAGAGGCGGGGGAAACTTTAAGTGAATTAAGGCAATTTGCACAAACATCTTATAGCAATGTATTAGCCCGTTATTTGTACGAAGTAGCAGATATTCAGCTTGAGCATACTACAGACTATCATCCTATACGTGATCATTTGTGTCATTTACATTATAGTCATCGCTTTTCAAGCCAGTCGGGTATTGGACAATTAGCGAAAGCGGTTAATCAAGGAAAAATTGAGTTAAGTTGGCAATGTTTAAGTGAATTTGATGATCTTGAACTCATTGATTTTACCACTTTAATATCCTTAAAATCAGCTAACCCAGTTGCCTACACGCAGGCTTGTGTTGCATTAGTAATAAAACATGCTGTTGAAAAATATGCTGATTATTTGCTCATGATAAAACACATTCAACAAACTCATACTCGCATCACTGAACAGCAAGTTAGCCATATCTTTATGTTGTTTAATTCTATTCGTTTTTTGACCGCACTTCGTGTGGGAGAGCTTGGTGTAGAACAATTAAATCAAAAAATTGCACAGCGTTTACAGCAAAAAGGTTTGTTACATTTTAAACATGAACGTGACTGGTATCTTGGTAAACCTATAATGATTACACAAAATGACAATCATATTGGTTTGTATAATGGTGATATAGGCTTATTTTTAGGGGAAGGAAAAGTTTGGTTCGAGCAAGGTAAAAATCATTATAAAACTGTATTGGCGAGCCGTGTACCAAGTTATGAAACGGCTTTTGTCATGACAGTACATAAAGCACAAGGATCTGAGTTTGATCATACTTATTTAGTCTTACCAACAGAGCCTAATCCGATTTTATCGCGAGAGTTAATTTATACTGGTATTACGAGAGCAAAACAAAAGCTCAGTATTTTTACTACAGCAGATATTTGGAAAAATGCAGTGAAGAATCCAATAAAACGGCAAAGTGGATTAAGCAAATTGCTAGTTGAATTGTTTAAAAAATCTAATTAAAGTGCTTAAGTTTGAATTGATTAACAGGAGAAAAATATGCAACTTTATGTTTATGACCATTGTCCTTATTGTGTTCGTGCCATAATGATTTTTGGTTTAAAAGAACTTGATGTAAAAATAAATGTGATCTTGAATGATGATGAGGTAACGCCAACAAATTTAGTGGGTAAAAAAGTAGTTCCCATTTTAATAAAAGAAGATGGAGAGGCAATGCCAGAAAGTTTAGATATTGTAAACTATATTGATACTCATTATGGTACACCTATTGTGCAAAAAGATGTGCGTCCTGAAGTTGAGGCGGTATTGAAGGACATAACGAGTTATTCAAATTATTTATTAATGCCACGTTTTATTAAACTAGATGTACCAGAATTTGCGACACAAAGTGCTATTGACTATTTCACTAAAAAGAAAACGGAATATGTTGGAGATTTTGCTCAACATATGAGTAAAACAGATGAATATTTATCAAGATTAAAACTGGATTTAGATAAATTAGAGTCATTAGTGATAGGGGGCACATCATTAAATCAATCTTTGTCATTAGAAGATATTTTAGTATTCCCAATCTTACGTAATTTGACTTGTGTTAAAGGGCTTAAATTTCCTGAAAAAATAGATAATTATGTCAAGAAAATGTCTGCTTTAAGTAAAGTAAATCTTTACACTAAACAAGCACTTTAATTGGTTAAAATAGTTGCAATTTTTTGCAAAAAAACTATGCTTGTTATTGAGCATCTTGTCTCAAAAATATTATCTAAGGAGAAAATTATGGCATTAGGTTGGTACGAACTTAAATTAGCAAAAGATGGTCAATTCATGTTCAATTTAAAGGCTGCAAACAGTCAAATCATTTTAACGAGTGAACTTTATCGTTCGCGATCTGCTGCTGAAAATGGTATTGCATCTGTACAAAAAAATGGTGTAGATGAAAAGAATTTTGAAGTACGTGTCGCTAAAAATGATAAGCCATATTTCGTTTTAAAAGCTAAAAATCATCAAGAAATTGGTCGTAGCCAGTATTATACCTCTAATGTATCAGCGAAGAAGGGGATTGGTTCGGTGATGAAAAATGCGGCTACAACTGTTATCAAAGATCTGACAGCTCAAGCATAGTTTTATAACTCAAAAAGTTTGCGAGTGTATCGATATTCGCAAACTTTTTATTTGTTTTTATCTCATTACTTTTTTTATTTTTCTTCCTTCCTCTTTATAAAAAGTAGTCGCTTTTTATTTCTTTCTTTTGTATAATCTCGCGACCCTGTGAATGTGTTGGATTTCCCACCACGCATTATTTTATCGAGATCACACTCGAAGGGGTGTTTGATTAAGATTCATGGTTGTGTTTAGTCATTAAACACTGGGTATTAATAATATTATTTTGGTAATTAATTAATGAAAACTTTTGTAGCAAAACCAGAAACGGTTAAACGCGACTGGTATGTAGTAGATGCGACAGGTAAAACTTTAGGTCGTTTAGCGACTGAATTAGCACGTCGTCTTCGTGGTAAACATAAAGCTGAATATACTCCACACGTTGATACTGGTGATTACATCATCGTTATTAATGCTGATAAAGTAGCTGTAACTGGTAATAAAGAAAGCGATAAAATTTACTACTGGCACACTGGATATGTAGGTGGCATTAAACAAGCGACTTTTAAAGAAATGATCGCACGCCGTCCTGAAGCAGTGATTGAAATTGCGGTTAAAGGTATGTTGCCAAAAGGACCATTAGGTCGCGCAATGTATCGTAAATTAAAAGTGTATGCAGGTTCAGAACATAACCATGCTGCACAACAACCACAAGTTTTAGACATTTAATCACGAGGTTTAGGATATGGCAGAGAATCAAAACTACGGCACAGGTCGCCGCAAAAGCTCTTCAGCTCGTGTATTTATTAAACCGGGCAGTGGTAAAATCACTATCAACCAACGTGAGTTAGACGTTTATTTCGGTCGCGAAACAGCGCGTATGATCGTTCGTCAGCCTTTAGAATTGGTTGAAATGACTGATAAATTAGACCTATACATCACTGTTAAAGGTGGTGGTATTTCAGGTCAAGCGGGTGCAATCCGTCATGGCGTGACTCGCGCATTAATCGAATATGATGAGAGCTTACGTTCTGTATTACGCGCAGCTGGTTTCGTAACCCGTGATGCACGTCAAGTTGAGCGTAAAAAAGTGGGTCTACGCAAAGCACGTCGTCGTCCACAATTCTCAAAACGTTAATTTTATATTTTACGTTTTATATTCAAATTGCAAGTCCCAAAGGACTTGCAATTTTTTTGTCTAGAGAAAAAATTACGAGAAACTTTGGAAATTATCACATGATTTATGGTAGAATAAACGCCCATTTTTTATATGATATTATGCCGAGAATAAGGCACAGTTTAATCGATTTTAATTCATTTTAGAGCTGTCGGAGGAATAGATGACAAGCGCTGCAAATAAACGTTCAATAATGACACTTTTTTCAGATAAAACAGATATTTATTGCCATCAGGTGCGTATTGTATTAGCGGAAAAAGGTGTTGCTTATGAAACGGAAGTTGTAGATCCTCAAGTCGTATCAGAAGATTTAATGGAATTAAATCCATATGGCACATTGCCGACATTAGTTGATCGTGATTTAGTTTTATTCAATTCACGTATTATTATGGAATACCTTGATGAACGTTTTCCACATCCGCCATTAATGCCTGTTTATCCTGTTGCACGTGGAAAAAGCCGTTTATTAATGTTACGTATTGAGCAAGACTGGTACCCTGCATTAGAAAAAGCAGAGAAAGGTACAGAAGCAGAGCGTACAACTGCATTAAAACAGTTAAAAGAAGAGATTTTGGCAATTGCACCTATTTTTACTCAAATGCCTTATTTTATGAGCGAAGAATTTAGCTTAGTAGATTGTTATGTCGCACCATTATTATGGCGTATGCAAGAGCTAGGTGTAGAATTCAGTGGTGCTGGTAGTAAAGCGATTAAGGCTTATATGTCTCGTGTATTTGAACGTGACTCTTTTATGCAATCTTTAGGTGTTGTTACACCTAAAAACTTAATGGATGAGAAGTAATTTCACATGGAATATAAAGTATCCCCAAAACGACCTTATTTATTACGTGCTTATTATGACTGGCTGGTTGATAACGACTTTACCCCTTATTTAGTGGTCGATGCTACTTATCGTAATGTTAAAGTGCCCGTTGAATATGTAAAAGATGGTCAAATTGTGTTGAATTTATCTACTAATGCAGTTGGTAACTTACATTTGACTAATGATTTTATTCAATTTAATGCACGTTTTCGTGGTGTACCGCAGGATATTTATATTCCAATGGGAGCAGCTTTAGCAATTTATGCAAGAGAAAATGGTGATGGTGTCATGTTTGAACCAGAAGAGATATATAATGATCTTGATTCTATCAGCGTAGAGCAACCGTTAAGCTTTGTTGAAGCAGTCGATAAAACAGTAACTGAGAATAAAGTGAATAAAAACGAGAATAATTTAGATAAGAGCACTGACACAAAGAAAGTTTCTCATTTACGCATTGTAAAATAATTCTTATGATTTAAAGAAATGAAAAGCACTATTCTGGTTTGAGAATAGTGCTTTTTTAGTGTTAAAAGTCATTAAATTTATTGAGTCATTTTAGCTACAGTTTTAAGAAAGCCTTTCGCGCTGTTATAAATTGCGCTTTTATTTTGCGCGGCTAAAATCATATCTGACATTTCTCTAAAAGCGCCTTTTCCTCCAGCAAGATTTAAGACATGATCGACTTGTTGTTTTACATAAATAGGTGCGTCATTTACAGCAAAAGATAAGCCACAAATTGCAAATGCAGGTAAATCAACACTGTCATCACCAATATAGGCTGTTTCAGAGGCCGATACGTGGGCTTGTTGCATCAATTCAAAGCAAGCACTTTCTTTTTCCAGTTTGCCTAAGAAGAATAATTTGATGCCTAAATCAGCAATACGTTTACGTAGAATTGGGGAGTCTCTTCCTGATAAAACGGCGACTTGAATACCTGATTCCATTAACATCTTAATGCCAAGTCCATCACGAACATGGAAGGTTTTAATTGCTTCGCCATTAGCATCATAATGTAATGAGCCATCAGTTAATACGCCATCAATATCTGTAATAACAAACTTAATTTTTTTTAATTTTTCTATTAACATCAGCTTGAAAACTCCACTAAACCAACTACGTTATTTTCATCATCAACCACTACTAAAGAATGTATCTTTTGTGCTTTCATGAAATTTTCTGCATCAGATAAATAAGTGTCTTGGTGGATTGTTTTAGGGGTCGAAGTCATTAGATCCTGAGCATTTTTCTTTAATGTTTCAGCACCATTAGCACTCAATGCACGTCGAATATCACCATCAGTGATGATACCTTTTAACTCATTCTGTTCCATAACGAGAGCCACTCCCATTCTGCCTTCATTCATAATTGTTAAACAATCAGTAAAAGAGGTATGCATTGTTGTGACAGGGAGACGTGTTTGCATTTGATCTTTAACACGGCAAAGGAGTCGTCGACCCAAACTTCCACCTGGGTGAAATTTAGCGAAGTCAGCGGGTTGAAAATCACGAGCTTTAATCAGCGAAACAGCCAGTGCATCGCCTAATGCCATTGTAACGAGTACAGAGGTTGTTGGCGCGAGATTATTAGGACAAACTTCACGTTCAACACTGATATCTAGTACATAATCTGCATGTTTAGCAAGTGTAGAATATGGGTTTCCTGTGAGGGCAATGATTTTATTACCAAAGTTTTTTAAGCTCGGGATTAATTTATTGACATCATCTGTTTCACCGCTATAAGAAATTAACATAACAATATCAATAGGCTTGAGCATACCTAAATCGCCATGAAATGCTTCAGTTGGGTGTAGGAAGAAACTTGGTGTACCTGTTGAGGCGAAAGTCGCGACCATTTTTTTACCTACTAGACCTGATTTTCCAATTCCTCCAATCACTAAACGACCTTCACAATTCAATAATAACTCGACAACATCAGTAAATTGTTGGTCAAGGCGCTGACTGAGACGAGCAAGAGCCTGTTCTTCCACAGCAAGCGTGTCTTGTGCAATTTTTAAGTAATCCATTTTGATTCCTTCAATAACCCCAAAATTTGTCTGATTATAACATAAGTCTGCTTCAAGTTATAAAGTGGTTTAAAGAGCGATCTAGTTTTGATAAGTTTCAATAGTACTGTATTTATGTATAAAATTCAGTTATACTGCGCTCCTTGAGTTGGTTAGACAATCGCTGGTTTATTGAAGCCCTTAACCGTCTTATGACGACCTAGTGGGACAAGTAAACGAGAGGAAAGTCCGAGCTACATAGGGCAGAGTGCCAGATAACGTCTGGGAGGCGTGAGCCTACGACAAGTGCAACAGAGAGCAGACCGCCAGTTTTAACTGGTAAGGGTGAAAGGGTGCGGTAAGAGCGCACCGCATGGCTGGTAACAGTACATGGCAGGGTAAACTCCACTCGTAGCAAGACCAAATAGGAATCCAATGAGCGGCCCGTTCAGGATTCGGGTAGGTTGCTTGAGCGTACGTGTGAACGTACGCCTAGAGGAATGATTGTCCACGACAGAACTCGGCTTATCGACCAACTCAACTTTCTTTTAAAATAATGCTTTGACAGCCTTAATTTTATTAAAGTCACTAATCCAAATTTTTTTATCGTCTTCTGCATCTATGCCCATTACGGCATCTGACTGCTGTTTCATTTGACTTAATCGATAGCTTTTGCCAGATAAATGTAACTCTTCTATGCCAGTGTTTTTAACGAGTATTTGAGCATTTTCTGCATTAACGCCTGCACCAGCCATAATGCTAATTCGTTTATTGGCCTGTTTAACAAGTTGTTTAAGTAAGTCTTTTCCGTGAAGTGCAGTGGTTTTTTGACCCGAAGTGAGAACTCGCTCGCAGCCTAGCGCAATAAGTTGTTCTAAGCTGTCAAAAGGGTTATGACATAAATCAAAGGCACGATGAAAAGTGACCCCTAAACCGTCTGCTGCATGAATGAGTGTTTCACAAATTTTTACATCAATTTCAGCTTGTTCTGTAAGAGCGCCAATAACTATACCTTTCGCGCCTAGCGATTTGACGATTTGGATATCTTCTACCATCATCTGTACTTCATAATGGTTAAATAGGAAATCGCCTGCGCGAGGACGAATCATCACATAACATGGAATTTGGCTAAAATTGACCGCACTTTTGATGAGTGAATACTGGGGGGTGACGCCACCAATAGCTAAACAACCACATAACTCTAAGCGATCAGCCCCAGCTTGTTCGGCTATGAATACGGATTCAATATTATCAACACAAACTTCTATTTTCATGAGGTACCTTCTTTCACGTTTATCAGAAAGAAACTATAGAAATCCTTATTTATTTGAATAGTAACCAGCCATAGTACTGTAAACAGCATTTTCTTGCTGAATTAACTGGTATTTGGCATTTAAAATAGCAATTTGTGAATCATTTTCTGTATTTGCTGCATTTAGCCAATCGCGTAGTTGTGATACGCCCGCATCATAACGGTTTTTGTAATATTGAGTGATGCGCTTATTATAATTGTACGCCGTTTGTAAATTATTCAAGCTAGCTTGTGATTGGCGATAAGTAAAATAATTAGTATCAATTTCATTTAATGCTTTGGTTATAGTTTGCTCATAATTTAATCTTGCTGTTTCATAGTTAGCTTCAGAAATTTTAACATTCCATCTGACTGTATTCCAATTTAAGAATGGCAAGTTAATACTGACTAAACCAGCAGCAACAGGTGTATGTAGTGCATTATCTACTTTTGTGCCGGTTGAAGACAAACTTGCACCTAATGTAATAGTTGGGAACCAGCTTTTTTGCATTGCTTTAGTATCTTTAAATGCACTATTTAGACGATATTGTGCACTTTTAATATCTGGTCTATTGGCTATAGTTGCGACTGGTATATTCGTGTTGATACCGATATTCTTAACGTTGAGAATTTTAGGTAGGCTAAGCGTCAGTATATCACTTGGCTTTAAGTTTAATAAGTTACGTAATGTTTGTTCAGCTATTTTATGTTGACTTTGATAAGTTAACAGTTGATTGCGTGCTCTTAATACCGATTGTTGTGCTTGATCTGCACTAGCACTATCAGCAACGCCTAATTTAAAGCGATTTAACATGATTTGGCTAATTTGATTATAATATTTTATACTTCCTTCCGTTGCCTGAATGGCATCGTTTAAGAAAGCGATTTGGTAGTAAGTCGCAATCACTGAATTAATTAATGCTAAACGAGTTGCTTCAAGATCTTCAGTACTTGCTTTATATGCCCATTCACCCGCAGAAGCCGCGTCAGCTAAGCGACGCCATAAATCTAATGTATAGCTGACATTTAGTGAACCACTATGAGTAATTCTTGAATTTTGACTATGTTCAATGTTACGAGATGCACTTGATTCAGTTTTTCCGCTAAACGCAGGGACTAGATTTGCCCCTAATAAATTAGCAGAATAGAGTGCTTTATTAACATTAATCGCAGCTTTGGCAAGATTTTTATTGTTTTCTAATGCTTGTTCAATTAATTTGTTTAACTGAGGATCGCGATATAATGTCCACCAGTCTTCTTTTACACTATATTGCTTTGTAATTTCTTCATATTGCTGAAAGTGTTGGTTTGCCTCTTTGAAAGAACTATCAATATTGGCACAACCTACTAATGTAGTTGAGAGGATAATAAAAGTAAATTGATTTAGTTTTAACATTATCTTGTCCTTTGGTTACAAAGTGCGGTCTAGTTTGATACACTTTTGATTGAGTCAATTATAGCAATTTTCTATTCTCTTGCTAAGGCGTTAATTGGGTTTAATTTTGCGGCATTTTTAGCGGGTATATAGCCAAATATAATGCCGATTAAACTGGAACAAAGAACGGCTGTAATAATAGAAAATGGAGAAAAAATCATGCTAAAATTTGTTGCAAATTGATTAAATACTAATCCAAAAATAAGTGAGGCACAGATACCGAGTACGCCACCAATTAGGCAAATCAATACGGACTCAATGAGAAACTGCTGTAGAATATTTGATTGCCTTGCACCTATCGCCATACGTATACCAATTTCTTTTGTTCGTTCAGTCACAGAAACTAACATAATATTCATTACTCCAATTCCGCCTACGACTAATGAAATTAATGCAATTGAAGAAATTAATAATTTCATCGTATTAGTTGTATTTTCAATCGTTTGCTTAATTGTATCGCTATTTATTATGAAGAAATCTTTTTTGCCATGACGTATAGTTAAAATCTGAGTCAGATCTTTTTCGGCAACTTGAGTATTGATGTCATCTTTGATTTTGACTGTAATAGAGTCAATTTTAGCGTTCCCTGAAATTTTATACATTGCAGTAGTATAAGGGAGCCAGATCGTTAAGCTGCTATTATTACTATTTATTCCTGCTGGGTTTGCTACCCCAATAACACGAAGCGGCTTTTTATTAATCATGATAAGTTGACCTAAAGGGGAACGGTTGTTAAAAATTTGCCGTAACGTATTGGAGTCAATGACTGCGACTTGTGCATTTTGTGCTACATCATAAGAAGTAAAGAGTTGACCTTGTAGTAAGTTGATCCCCTTCACATTAAAAAATTGTTCGTTGACACCTTTTACTTGAGCAGTAAAACTCTGGTTACTATAAGTTAGACTACCACTGACCGCACTATTTGGTGTGACACTTTCAATATAACTTTGTTTTGCAAGGAAATTTGCATCGCTAACTGTTAAATTTTGCATGCGTTCTGCACGTCGGTCACCAAATCCTGTCCCATTGTAAATATCCATCGTATTAGTCCCTAATGAACTGATATTTGACAGGATTTTTTGTTGTGAACCATTGCCCAATGCAACTACTGAAACAACAGAGGTAATCCCAATAATAATGCCTAACATTGTGAGTAATGAACGTAATTTATGTGCCACAATTGCATTAATCGACATTTTAAATGATTCAATAAATTGATCTTTAAGTAATGTAAAACGGGTTTTTTGTATTGTTGGTGTAGTGCTTTTTTCAACAACCCAATTAGACTTTTGTTTATCTTGAATAATTTCACCATCTTTAATTTCAATAATACGGTTGGCAAATTGTGCGATTTGTTGATCATGTGTGACTACAATAATAGTATGTCCTTCATGATGGAGTTGTTGGAGAATATTCATTACTGTTGCACCACTTTTGGAATCTAATGCACCAGTGGGTTCATCAGCAAGAATAATTTCACCACCGTTCATTAAAGCACGAGCAATACTAACCCTTTGTTGTTGACCTCCAGACAATTGGGTGGGTTTATTTGCTAACTTATCCTGTAAGCCTAATTTTTCTAATAAATGTTTAGCACGTATCAGACGTGTTTTTTGCTCAACTCCAGCATAAATTGCAGGCAGCGCAACATTTTCTAATGCAGTTAAGGTCGAGAGTAAATTATACCGCTGAAAAATAAAGCCAAATTTCTTTTGTCGTAAATCAGAAAGCGCATCTTTATCAAGCTGACTGACTTCAATGTTGCTAATTTTATATGAACCTGAACTTGCGCTGTCTAGACAGCCAATAATATTCATTAGAGTTGATTTACCTGAACCCGAAGCGCCGATAATGGCAATAAACTCTCCTTTTTTAATCTCTAAGTGAATATTTTTGAGAACTTGAGTGCGACTATTCCCTTCACCAAAAAATTTATTGAGATCGTTTATTTGAATGATTGACATAAAATAGACCAAACTTTTAGAAGATTCTTGGACGGCGAGTCGTATTATTGACTTTTTCAGTATTATCGATCTGTGAAGAGATTACTTTTTCCCCTTCATGTAGTCCTGACAAAATCTCAGTATTGAGTTCATCATTAAGACCGATAATGACTTCGCGTTTTTCTACTTGGTTATCTTTTAGTAGCTGTACAAACACTTTATTCCCTTCTGGCTTTAAAGTTGTGGTGGGGATAAGTAAAACATTTTTTACTTCAGTAACTAAAATTTCTGTTTGTGCAGTCATACCAATACGCAGTTTATTATCAGGATTGTCAACTAGTGCATTGGCATAAAAATAGACTGCTTTTGTATTCGTAATGGATTCTGAGTATTCATTATCAGTTAAGGTTGTCAGTGCAGGATCAATAGTATTGATAACTGTCACGTATTGTTTTTGGGGATCAGAAAGCGTTGAGAAAATAATCGGCATACCGACTTTTACTTTTGTAATATCGCCTTCTGAGATTTCAGGTCTGATTTGCATTTTGCTCAAGTCTGCGACTTGGATAATCGTTGGCGTTGTTTGATTGGCATTAACAGTTTGTCCTTCAGCAACAGGAATTGAAATGACTGTGCCTGTAATGGGTGATAAGATTTTAGTATAACTTAAGTTAGTTTTTGCAGTATTGACTTCGATTTCAGCTTGCTTAATTGTTGCAGTAATTTCTTGAATAGCAGCTTGTGCTATAGCGAAAGTATTTTTGGCATCATCCAGTTCTGTTAGGCTGATTGCTTTTTGACCATATAATTTTTTACTGCGTTCGTAACTCGATTTAGCAATATCATATGCCACCGTTTTAGCATTGAGTTGAGAACGGTAAGACGTTAATTTTGCTTGCGCCGTATTTAAGTGATTACGTTGTGTTTGTGAGTCAATTTCTGCAATGAGATCACCTTGTTGAATGAGTTGTCCAAGTTTGACATGGATTTTTTCTATTTTACCTGATACTTGAGCGCCTACTTCAACACGTTGATAAGCTGTCAATGTGCCTGTTGCAATCACAGATTTTTTGAGATCGCCACGTTTTACTGTTTCGGTTAGATAAGTGATGCTGTTGTGGTTTGTGTTAAATAAATAAAATCCACCAACAAAAATTGCAATAACCATAGTACAGCTAATCAAATACTTTTTATTCATTTTTGCTTTCTCTAGAATCAAATAATACTTTTAAAGAGACAAATATTCGCTTATGAAAATATACAGCAGTTATAGTGAATGAACGTTCGTTCATTTTATCATTAAAACAAAAAATAGGAAGTGCAAAATAATAAGAAAACAGACCTCAGTTTTGTATTCTGTGGGTAAACAGGGTAGAATAGATAACATTTTTCATCGCAAAATATTTATTAAAATTTGAGGTCAGAATGAGTAACCCTATTGAAGCTGTAGAAATCACTGAAAATGCAGAAAAGCGCCCTACTAATTTTATTCGTCAAATCATTGATGAAGACTTAGCTTCAGGTAAACATCATAGTGTGCAAACACGTTTTCCTCCTGAACCAAATGGTTATTTACATATTGGTCATGCTAAATCAATTTGTTTGAATTTTGGTATTGCAAAAGACTATCAAGGATTATGCAATTTACGTTTTGATGACACTAATCCTGTGAAAGAAGATGTGGAATATGTAGACTCAATTAAGCAGGATGTTGAATGGTTAGGCTTTAAATGGGAAGGGCAGCCGCGTTATGCCTCAGATTATTTTGATCAGTTATATGCTTATGCAGTTGAGCTGATCCAAAAAGGTTTAGCGTATGTCGATGAACTTTCTCCAGAAGAAATGCGTGAATATCGTGGTACTTTAACTGAACCAGGTAAAAATAGTCCGTACCGTGATCGTTCCATTGAAGAAAATCTAGCGCTGTTTGAAAAAATGAAAAATGGCGAAATTGAGGAAGGAAAAGCTAGTTTACGTGCCAAAATCGATATGGCATCACCATTTATGGTTATGCGTGATCCAGTGTTATATCGTATTAAATTCGCAAGCCATCATCAAACAGGCGACAAGTGGTGCATTTATCCAATGTATGATTTTACTCATTGTATTTCTGATGCAATTGAACGTATTACACACTCTCTTTGTACGTTAGAGTTCCAAGATAACCGTCGTTTATATGATTGGGTGTTAGATAATATTTCTATTGATCGACCATTGCCACATCAGTATGAGTTTTCACGCTTAAACTTAGAAGCGACCTTAACCTCTAAGCGTAAATTATTACAATTAGTCAATGAGGGGATTGTAGATGGTTGGAATGATCCGCGTATGCCAACAATTTCAGGCTTACGCCGCCGTGGTTATACACCTGCATCAATTCGTGAGTTTTGCCGTCGTATTGGTGTGACTAAGCAAGAGAATATGGTCGAGTTAAGTGCCTTAGAAGCTTGCATTCGTGAAGATTTGAATGAAAATGCGCCACGTGCAATGGCAGTGCTGAATCCATTAAAAGTGGTGATTGAAAACTTTACAAGTAAAGAAATGTTACGTGCGCCAAATCACCCTAATCGTGAAGAGCTTGGACAACGAGAAATTCCATTTACGCGTGAAATTTATATTGATCAAGCTGATTTCCGTGAAGAAGCGAATAAACAATATAAACGCCTTGTTTTAGGCAAGGAAGTGCGATTACGTAATGCTTATGTCATTAAAGCAGAGCGTGTAGAAAAAGATGATGATGGTAATATTACAACCGTTTACTGTAGTTATGACCCTGATACCTTAGGGAAGAATCCCGCAGATGGTCGTAAAGTGAAGGGAGTTATTCAATGGGTATCTGCAGAAGACTATTTACCTGCTGAATTTCGTCAATATAACCGTTTATTTACAGTGACAAATCCTGGTGCTGCTGAAGATATTCATGAGGTGCTGAATCCTGAGTCATTAGTAGTAAAACATGGTGTCGTAGAGAAAAGCTTACTTAATGCGCAAGCAGAACAAGCATATCAATTTGAACGAGAAGGTTATTATTGTGCGGACAGTAAAGATAGTCGTCCTGAGCATCTTGTATTTAACTTAACAGTGAGTTTAAAAGAAGGATTTTAATTTTTTTCTTTTCGGTTGATAAAGAGTGCAGAAATGTGCTCTTTTTTATTTACTAAATAATAGTCGCCCTCTTATTAAAAATAGATAAATTTTATTTAAATTATCTATTTTTAATTTTAATTCAATAAGATTAAGTTTTTTTAGTGAAAAATAAAATAATATTCAATTATATTTAATAAAACGATTACAATAATTGGCTTTGTAAAGTAACTTTAACTAAGGAAAAGACACATGGAGATATTTTCTAGTTTTGTTGATCTCGTTGAACAGGTATTAACATGGTTTGTCGAAAAAGTAGATGGACCGTTATGGGATATTACTACTGTTACATTGTTAGGTGTAGGTTTATTTTTTACAATTACAACTGGGTTAGTACAACTGCGTTTATTACCGCGTAGCTTACGTGAAATGTGGTCGGGACGCAGTGCTGAAGGTAATTCATTAACACCATTTCAAGCTTTTACCACAGGTTTAGCTAGCCGTGTTGGTGTTGGTAATATTGGTGGAGTAGCTACTGCAATAGCGATTGGTGGTGAAGGTGCAGTATTTTGGATGTGGATAACTGCTTTAATTGGTATGAGCAGTGCTTTTGCGGAATCTTCACTTGCACAATTATTCAAAGTAAAAGAACCTTGCGGATTATATCGTGGTGGACCTGCTTATTATATTACCCAAGGATTAAAAGCACCTTGGTTAGGGGTACTATTTGCAATAAGTTTAATTTTTACATTTGGTTTTGCTTTTAACGCAGTTCAAGCAAACTCTATTGTTGAAGCAACAAGTAATGCATGGCATTGGAAACCAGAATATGTTGGGCTTTTCTTAGTTGTGATGACAGCATTAATTATTTTTGGTGGTGTGAAGCGTATTGGCGTAGTCAGTGCAAAATTAGTACCTATGATGGCATTATTTTATTTGATTATTGCATTGATTATTTTGGGTATGAATATCAATGCAATACCGATGGTCATTTCACGTATTGTCTCAAGTGCGTTTGATTTTAGTGCGATGGCTGGCGGTATGTTTGGTGCTATTTTCTCTAAAGCTATGTTAATGGGCGTAAAACGAGGTCTGTTTTCTAATGAAGCGGGGATGGGATCTGCGCCAAATTCAGCCGCGACAGCGGATGTTAAACATCCTGCAAGTCAAGGTTTAATCCAAATGTTAGGCGTTTTTGTTGATACTATTGTCGTGTGTAGTTGTACTGCAATTATTATTTTATTGTCAGATAACTATGGCAGTGAGTCTTTGAAAGGCATTTCGTTAACACAAAATGCATTACAGTATCATGTTGGTGATTTTGGATTACATTTCTTAGCATTTATCCTATTTTTATTTGCATATTCATCTATCATCGGTAATTATGCTTACGCAGAGAGCAATATTCGCTTTATTCGTAATAAGCCGTTATTTGTCTTAATTTTCCGCTTAATTGTTTTGTTCTTTGTTTATTTTGGTGCTGTTAATCATGCTAATATTGTGTGGAATTTTGCGGATACAGTGATGGCGATTATGGCGATGATTAACCTCGTTGCTATTGTTTTATTAGCACCAATTGTTTGGCTGATTTTGAAAGATTACCAACGTCAAGTGAAGGTAGGACAAGAGCCTGTATTTAAAATTGAGGATCATCCTGAGCTATTAAAACGAGGTGTTGATAAAGATATTTGGTCATAATCAATTACTACTAAAATAGCTTTAAATTTGACCGCACTTTTGGGAAGATTACATTGTTCTAAAAGTGCGGTTAGTTTTTAAACATATGTAAGAAAAAATATAGTTGAGATTGTGCTATTTAAAAATCAATATAAATAGCATGATCGGGACAGAAATTATAGCATTTATTATAGCAGTATTTTTCAGCACAATAGTGTAATGATATTAAGTGTCAATTATCATAACGATTAATTTTATTTAAATATCTAATTCAAAGAGACTAAAAGGGGATTCATCAAGATGAGAGGTAAACAATTTATTTTATCTATAGAAATGGGATGAGTTCTATGCAAAAGTTAATTATTATTCGAGGGCATTCAGGTTCAGGTAAAACAACCTTTGCATTAGAAAAAATCAGAGAGTTTCAACAAACTTACCCAACAGGAAAAATTTTTCATATTGAAAATGATCACTTTTTGACAATAAATGGTATTTATAGATGGACAGTTGAGCGCTTTCAAATAGCAAAACAACAAGCACAGCTGAAATTGAATCAAGCGTTTGAGTTTTGCCAGCAACATCAAACACAAGATGTGTTGATTGTTATCAGTAATGTAGGCGGCAATCTCAAAGAGATTGGACACATCATTGAAATAGCAGAGCAATGTTATTTACAAGTCAGTGTTTATCGTTTACAAAATTTCTTTATCAATACACATCAAGTTGATCAACAGACAGTTTATGAAATGTATATTCATTTGTGTGAGAGTCCTATTGAAAATGAAATTTTACTTGAACCAATACAGCCTATGACAGTAAAAGTACGCTCAGAAATTGAAAAATTATGGGACTTAAAAAGAAAAAACCGCTACACCAAGAAGATGTAGCGGGAGGTCTTAATATAAGAAAGTTAAAAAGACGACTGCATTTTGCAGTGCACTAGCATTATCTCAGACTGGTTTTTTTTTAAATAGTTCATAAAAATTTTTATTTTTTATAAAAAATTTTTTATTTGTCTTTGAATGCCACTTTCGTCTAATTGCAACTCTGCTAAAATCTCTTGCTGCGTACCTTGTGGAATAAAGAAATCAGGTAAGCCGAGCTGTAATAATTTCACTTGATGTTGTTGTAAATTAAGTACTTCTGCAACAGCACTACCAGCTCCTCCTTGGATAGCATTTTCTTCTAAAGTAACAATGAGATCATGCGTTTGTGCAATTTGATTAATACGTTGTACATCAATTGGCTTAACAAAACGCATATCAATTACTGTTGCATTTAATTTTTCTGCTACAGCCAAAGCAGTTGGTAATAATGTACCAAAATTCAAAATCGCGATTTTCTCACCTTCACGAATTAATTTAGATTCTCCTAATGTCAATGCGTGTAGTGGCTGTAGCTCTACACCAATAGCATTACCACGTGGATAACGTACGGCGGCTGGCTGATTGAGTTTATAGCCTGTATAGAGCATTTGACGACATTCGTTTTCATCACTAGGTGTCATGATGACCATATTAGGAATACAACGCATAAAACTAATATCAAATGCACCTTGATGAGTTTGTCCATCAGCACCGACAATACCTGCACGATCAATTGCAAATAAAACGGGTAGATTCTGAATCGCAACATCATGAATTACTTGATCATAAGCACGTTGTAAGAATGTTGAATAAATCGCAACAACAGGCTTATAACCACCGATCGCTAAACCAGCTGCAAATGTAACTGCATGTTGTTCAGCAATGGCAACATCAAAATATTGTTCTGGAAAACGATTAGAAAACTCTACCATTCCCGATCCTTCGCGCATTGCTGGCGTAATTCCGATCAATTTAGGATCTTGAGCGGCTATTTCACATAGCCAATCACCAAAAATTTGTGAATAAGTTGGTTTAGTATTAGATTTCGGTAACTGACCACTTAAATGATCGAACTTTGGTACACCATGAAAACCGATAGGATCTTTCTCTGCAGGTGCATAACCTTTGCCTTTTTTTGTCATAATATGTAAGAATTGAGGGCCTTTTAATGAACGCATGTTTTTTAATGTGCTGATTAATTCTTCAATATTATGCCCATCAATAGGTCCGATATAATTAAAACCCAATTGTTCAAACATGGTGCCAACAGGTGAAACGAATCCTTTCACATGCTCTTCTGTTTTCTTGACGAATTCTTTAATTGGGGGCATTCCTGATAGGATTTTTTTGCCGCCTTCGCGAATAGAGGAATAAACTGAACCAGTTAAAAGACGTGCCAGATGATTGTTTAAGGCTCCGACATTTTCGGAAATAGACATTTCGTTGTCATTTAAAATGACTAGCATATCTGTATGTGACACACCTGCATGGTTCATTGCCTCAAATGCCATACCCGCTGTAATGGCTCCATCACCTATAACACAAACCGTTTTCCGTCCAGCATTTTCACGTTGTGCAGCAATTGCGATACCAAGTCCCGCGCTGATTGATGTAGAGGAGTGACCTACACTTAATACATCAAACTCACTTTCTTCACGCCATGGGAAAGGATGGATGCCATTTTTTTGTCGAATTGTCGACATTTTTTCACGGCGACCCGTTAAAATTTTGTGTGGATAAGCTTGATGACCCACATCCCAAATGAGTTGATCAAAAGGTGTTTTATAAACGTAGTGAAGTGCTACCGTTAACTCTACTGTGCCTAAACCAGAGGCTAAATGTCCGCTACTTTGACTAACAGACTCTAAGAGATATGCACGTAACTCCTGACAAATTTGAGGTAATTGTTCTTTGCTCAATAATCGCAAATCTTCAGGTGAATTAATTAATGATAAAAGAGGATAATTTTGCATAATTGTTAGTCAATTCCAAAATAATTTAAAAACAGACCGCACTTTGTTAGTTTTTTGTGCGATTTAACTTTTTCTATTTACAACAAACTCCGCCATTGCATGTAGTGCTGTGGTATCAAAAGGTAAACTATTAAGTTCAGTAATCGCTGTTTGATAAAGTTGTTGTGCTTTTTGTTTGGCTACATTTAAACCGAGTAATTTAGGATAAGTACTTTTATCTGATATTAAGTCTGAACCAATATTTTTTCCTGTGATTTCACTTTCCCCTTCAATGTCTAAAATATCATCTTGTACTTGAAAAGCTAACCCAATAGCCTCAGCATAACGTTGTAGCTGTTGTTCCAGTGTTTGGTTTGTAAAATGAGGTGAACAGATAAGTCCCATTTTTAAAGCTGCAGAAAGGAGCGCCCCCGTTTTATTACGATGAATATATTCTAGCTCTTCTATAGTTATTTGTTTTTGTTCAGAAATTAAATCAAGACTTTGTCCTAAGCACATTCCGTTAAGCCCTGATGCATTGCTCAATGTTTTGACTAAGGCAAGTTTTTGCTCAGCGGACAATTGTGGTGCTTGAGTTAAGATTTCAAAAGCAAACGCTTGTAGCGCATCGCCTGCTAAAATCGCAGTTGCTTCATCAAACGCAATATGGCAAGTTGGTTTTCCGCGTCTTAGTGTATCATTATCCATTGCTGGAAGGTCATCATGTATTAGAGAGTAAGCATGGATAGCTTCGAGTCCAGCCGCTGCATAATCTAATTGGTTAAGATCGGCTCCTAACATACGACCAGTGGCATAAACTAAAAAGGGGCGAATACGCTTACCACCTAATAACACTCCATAACGCATAGCTTCTGCAAGAGGTGAAGGAGATGTGTCTAGATTGAGATGTTGAGTCAAAAAAGTATTAATACGTTGTTGGAACTGTGATAAATCTTGTGAAAATTGATACATAACAGGCTCGTTTTATTTATTGTTCTGTTGGGTAATCAGTTAACTCAGCGTTTTCACTTTTTTGCAATAAAATTTGAATACGTTGTTCAGCTTGCTGTAAACGCTCTTGTCCTAAGTTAGCTAATTTTATGCCTTTTTCAAATTCTTTGAGCGCCTCTTCTAATGGTAGTTCACTACTTTCTAAACGTGTCACAATGGTTTCTAACTGCTGTAAAGTTGTTTCAAAATCCAATTCTGCTTTTACTGAAGGTTTTCTTGCCATTGTTCGTCCTTTTACTTGAAAGAGTTAGGGTAGTTATTGTACTGTATTTTTTAATATATGTTAAAATTATTTAGTCTCTTTTAAATGGTTTTAGTTTCGACTTTTTTATGTGAATTAAGTTGTTTTGATAGATAAAAGCTGCGCATAAAATGAAAAAGTGCGGTCAGTTTAACCGCACTTTAAGTCTAATTATCACTAATCAAGTCTTATTTAAGCTTTCGCATGTTTAGGTTGTTTAAATACAGTCACCTCAGGGACTTCCCCCGTAAACTTCTCAACTTGAATAATACACGTATTTGGAGAATTACCTTGCGCAAGTTTTGATGTGCCAATATCCATTGTTAATACATTTGGACAACCATTTTTACATAATGGTTTTTCACTCATACCTAAATCAAGCGGATCATACCAAGCACCTTCACATAGACTAACGGTACCTTTGATAATGTGATCTGTGACCACTGCACCTGCAAGCACTTGACCACGATCATTAAAAATACGAATAATATCGCCATCAGCAATACCACGAGCTTTAGCATCTTCAGTATGAATCAGAGCGGGCTCACGATCTTGCACTACATATTTCTGGCGGAGTGATGTATGTGCTAATTGGCTATGTAAGCGATAGTAAGGATGAGGTGTCACTAAGGCTAATGGATGCGCTTGAGTCACATTACCCGCAAACTCTTCTGGCTCAAACCATGAAGGGTAACCACGACAATCATCATAATTCATTTTAGCGATTGTATCAGAGTAAATTTCAATTTTACCTGATGGTGTACCAAGAGGGTTGAGTAATGGATCCTCACGGAATTCACCATAACGCACCCATTTTTTCGCTTTTTCACTAGCGTTAAAAGTAATTGGTTTATTTTCTTCCCAGAATTTTTCAAATTTAGGCATTAAAACACGGTTTTTACGTGCAGCGTCAAAAGCAGATTGATAGAAGTATTTCAACCAATCCATTTCACTTTTACCTTCAGTAAATTTATCTTCTACGCCAGCACGTTTTGCTAACTCTGCAAAAACATCATAATCATTACGTGCTTCAAATTGCGGCTCAACTACTTGTTTCATTGGCAGAATATGCATCATTGAATAATCGCCCGTCATCGTTAAGTCATTACGCTCGTAACTCGTGGTAATTGGAAGGACAATATCTGCCATACGTGCTGTTGGTGTCCAGTTAATCTCATTGACAATAATCGTTTCTGGTTTTTGCCATGCTTTAACTAATGTATTTGTGTCTTGATGATGTACAAATGGATTACCACCCGCCCAGTAAATTAATTTAATATCAGGGTAAGTAATTTCAGTACCATTATATTGAATGGTTTTACCTGGATTGAGTAACACATCAGCAATACGGGCGAGAGGGAAACTGAGTTTTGCTGATTTTGATAACCAAGATTGCCCAGTATTTGATGTATCATTATCTAATGTTGCTGACATTGAGCCAATAACACCGCCTGTTGTAGTAGGTACACCACCATTTGAATAATGATAACTAAAGCCAAAACCACCACCAGGTAAACCAATTTGACCGAGCATTGAAGCTAGCGTTACCATCATCCAATGAGTTTGTTCACCATGACGTTGGCGCTGCATACCCCATCCCCCCATTAACATAGTACGTTTAGAAGAGAAGTCAGTCGCAAGTTGTTTGATTACATCAATAGGCACACCACAAAGTTTACTTGCCCATTCAGCATCTTTTGCTTGTCCATCTACTTTACCAAGTAAATATTCTTCGAATTTTGCATAGCCTGTTGTGTATTTTTTCAAGAATGCTTTGTCATGCTTATCTTGAGTGACCAGAGTATGTGCAATACCTAACATCAATGGTACATCGGTTGCAGTATTGGTTGGAATCCATTCTGCATTTAACATTTTACATGTTTCACTTTTAACTGGATCAATACAAATAATGCGCTTACCTTTTTCTTGATATTTTTTGAAATATTCAATACCTTTTTGGTCGGTAGCCGTCCAAGCAATGCGAAGGGTTGTTAGTGGGTTAGCTGACCAAAGTACGATAATATCAGTACTTTCTAAGATCGTTTCCCAACTAGTCTGTTGTTCATAAACTTCTATCGTACCAAGTACGTGTGGCATAATGACTTGTGCAGCACCAGTGGAGTAGTCCCCTTTATGTCCGACAAATCCACCTGTTGCATTTAAGTAGCGGTGTAAGAGGGTTCTGCTTGAATGGAGTGAACCAGAGCTCTTCCAGCCATAAGAACCACCAAAGATATTTTCAAATCCTCCTTCACTGCGGATACGTTTAAATTCTTTATCAATTAAATCTAAGGCCTGATCCCAAGATACTCTAACCCATTCATCTCGCCCACGCATAGTCGTATCACTTTTACCTGGATTAGCTAAATAACCTTTACGGACCATTGGATACTTAATTCGTGTTTCGCTATAAAGCTGATCTGGTACTACTGATTGCAATTCATTTTCGATAACAGGTGGAATAGCAGGACCAGATTTTACTGCTTTACCATTTTCAACTACTACACCTAGTGGTCCCCAATGTGCAGCCGTCACGATAGTTTTACTTTCTGCTGCCATTGCATTTGGTGCAACTAATGAGCCCACTACACCACCACTTAAAGATGCGCCAGCAATACCAAGAGAAGAATTTTTTAAAAATTCTCTACGTTTTATGTTGACGTTGTTCTCTTTTTTCATATAAAGCCTCGCTTACTTTTATTAGTTAATGTTTTGACACCTTTCTAAATATGAGTGGACAATTAATTTCTCAATTATCCATGGCATAAGCGAACTTATTGCTGGCTTGCTACCATATCTTTCGACTTAGGATCACAAGCTCGGAGTCAGGAATAAATATTTAATGTGAAGCGCCAAGCATATCTTTACTATTACGTTGTAAGTAAATTGTGAGTGCTCTTACTTCTTCAGCCGTTAATGCAGTACGATCTTTCATTGAATTAACGACACCAATCCATTGATTTGCTGTAAAGTGATCTGCCTCAATCACCGCATGACAACCACTACAATGGGTCTGATTTAGTTTATTACCTATTTGATTAAGTGCGGTCAGATTTGCAGTTAATTTATCTTGTGGAATAGTGATGCTAAGTTCTACTTCTTTCCACTCTGATTCAGTGATGTCATCTTGCACTGTTTTTAAAACTGCAACTTGTTGTTTTGCCTCTTCTTCTAATAAAGCCAGAATAATTCGTTTACCAAGCGCCATATAAACAATTGATTCAGCACCAGTTTGCTGCCATCCTTGTAGTTTAGCTGTCACTTTTTGTCCATCATTTTTCCAATCAGTTAATGTCGCGTAAGGCATTAAACGAACTTCACCTGTATTTTCTGTTTGTGCTGTTGAAATAGATTGCACATAAAGTGGCTGATTATTGTCGTGAGTTAATGTGGATTCTGTTTGGTTAGTAGAGGCTGTTTCGGTTTCTTCTGGAATTTCTGGGAGAAAATGAGCGATACCTTTATGGCAATCAATACAAGTTTGTCCATCTGATTTGGCTAACTCATGCATAGTTTGCGCTGATTTAGATTGTGCTGAAATTTCCATTGCTTCTAGACTGTGACAACTATGACAGGTTTCTGAGTTTGTAGCTTTCATATCATCCCAAACTTTTTTGGCCATTTCATAACGGTGTTTTTCATAAGTTTCTCGATCAGGTATTTTACCCGTTACCTCATACCATACATCTTTTAATGCAAATACTTTTGCTTTGACATAATGCAAGCCACTAGAAGGTACGTGACAATCTGCACAATTAGCTCTAATTCCTTTTTGGTTTGAGAAATGTACACTAGCTTCCCATTCTTCTTGTGGAAAGCTCATAGAATGACAACTCACACAAAACTCAGGAGAGCTTGTTTTGTGCATCACATACTGTGTTCCAAATAAGGCTCCAGCGCCAATTGCCATAAACGTAATAGCCGTAAGTAAAGCACGTTTTTTTGCTTTTGACATAAGTCACTCCAATAAAGTTATACAATTTTATATATAACAAAATAATATAAATCTAATTAAATACTTATAAGTAGTTAACTTATTTTAGGTATTTCTTAGTCTTTCTTTTTGATTGAAATCAAGAATGAGCTAAAAAATTGAGATTTGAGATAGAGTTGCTGAATTATCGGGCATTATTTATAACATATCGATATATAATATTTTTTATATCGATAGTATTTAATTTCATGGATGGAAAGATTTTTATTCCTGACTTGATCTGCTAGAATGCACCGCTTATAACTTTATGTGGATAAAAATACTATGAAATTTATCATTAAACTTTTCCCTGAGATCATGATTAAAAGTGAATCTGTGCGTAAGCGTTTTGCTAAAATTTTAACAGGGAATATTCGTAATATATTAAATAAATATGATAATAGTGTCGCGGTAGTGAGACATTGGGACTACATTGAAGTGCGCTCAAAAAATGCAGAAAACCGACCGCACTTAATTGAATTATTAAGCCGTATTCCAGGTATTCATCATTTCTTAGAAGTTGATGAGAAACCTTTTTTAACTCTGCATGATATTTTTGAGCAAACTTTACAAGATGTTGGGGATAGTCTGGAGAATAAAACCTTTTGTGTTCGAGTTAAACGCAAAGGTAAACATGAGTTTAGTTCATTAGATGTTGAACGTTATGTAGGTGGTGGCCTAAACCAACATATTGAAAGTGCTAAAGTGCAATTAAGTAAACCTGATGTGACTGTGCGAATCGATATTGAAAATGACAAAATGATGTTGATTAAAGCACGTCATGAGGGAATTGGAGGTTATCCAATTGGCACACAAGAAGATGTGTTATCACTGATTTCTGGCGGGTTTGATTCTGGTGTATCAAGCTATATGTTGATTCGACGTGGCAGTCGTGTACATTATTGCTTCTTCAACTTAGGTGGCGCGGCACATGAAATTGGTGTAAAGCAAATGGCATATCATATTTGGCAACGTTATAGTGGCTCACATAAAGTTCGTTTTGTGGCAATTAATTTTGAAACTGTTGTTGGTGAAATTCTTGAAAAAGTTGATAACGGTCAAATGGGGGTTGTACTAAAACGTATGATGGTACGTGCAGCGAGTAAAGTAGCAGAGCGTTTTGGTATCCAAGCTATTGTAACAGGTGAGGCATTAGGGCAAGTTTCAAGCCAAACACTAACTAATTTGCGTTTAATTGATGAGGCAGCAAATGTGTTAGTATTGCGACCATTGATTACACATGATAAAGAGCAAATTATTGCCTTAGCGAAAGAGATTGGGACAGATGATATAGCTAAATCAATGCCTGAGTTTTGTGGTGTCATTTCAAAAAATCCGACAGTCAAAGCAATTAAAGCAAAAATTGAAGAAGAAGAAAGCCACTTTGATTTTGCAGTATTAGAAGATGCAGTACAACATGCACAATATTTGGATATTCGTCAAATTGCAGAGCAAACTGAAAAAGAAGTAGTAGAGGTCAATACTGTTTCTGTGTTGGAGGCGCAGGATATTATTTTAGATATTCGTAGTCCAGAAGAAGTAGATGAAAATCCGTTACAGTTAGCTAATGTTTTATTATTACCATTTTATAAACTTTCTTCTCAATTTGCGCAGTTAGATCAAACTAAAAACTATGTACTATATTGTGAACGTGGCGTGATGAGTAAACTACAAGCGTTATATTTACAAGAACAGGGTTTCAGTAATGTAAAAGTTTTTAAAAAAGTATCATGAAAAAAGTAGAGGAGCATTTAGCTCCTCTTCATTTTTACTTTTTATCATTTTTTCCAAATAACATGAAATTCTCGATTTTCTTCACGATGAGAAATTAAAAATTTAGCAAAAACATCATCCATTTCATCTTGTTCATTGACTAAACCAATCCAAACCTCCGCATAGGCATCTGGATCAATAAGTACACCAATTTCCATTTCCCAATCTTCTGCAGTTTCAACGAATTCCACTGCACCACGTTCTTCAAATTGGAGATTAAATAACATAATATCTGCAGGATCGAGATTTTCTGGTGCCATTTCAAGGAAAATATCATAAGCGATATCAATTGCTGCATCAGGTTCAAGTTTTATTATCTCAGGCATTCAAAAGCTTCCTATATATCATCAACATAGTTGCTAATCATACCATAAATAGCTAAAGCTTATGGAAAATTGACCGCACTTTTTGCCTTTCTTGCTATTTAATACAAATTGTTTGTAAGAAATTGTAAAACTTTTCGTCTAAATGAATACAATCTAACTTTAAATGCAAATACAAATGAAAACTATTCTTTTATATTATTTATTGGAGACATATAATGCTAAAATTTACTGAAAATGATGTAACGCCTGAACACATTTTTTTTCAACGTAGAAAAATTATTCAAGCAATGGGGATAATGGGAGCCGCTTCATTATTACCGAATATGGCTTCTGCTGCTGAAGAGGATTTACGCAAAGCTCTAGCATTTACAAAAGATGATAACCCACAATCTTTGGCATTAACACCAGAAAATAAAGTGATGGGATATAACAATTTTTATGAATTTGGTGTGCCAAAAGAATCTCCAGCAAAATATGCTTCAGCGATGAAGACAGAGCCTTGGACCTTACGTATCGAAGGTGAGGTTGAAAAGCCAATGACGTTTGATGTACATCAACTAATGCATAAATTGCCTTTGGAAGAGCGTATTTATCGTTTCCGTTGTGTTGAGGCTTGGTCAATGGTTATTCCATGGGTTGGTTTTGAGCTAAATAAATTGCTTGCTTTAGTACAACCAACTAGTAATGCGAAATATGTTGAGTTTGAGACTTTATATGATCCTGAAACTATGCCAGGACAAAAAAATAGCTTTTTCGGTGGAGGGTTAATTTATCCTTATGTAGAAGGTTTAACAATAGAAGAAGCTATGAATCCGCTTACTTTATTATCAGTAGGGCTTTATGGAAAAACATTAGCGCCGCAAAATGGTGCGCCTATTCGTTTAGTCGTGCCATGGAAATATGGATTTAAAAATATTAAATCTATTGTCAAAATTACACTTACTTCCAAACAGCCAAGAACAACATGGAATCATGCAGCGCCACAAGAATATGGCTTTTATGCTAATGTGAATCCAAATGTTGATCACCCTCGCTGGTCACAAGCAAGTGAGCGTGTGATTGGCTCAGGTGGATTATTTAATGTGAAGCGTCAACCTACATTGATGTTTAATGGTTATGAAGAGCAAGTTGCTCATTTGTATAAAGATCTTGATTTAAGGAAGAATTTTTAATGCTTAAATTACTCAGAATTGTGATTCATTTATCTTGTGCGATTCCTTTTATTTGGTTACATATTATTTTATTTACAGGGAATGAATCACAATTAGGCGCTGATCCTGTTAAAGAAATGCAACATTTCTTAGGTTTTACTGCGATGACTATTTTATTGCTGCTTTTTGTGTTAGGTATTGTATTCCGTTTGCTAAAGCAGCCTCAATTGCAAGTATTGCGCCGCGCTTTAGGATTATGGGCATGGTTTTATGTTATTTTACATATTTATGCTTATTTTTCTTTAGAACTGGGTAATGATGTTCATTTATTTTTACAAGAATTAATTAGCCGTGGTTATTTAATTGTTGGCGGCTTTTCTTTCTTGATCTTGACTCTCATGTCAGTAAGTTCGTTATCTTACCTTAAGAATAAAATGGGAAAGTGGTGGTTTTATTTACATAAATTAGGCTACTACGCATTACTTTTGGGTGCGATTCATTATTATTGGTCAGTTAAAAACCTGACTTTTAGTTCTATGTTGTACTTAATTTTGTCAATACTAATTGTATTTTGGGAACTTTATGTGCTTTTTAAAGCAAAAAGAGTAAGTTAACATTTGCTTGATTGAAAGTCATTGATCTAGAAAATAAGTGCGGTAGAATACCGCACTTACTTTTTGTGGCTTATTGAGTAAATTAGACGATGTCAATTGATAGACCAATTGAACCTGAATTTTGGAAACATAAAACATTACTTGAAATGACTGAAATAGAGTGGGAATTACTCTGTGATGGTTGTGGTAAATGCTGTTATCGTAAGTTTATCGAAGGTCGAGGTAAGCGTAAAAAATTATATTACACTCGCATTGCTTGTAATCTATTAGATTTAGAGACAGGTAAATGTATGAATTATCCAGAACGTTTCAAACACGAGCCAGATTGCACAAAATTAACTAAAAAAAACCTCCCTGATTTTCATTGGCTTCCTAAAACTTGTGCCTATCGATTATTAAATGAAAATAAACCCTTATTTGATTGGCATCCATTACTCTCAGGTGATCCTAATTCTGTCCAAAAAGCACAGATTTTGATAAGACAAGGAATTCATGAAAAAGATGTGATTGATTGGTTTGAATTTGTTATTGACGATAACAGTTAAACTGAAAAGCCTTCTTTTTTAACCTTATAAATCAATTGCTTGCAGTTTATTTTAAAAAGTTACGTTCCGAAATACGGGAAAGTGTTCCAAAACTAACAGTTTAACGGCAATATAATTTTGTCTTTTCTGATGTAACGTTTTGTTGTTTTTTGGTCTGTATGACCTAGCTGTATTTTCGCTGTCTCTGTATCTTGTAACAAGAATATATCTGTCGCACTTTTAGCTCGTAGATCTCTAAATTGGACTTCTTTTATTTCACTTTCTAAGCTCGGATACTGAGCCAATGCTAGTTCTCTTAAATCACTAAACCAATTTGTTAATGTTTGACGAGAAAGTTTTTGCTTCCGCTTATTTTGAAATAAGAATACTTGTGAAGTGTTTTTGATTCTACGTTCAATGATAGTTGCTAATTGACCTGTCATTTTGAAGCGTAATCGTTTTTTTGTTTTTTTCTGATTAATATGTAATATGCCATCATGTATTTGATGTACGGTCATACCAACGATATCAACAGGTCTTTGACCAGTTAAATATGCAATATCCATTAAGTCTTTCATATCTTGATTCGCTAGATCGTAAAAAATTTTATAGATATGATCTTCAACATAAACATCTCTTGCAGACATTTTGAACTTTTTAATTCCAAGAGTAGGACTAGATAAAGAGGTGTATCCAAATTCTCTAGCAATGTTCCAAATGTGATTAAATGTACCAATTTCCTTATTCGCTTTTGCTGGAACGGATTTACGCCAGTCTAAATACATTTTTATATGTTTTGGTTGAATCTTGTTTAATTCTACTGGTGGGTCACCAAAAAATAGAGATAAGTATTTTATTGCGCTCTTATCTGCATATTGTGTCTGTTGAGCTTTGTTGGGCACTATTTCAGCAAGATATTTTTGGGCCATCTGAATAAAACTCACTGTTTCTATTGAAATAGCTCTATTACAGTTTAATTTTGCAGCCTCAAGAATTGCTAGATTTTTGTCCAATCCTAATGATTTTTCTTTTCCATCTGCCAAAACATAATAGTAATAGTCAACCACCTTACCGCTAACTCTTTTTCTTGAGCGGCAAATTAGATTTTGTGGCAACCCTTGATTTTCTTTTTTTCTTGGTCTGCCCATATGCTCTCCTTATATTTTCAATACATTTGGATACCAGTCAGATTCATGATTGCATGATATAGATGCAACTCTTTGCTTTTTACTTTTAGTTTCGTTATAGTCGCGACGAACAATGGGGTAGCCATTTGCATTTTGTTTAAATGGAATCCCCATTATGTTTAATTGCTCAATAATCAGTGATTTCTGTTTTCTTCCTGTAAGAAATTCTATTTCTTGGACAGAAAGGAAATCATTGTAGATATTAATTTCCATAAATCCTCCTATAAATAAAAAAGCCGTGCTAGACGGCTTAATACAATGATTTGTTAAAATCATACTTCTTAACTTATCTCCGTGCATTTTTCATAGCATCAAACCAAGCTTGAGCGTCTTCTTCGCTTTTAAATGCTAGACCAGCATCTAATAGTGCTAAATGATAAACATTTTCCTTATCAAAAACACTCATACCAACATCTACCTTCGCCCAAGCTATACCTAATGGATCTGAATTCATTGTGATACGCCAAAACTTCTGACCTTCTTCTAACTCTTTAAGCGGACAAGGCAAAGTAAGCGTTACTGTCGGTCGTGGATCTTCCCACATTCCGATTATGTCGTAGATGTGTGAGCTAAAACATGGATTGTATTTACCATCTTTTGTCCATGTTGCGCAGCTGTGAAATTTTGAGTCTTCAACCAAATAGCCAATTAATTCACCTTCTTTTTTTACATGCTCAGTCGGTATAGATTTTGCAATAAATGCTTTATAACCATTACGTAGCACCACTGGCTCGCCAGCTAGCGCTTTTTCTAAGTCAAATGCCTTCATTTTCTAATCCTTAATTTTCAATCTGTTAAGCAATAAAAAACCGCACAAAAGTGCGGTCGGTTTATGGGGAGTTTTAACGTAAGTAGTGAACTAGTTTATTTTCTGTATGATTTTGTAGATGTGGGTTGGAGAAGATGAAATCCTCAATCTCTTTTTTCCATACTTTATTTCTCATCTGCACTAGATTTTTCATGATGATTTTCTCTGAACTTTGTGCAAGATTGTAACTAGCAACACCGAGATTAAATGCTGTTTTATAGTTTCTGTGGCTTTCAAGTTCTGAAAACAAATCCATCATTTTTTCCCACTCAAATGTAGATTCATTTAATTTAGCTATTGCTTTTGCGACAACATAAAATGCTTCTTCATCGAGTAAAATTCCACGTGGTTTTGGTTCAGGTAAGGCAAGTTGTTGTGGTTGAACTTCATATTTACCCGTTTTTCTGATTTGGGGTAGGACTTCTGCTGTCACCCATTTTCTGAAACGGTGTGGAGTTGATCCTTTTTTCACTGCATCACGGCAACGTAAAATTAAAGTGTACATTCCACTTTCGGAAACTAAATTTACTTTATCATTACCTTTACTTATGCCCTGAATTGAATTCAGGGCTACCTCGTCTTCATCTAAATTCAAAATAGCTTTAGTTGGGCTTGATAGCTCAAGTGCTTTGCAAAGATCAGCTACAACAAACCAAGGTTCATTGTTAATAGATAAAGTGCGGATGATATGAGTTTCAAAAAGGAATGTTGAGAGTTGAGTTTTTGTAGTCATTTTGACTGCTCCTGTTAGATTTTCTGAAAATTACCATTTTCTGACAAATGGTGCCGAGAGGTTCAGAACCCTCCTAACAGGTAAGGGTGGACGTATTCCCCGAAGGTATTGTATTAGTCGCCCTCTCGACGTTGCGAGATATCGGCATAAAAAAAGATCGCTTTTGGCGATCTGCTTACTACCGCCTGTTAGAAAAAGGTTCTGACACCTTGAGGCGGATAGTAAATAAAACCCCATTGGTTGTCAATAGGGTTTCAATTGCTTATTATTTTTTCTCTAAGATTTTTCTCACGTCAGGATCAGTAATGAATTTATTATATCCCGTTGCAATCATATCATTTACCGCATTAGGTAGATCTATTGGAACGGCGTTTGTTCCTCTCATTCTGTCACCTAAATATTCTTTATTCAATAAGATATTTGATGTCTTAACATCAATTAATTTATAGTTAATTATATAAGTAAAATCAACTCCTACACCTAAATCGTCTAATTTAAATTCTTTAACAATGCCAATTAATTTCAAATTTGAGCTGTCAAATGTAATTCCCGTTTTTTTCAATTCTAACTCTGTTCCAATTTTTACAATATTTGAAACATCCGATGAAAGAAGTATTTCTCCAATAGTAGTATTTTGTATTTGATTACTCTTTACTTTACCTATCATAAATGGTTCATATAAAAAATCCCCTAATATGACTTTACCCGAAAAATTCGTATAGTTCTTAGGAAAATAAGAAGGGATCATTAATGTAGATGAACACCCTATCAACACTATACAAGCTAATCCGGTCAATAATAATTTTTTCATTTAAATTCCCTTATTTGACGACAATTTCAACTTTATTCCCTAGTGATGAACCACCGCAATAAATAAAGTAGGTGTTGTGTTTTTAGTTGAACGCATTCAACCGCCCCATTCTTTAAAATCATTTAGGGTACATCTTCCTTATAAAAACCACTTAATTGTGGCGAATTCGCCATAATTAAAATTTGGGTTGTTGATTTCTTCCCAAATACCGATATATTCAAGTGTATTACGGTTTCTTAACCAATCGCTAATAAAAAAATTCGCCATCTTTTGCTTTGAGCATATCGGTAAGATTGATGTAATCCTCGCCATTTTGCTCGATTACTCGTATTTCTGCATCTTGCACAACAATTACATCATTTACCATTTTCTACCTCTAAATAATCAACATAAAAAAAGCCGTTCAAAACGGCTTATAGTGCGGTTATCTTAATCCGAGAGAGCGGTGGTTGTCAATTTAGATTTTATTCATTGAGTTGTTTAACTTTAATATTTTGTAGATAACAGGCTCTTCATCAATATATTCAACTAAAACATCAACTAAGAAAATTTTATGGTACGGGTATTCTTCATTTAATATCATTTTTTCTTTGAGTGTCTTGTCTTCAAATTTTACTCGTACAGGCTTTTGTGATACTGCAGGAATAATAGCTCTATCGTGTGCTTTGCTTTGAGCATCTGCGGTGGATGACCAGTATAGTGTCGTGTTTTGTAAAGTGTTTTCTTCTCGCTCTTTGAGTAGTTTTAATTCTCGGTTAATATTGTTTTGTGCCAATCCTGCAAGTGCATTGTCTGCGTGTAGATGTATATGTACATCGCCTTGATTATTAGAAACTTGTAAATTGAATTGTGCTTTAGGATCGATTGCGATAGGCTCTAAAATGTTATTGGCATTTTTCAACATATTCGCAGTAAGGCGTTCAGGCTTTTCGCCTCTATTCATTGCCCAATCTAAAATATTTTTCAAGTGCCCTCCAAATTCAAGAATTGCATTTGCTTGCTCAATAAGTGAATATGTGCTTGATACTAGTGCTGCAAGCTCAATAAGGAAGCAGCCTTGTGTGATTTTTTCTACATAGATATGCTGTTCACAGGGTTCAATATCAATTTTGTTGTCTTGTATAAATTGGCGATATTCTGCGGCAATACCTTCCATACTTTGACAAAAAACTGATAGCTGCAATGGCTCGCTATTATCAATTTCGATTAGTAGTTTCATATTTTTATCTATTGTGTAATGTGTTTCAGCAACCATAACCCACCTCAAATTTTAGACACAAAAAAAGCCGTTATTGAACGGCTTGAGGCAGATGGTAAAATAAAAGGGTAGGGGTTGTAAAGTTATTTTTCGATGAGTTGTTGTAGATGTTGAGATAACTGCAGAAAATTCAGTTTTCCACTTGCTACATCAACCATAGTATCATCTAAGCCATGATTAGGTGGGATTTCAATGCCTTGTAAATCTAAATAAGTAAGCATCGTAACCATCGCAGTACGTTTATTGCCATCAGGAAAAGCATGAGCTTTAGCTATTGCTACTGCATAAAGTGAGGCTATATCAAAGATATTGTCTGTATTTTCGTATAACATCCAATTATCAATGCGTGCTAAAGCACTATCTAGCCTACCAATATCTGCAACACCTTTTAGACCTGGTTCATTTTCTAAGATTGTTTGATGAATAGCTAGGACTAATTCAACGGTGATCATTTATATGCTAACGCCTTAATTTCTTTGTTATGCGCTTTAATCACACGCTTTGCAGCAGCTAATGCTACTCGCTTTCCTGCATCGCCTTTTAGCTCTATTTTTACAGGTTTTGTATCTTTTGATGACATTGTTTTCTCCTATAAAAAAAGCCGTTCAAAACGGCTTGTAGTACGGTTATCTTAATCCGAAGTTTGGCGGTTGTCAAATTACTTCTTCAATTCGTGTTGGTAAAGTTTTTGTGTGCTAACTACCTTACCTATCAATGCAACAACAAAATTATGTTGTGTTTCAGCATCTTGATTTTTAAAATAAGTGTATAGAGTGATTTCAGGGCTTTGCCCCTCTAGAAACTTATCAATTAAATAAATATGGTCTTGGAGATTCATTATGATTACCTTTGGACATTGTTGCCCACATTGTGGGATTGAAAGAAGTGGATTTGAGGTTAAAACTCACTACGAAAATCAAAAATATTCAAATATGTCGTTATTTTCTATATTAGCAACTTGTAACAGCTGTGATGGTAGTGTTATTGCTGACATAAAAATTAGTGATTATTCTAACTATGCAACCCCCAAAATTGACGCTTTTAGAAATAAATTGATGAGTAAAAATTACTATAATTTATCTAAGGCTTATTCGGGATTGGTGGAGTTTTATCCTAACCATCAAAGACAAGCTGATATTCCCGATAAATTGCCAGATAGCGTTGTTGAGGAGCTTAAAACAGCAGAAGATTTATATCTTCAAATTAAAGCAAAGCCGCATTTTGTGAAAGCGACTGGTAATGCTTATCGCACAACGCTGGAAAGAGCATTATGCGAATTAGCCGAGAACGATAATCGAGCTAAATTAAATAAACGCATTGAAAAACTTTTTAATGATGGGAAATTGACGAAAGATTTAAAAAATTTCGCACTACATATTCGCTTATTAAGCGCCGAGGCATCTCATACTTATAATGATTTTACACTTGAAGAATTAGAAGAATTAAGATTATTTACTCAGCTTTTCTTGAAATATACGTTCACTTTACCTAAAATGATTCCTGATGAATCAAAGGAAGAAGTTGATAATAACAATAATCAATAACTCAGAACGGGATATTATCCTCTTCAAAGTTATCTGCTTGTGGCGGTACAGGCTTTCCACTTTTCGCATTCGCATAAGCATTGTTTTGCAGTGCTTGTGCGTTAGCTTGTGCGTTAGCTTGTGCTTGTGAATCTTGGCGACTGTCTAGCATTTGTAATACGTCGCCTTGAATCTCTGTGGTGTAGCGGTCTTGCCCGTTTTGGTCTTGCCATTTACGGGTTCTTAAGCGCCCTTCTACATACACTTTAGAACCTTTCTTGAGATACTGCCCGCAAATTTCTGCTTGGCGGCGATAGAATACGATGCGGTGCCATTCGGTTACTTCCCGACGTTCGCCAGTTTGTTTATCATTCCAAGCCTCGCTTGTAGCTACACTGATATTAGCCACAAGGTCGCCATTTGGCATTGTGCGGATATCAGGATCGTTTCCCAAATTTCCGACTATAATTACTTTATTGACTCCAGCCATTATTTACTCCTTACATAAAGCTCAATACTTTGTCGTTATACATAACATTAAACTCATCTATTTTATCTGGATGTTTATCTTCAACCCATTTGATGAACTGATCATAAAGACTAGTCAATTCTTCTTTTGATTTGCATTGGTTTAATCTCTCATTAACCATCTCATTAAAAGGCTTTTTAGTTTGACCAGAACTCATATTCTGCTGGATTGGTGGCTTTGAGTTGCCTTGCGATTTTTGCTTTGGGGTATCTTCAGTCTTCTTGAAATCTTGAGAATCTATTGCATCACATTCCACAATCTCCAAGGCAGCCATATATAAATAACGTCTTTGATATGTTTGTAATGCCCCTATTGATTGCATTAGATTGTTTGACGCTATAGGCGAACCATCTTTTGTTAAAATAGGAACAGTAGGCATTGGCGAAGTAAATTCAATTTTCCCATCACTTTCTGAATCAAAAATAGTGAGAGTTGCCAATTTATCTGTGAAACTAACTACGCTACACATTTTTAATTCTTCAAAAATTTTGTTAACTTCTGGCAAAAAATCGCCTAATTCAAAATAGGGCATTGGTTCATCAGAAGTGAAGGTTTTGCCATCTTTTCCTGTTTTATAAACTTTTACTTTTATAAAACTGTTCTTACCTGTTTTTTCCAAACCTTTATCTTGCAATTTAACTCTAGCTTGCGCTAACTTGTGATAAATGCTCATTTTATTCTCCAATAATAAGCTGCTTGATTAGCAGCTTATGGTTCAATCTTGAAATGTCATTCGTTTATATACTTGTCGCACGCGCTCAACATCTTTTGCGCAATATTCTGCGACTTCATTAATCTTGCCTGCTTGTACAAAGTCCCAAACTTTCGATCCATCAATATCACCTTTTTGCTCTATGCCAAGTACTTTGCATAACTTATCTAGTGATACAGTGCCTTTATATCCAGCCCATTCTGTCATTGTGTCAAAAGTGTTTATTTTGGTTTGAGTGTAATAAGGCTTCACACCATTGATTACTGAGCGTTGGAAGATAAAACGGTAATCAAAATTAACAATGTTATGACCAATGAAAATAGGAGCTGTCATAGATTTACTTGCATGCTCTCGTAAGTAGTCATTAAAGCGTTGCAAGATGTCAATTTCTCGATGTTTTGCTTGCCAATCCTCGAGATAGAAAAGCACTGGTTCTTGTTCGTCAATCGCAACACCAATCACAATAATCTCGCCAAAAGCACCATCTAATGATGTTTTATTTACTGCCTCATCTTTATTTTCAGCTAGCCATTTATCAATCGTTTCTTGATTTTTATAGTTGGCAGGTGGTTTTAAGCTATCGCATACATATTCTTGGAAATCTTTGTTTTGTGTTGGGATAGTTTCAATATCAATATAAACCTTCATAGTTAAACCTCTTAGAATGGAAATGTTGTGTTGTATTTTTGTAAGATTCGATAAATTGAGTTAGTGTCAATTTCACCGTTAAAGATCCACTTTTTAAGCTGTCTCAATTTTTTCTTTCTTTTCATTGCATAAATGCGATCTGTTTTCTTTCTATTAACTTTCTCGGTCATAATTAACCTCTGTCGCCGTTGTGATATTTAATATTCTGTTCTATAAACCGATCATCATCGCAATCATCAGGATCGCCTTCTGTTTCTCCCTTTTGCTCAAACTGTGCGTAATAATCTTGATCGCTGTCGCACTGCCAAGCAGGCAAAAAACGTCTGTTTCTCATAATTACACCTTAATTTTTAGAATCTTTTCTTCGAGAATCATAAAATTCCTGAATAATCATCGTTTGTTTCATTAAGTACTGCTCAGCTTCTTCTGTGAGTGTGACTTGATTGTCTCCGTGTTCAATAATCCATTCTGCTTTTGCTTGCGCTTCCCAGTCGATTTCTGATGCGTTGGCTGGATGACAGCTAACACCTAAAATAAACGCGAGAATGAATACTGCTAGCAGGTTCCATAGATTGATGTGTTTCATAATCGTTTCCTTTTTGTTCAATTTGCTGAATTTTGGGTGCAGAAAACCGCCACACGATAAAGTGCGGTCAGTTTTCAGTGAGTTTTAATTGAGTAGGTTGTTTACGGCTTTAACGAGTGCTAAGCGTTCGGTGTTAGAGTGAACGTATTTCTTCGCTTTCGCCATAACCTGTTCTAAAGGATGTTTGAAATTATAGAGATACTGTCCGCCAATTTGGCTTTCCATTAACTTGGCAATATTTGTATTCTGTAACTTCTCCTGCATTTCGTGTGCTTGGAAACAGTAGCTATACAACTGGATAATTAAAGCGAGCGTTTCTTCGCTGTTTTGAATGGCTGTGAGGTTTAAATCAGGTTCAGGTAAGGCAAGTTGTTGTGGTTGAACTTCATATTTACCCGTTTTTCTGATTTGGGGTAGGACTTCTGCTGTCACCCATTTTCTGAAACGGTGTGGAGTTGATCCTTTTTTCACTGCATCACGGCAACGTAAAATTAAAGTGTACATTCCACTTTCGGAAACTAAATTTACTTTATCATTACCTTTACTTATGCCCTGAATTGAATTCAGGGCTACCTCGTCTTCATCTAAATTCAAAATAGCTTTAGTTGGGCTTGATAGCTCAAGTGCTTTGCAAAGATCAGCTACAACAAACCAAGGTTCATTGTTAATAGATAAAGTGCGGATGATATGAGTTTCAAAAAGGAATGTTGAGAGTTGAGTTTTTGTAGTCATTTTGACTGCTCCTGTTAGATTTTCTGAAAATTACCATTTTCTGACAAATGGTGCCGAGAGGTTCAGAACCCTCCTAACAGGTAAGGGTGGACGTATTCCCCGAAGGTATTGTATTAGTCGCCCTCTCGACGTTGCGAGATATCGGCATAAAAAAAGATCGCTTTTGGCGATCTGCTTACTACCGCCTGTTAGAAAAAGGTTCTGACACCTTGAGGCAGATAGTAAAATAAAAGGGTGGTGGTTGTCAAATAAAAGATTAAGTGAAAGGATAAGGATTAGGATTAGGGGCAAGTGATTCTTTGTCACATAATTTATGATATATTGCAATTGCTTGTTGATGATTAGAGGCTGTTACACCAGCTAATTTAGGGTCATGATATAAAAATGTATCTCCATTATCTATAATCTCATTATTATGAAAAGCGTCATCTCGTTCATCTTGTAACTTTTCAGCCTCCCGAATAGCACTCTCTTCATTAATTCCATTTTCTGAGATCTGATTAGCTGCTTCCCATAAAATGCATCTTCTTCTATTATCTTCATCATCTTGCATTTGCTGATTTAAACGCCAGTCATCCATAGATTACTCCTATATAATTAGTATAAGATTGATATATTATTATGCTTTATATTTTCCATTTGATCACTTAGTAGGTGACAGGGTTCAACTACCGATCCTAGTCGGCGGAGCTTATTTCCACGAGGGTATTGTATTCGGCTCTCTCGCCCCGTCATAACTTGGCAATACCTAAAATTTAGGCATAAAAAAACCACTTTTAATTCGGAGTGTCGTAACCGACTAGGATTTGATAGTGCGGTTATCTTAATCCGAAAGAGCGGTGGGTGTCAATGCGGTTTTTTAACGAGAACCACAAAACTCGCCCTTACTTGTCACCACAACACATAAGGAATTGATTTTATTTTGTGCTAGCTGTATATTTTTAAATACCACAACACAAAATAAGGATTAAGTTATGAAGAAATCAACAGCTGACTTTTTAGCTTATGAATTTGCAAAGGCTCATTATGATAAAGCTGGGTTAAACTTTCATAAAAGTAACGCAAAAGCCATCGGTGAGTTTATTGCCGCACTATCATCTGAATTTCAAGAAAAGCTCGATGATTTTGATAGTGACACCGTAGAAAAATTTAAGAATTTATCAAAATAAACGCTTTCTTAAGTTCTTCTGCAAAATTTAAAACATCACCTCTATCGCATTTTGCGTGATGTAAGATGGTTTCCCAAATTTGTTCTTTAACTTCTTTGGGTAGTTTGTTTTTATTTTCTTCAGCTTCAATAACAGTAATTACTACTTTCATATTTATATCCTTTTATCTGATTAATTCTCTACACCCCAATCTACGTTTCTGTACAGCTCTTACTGTATTAATGCCTAATTGCCCTCTATTGCAGTTATAATTCGCAATATCCGTTAATTTCTTGGCTTTAACTGGAACATCAATCAAAGCCGCATTAATGCGATTAGATTGCTTTTTACTGCATAATTGCTTTTGTCTTTCTTTAAGACGTTTAGCCTGTTTTAGCATTTTTGATACTTTCATATCGTTTGCTCCTTTCTCTCTCATTTGAAAGCACACTCACTTGTTTAAATGCGCTTTAAAATGAATCTTGATTTATGTCGCTAGCACGTGGGAGTCATAATCAAGTAACTCAATTCCACTTAACCAAATTGTGTCGCAATCACAGACTACTTAATCAATAAGGCTATATTTGATTAACTTGTGATGTGTAGATTTTTAAAGAGCAGTGAGATGTGTATCTCGTTTTGTTGTGTGCATTAAATCAAAAATTTACATTAATGTAAATATATAGTTTAATTAATAAATATTAAATTTATTAATTTTGTAAATATATGATTGATTCTAAAAGAAAAATATTTTTGAAATTTTTTGATTAATTGCTGAATTTGTGAGCTATGTCACAGAAAAGAGGGGGACTTCAAAAACAAAGCACAAATGGATTAGTGAATCAAAAATTGGGGGGATTTGATTGGATAATGAATTGAGGGTAAAGAAAAACCGCCAGTGTGGCGGTTTATTGTTCAATAATTAAAAAAGTTGGTAAATGTTTTCAGTCATTCTGAATAACTGCTTTACTGTCAAAGTAGTAGTATATTATAGGAATAAGTAAAGATACTACAAACTTTAGCAAGTCTATCTTTAGAGTAAGATTAGCTGCTAAACTGACTGAGATATTGTTGATATATTGCGTTACCTACTAGATATTTTAGTTGGGATTTAGCACGATGAAATGTAGCATCAACACAATCACTCTCTTCAAAAATGAAATATTTAATGAAGTAATTTATAACATTAAGTAAGTGATTGACTGCAGTACTTACGGAAGAGAAAGTTTGTCTTTCACATTCTAGGAAAGCATTTGAATAGTTAAGATTGGCGATATGATTGTTATGCACATAATTACAACACTCAACATATTCACTATTGAGTTTATCCCTAATACTTTTTTGTTTTTGAGAAAATTCATTAAATAGCTCTCTTACGCCTGTATTATCTGTATTTCCCTTATACAAAGCACAACGAAGGAAATTTTCAATCGCAGAGCGTAAATTAAAGTAGAAATAACGCTCCTGATTTGTTTTTATACAATGCATTGCGTAAAGTAAATCACTAAACATACCTCTAAAAAAGTTATTCTCTTGGTTTCTTTTTTTAATAATATAAAGAAATGTCATTCTCTTTATAATACATCTCACATTATTTTTATCGGTACTTTCTGATAAATTAGACCAGGAATCCAATTCAGCATAAAAATTATCAAGTGATTTTTGATATATAAAAGGTTCTAGTTTTACCATTATTGCAAGATACTTCTAATCAATGCTTGTATTTCATTCAAGTTTGAAGTTGATTTTTGACGCTTAGTTGTTTTCTTTTCTTCTTGATAGTCAATTAATAATAGTATTAATTTTTTTAACTTCCTTGCATCTTCTTTATTGTATTTACTAGAAATAATTTCTTTTAATAGTTTTCCAACAAGGAGTGTTCTAGACTTTAAAACATAAGGTTTAAAGGAAATGTTATAAATTTCAAATATGATCTGGGCAATATCAGAATTCTTTTTGAAGATCTTTTTCTCGTATAAGATTTCAGTAAGGGCGCCACAAAATTCAAATTGATTTCGATATCCATCTAATGTTTTAATTTTATAAAGTGTCTTTTCCATTATTGTGTACCCTCTAATTTTTTAATAAGCTCCTCTGAAATAGCCTTAATGTCATTTTTTGATTTAGTGTAGCTAGAAGCAATATTCCCTTGGTTTCCTACCATTAAATCACGAACATAGGACAAGTGATTGAGGAAAAATGGTAAATCCCTTATTTTGTCTGTATTTTCTAGACCTTCTTTTAACCTTATTGTTTTCTGAGTCATTGAGTCTTCAATATGAGTATAGATAATACCAAGTGGTTTTATTGGCAAGTCCTCTTCATATGCTATATTGTTTATCACACTAAGTAAACTGGAAACACCAAGAATTGAGTATTGATCTATTTTTACAGGGGTAATATAAAAATCAGATGCAATTAATGCTGCATCGGTATACATTGAAATAGTTGGTGGACAATCAATAAAAATATAATCATATTCATCTTTTAATTTGTTTTCATCAATAAATTTTTTAATACGTTTATATTTTGTATTATCTGTTTTATTGCTATCGAAGATAAGGTTAATATCTCCAAGAATAAGCCCTAGGTTTGTAGATAATTGATATATAAGTCCCTTGCCAGGCACTTTACTTTGTGAATAAATATCATCAGGTCGATGAAATATTTTTCGAATTGAATGAGTGTCTAATAATTCAATATATCTTTCGCTGAGATCATATTTAGTCATAAAAGATTGTGTTGAGTTGAATTGTGGGTCGACATCAATGACAAGTATTTTCTTCCCCATTTCATTAGCAATATAATCCGCTAATCCGATACACAGAGTTGTTTTTCCAACACCTCCTTTCATATTAATAAAACTAATTACCTTAGCTTGCTTCACTGGTATATTCTGTTCACTCATTTCACCCCTCCTTTTATTTACAGTAAAATTTAGAATCTACAAACATAACCTACGCTAAATAGCTAAATTCTCTAATCACAAAGCACAGACCACCAAAAGACTTTGCTATCAACCACCACGCCAAACTTGGCGACCTATAATATTTAATTCACTTAATTGATCCTCGCCTACTTCAATTGGCTTATATTCAGGATTAAAGCTAAGCAGTGTGATTTTGTCGCCATTGCGTACAACTTGCTTGATATAAAAATTGTTTTTATACGTTAAAGCGTAGATCTCACCATCAACAATATCCGTATCGTGAATATTAACAATCACAGTGTCCCAATCTTTTAAAACTGGATACATACTGTGTCCACGAACAAACATTGCTTTGCAGCTTTCTGGTGTTAGATTTTTCTGTTTAAACCAAGCCTGTCTAAATAATAAAGGTTCTTCTGATTTTCTAGGTATCCATTCAACAACACACCCTTTGCCCGTTCCAGCTGATAGTTTCACATCATATAAATCGATCTCAATGTGAGTGTCGCTGTAATCCTTATCTTCTATTACTGCGACTTCATTTTTATCAAGAATATCTTCACTACCTAATAGCCAATTCACTGAATATCCATATTTCTCGCAAATCAATCTAGCTGAATCAATACTAATTTTTCCATTTTTAAACCAATTATTTACAGCTTGAGGAGTTTTGTTTGACACTCTGGCTAGCTCTGCCTTGCTTGCCCCAGACTCATCTAATATTTGCTGTAATCGTTCAATGACAAGTTTGTCTCTGTTATCCATATAGTCCTCCATTTTTCAAAGTGTAAACAAAATATTTACTTTTGCAATAAATCTAATGTTTACATTGGTAAACTTATGATTTATTATTATTGTTGGATTTAATCAATTAAATGTTGAGGTATTTATGACACCTATTGAAAAAGCAATTCAGGCTGTTGGCTCTCAAGCCAAATTGGCTCAGGCAGTAGGAAAAACATCTCAATTTATTTATCGGATGAAAAAATCTGGTGGAAAAATTTCTACTCAAGATGTTTCTGCCGATAAATGGAAAGAGGTAACTGGTCTTCCTAAAAGCGAGTTATTCCCTGAGTTTCAGGATTAACTTACCAACTAACTAAAAAACAATCTTCAAGAAAAGGAATTATTTTTCATGAATAGCAAAGAGATACAGAGACTGTTACACAGAGACTGTAAAAACAGCTCTGGTGGTATCACATCACTGGCTTACACGCTAGAGAAGTCGCCAAACATTCTTGGCAACAAACTCAATGTAGATTGTGAACAGAACCAACTGAGTTTTATAGAAGCAATCGAGCTTATCGCCACCGTTCAAAGCAAGAAAACGATCTCAGCAATAGCAGCACAAATCGATCACATCGTTGTGCCTATGCCTAGATGTGCTGATTGCGGTCAAGACGTTCTAGCAAGATTTCTAGATATTGCGGAATCAAGCGGACGAATTGGCAAGGAAATTAAAAGTGCGGTGAGTTCTGATTCAGAGCTTGGACGTAATTTATCTCAACGTGAGAAACAAAAAATCTTAGCAGAAGTGGAGCAGTTAATTGAGCAAGCTATCTGTTTGAAATTGGAGTTAGCGCAATGAATACAGAAGAATTTATCACTAAGCAACTACGCAATTTCTTATCACAGGGGGGGGTAGATGTGATAACAGCTAATGAAATTATTTCTACCTGCATTCAAGAATACCGTCAACGTAGCTCATTTAAACCAGACGTGATGACATATTTATTAGATAAAGCCAAGAAATTGGCGAGAAAAACAAAGAAAAAAGGCAAATAAAAAACCACCGTTGCAGCGGTGGCTAATTAATTTATAGGAATTAATAACATGGAAAATATTAATTTAAACGAAAGCGAAAGTAAAGCACAAAGTGCACAGATTTTAAAAGCGTTAAAAAATGGCGAGAAACTCACTCACCTTGATGCTGAAAGACGTTTTAACTGCTTACGCCTTGGTGCACGTATTCATGAACTTAAAAAGCGTGGTTATGAAATCAAATCTCAAATGATTACAGTTCCAAACGGTAAACGAGTAGCACAGTATTCGATGGTGGTGTGATATGTGTAAAACCTTCAGTAAATCTAAGAGATTAAAAATTGCAGAAAAATGTAATTGGCATTGCGCCTATTGTGGATTGAAGCTTTCTCATTCAACTCTCGTTATAGATCACGTCATACCTAAATATGATGGTGGTTCAAATGATATATCCAATCTACTGCCTAGCTGTATTTCTTGTAATAGCACAAAAGGCAAGAAAACACTTGAGCAATTTCGGTTTTTTATTGAGTTCCGTAATGCTGTTCCAGAAATGACATTTAATCAATCACAAATGGAGTTTTTACGTCAAAAAGGAGTTCTAGAGCAAATTGGGGATTTTAAGAAGGTTAAATTCTTCTTTGAGGTGGGGTTTTAGTATGAGTGTAGGAAAGTTACTTATTGATGATCAGCCATTACAAGTATTGCCAGAGCTAGCAAAAGCTATTGGTTTGAACGAAGCTATTTTTGTCCAACAACTCCATTACTTCTTAAATATCAGCAAGCACAAATACGAAGATCGTATTTGGATATATAACACTATTGATGAGTGGTGCGAAATATTTCCTTTTTGGTCGAAAAAAACAATACAGAGAACAATTAAAAGGCTTGAGGAAATGGGTTTGATTTTATCTACAAACAAATTGAACAAAATGAAAATGGATAAAACAAAATGGTACTCAATTGCTTATGAAAAAATTGAAGAATTGACTAGTCAAAATGACCAGATGCGATGTGACCAAAATGGTTCATCCATGAGGTCAAAATGGGATGATCGATATAGTCAAAATGACCAGATGTCATGTGGTCAAAATGACCATACCAATAACCAAAGAAAAGACTTCTATACAGAAGAAAATACCCCCTTACCCCCTAAAGGTGAATCAGCTAACGCTGATGATGTGCCAGTTGCTGAAAATAAAAAACAACGTTCACTGAATATCGACTATGTGGGAATTGGAAAAGCGTACAACCAATGTGTAGCTGAAACTGGTAAAAATCTACCGTCACTTGCAGATCCTGAAAACCTAAGCCAAGCACGAAAGCGCAAAATCAAAATACTTGCTGCAGTGATGAAAAAACGCTTTGGCTCTTGTGATGCAGAAACATTTAAAAATTATTTCTTGGATTTTATGAAGTCGGCAAGGTCTTTTTACTTTGGTGAGAACGAACGTGGTTGGCGTGCTGATTTTGAGTATATCTTGAGTGAAAAAATCATGGATAAAACAATCGAGGGATCGCTATGAAAAACACAACGTATGACCTTGAATACAGTTTAATCGGTTCATTTCTTTCTGGTGGTTTAACGGCTCAAGCTCGTGAAGTGATGACATGGTTAGAACCTGAAATGTTTGCCACTTATCAACTTGGTTCAATGTATAACAACATTCGCAAACAAGCACGCAAAGATAACGTGATTGATATTATTTTATTACACCAAGATTTTGGTGAAGACTTTGCCAATTTAGCGGAGATTATGAAAAACACAATCACATCCGCAAATCTCACAGGATATGCGCATAAAGTACGGTCATTTTGGGTTAATCGCACTGCACAAAAAACGATGCTTGAAATGGCAGCAAAACTATCTCAAGCAAGAGATGAACAGGCAGAAAAAATTACAGAAAAAGCACTTTCTGAAATGCAAAAGCTTTTAAGCAGCAAAGTTGAAGTTAAGCCTATCGTAATGGGGGAGTTAGTTGATGAATATATCGATGTCTTAGAAAAACGCAGCAAACAAGATTTCAACTCAAGACTTCTTCATACAGGCATTGAGGCTGTAGATAACATTTTAGGTGGCATTAATCCGACTGATATTGTTGTGATTGCTGGTCGTCCTGGAATGGGTAAAACCGAGTTTGCTTTAACGCTCACTCGTAATATTGCAGAACAAAAAGGTGCAGTTTTATTTTTTAGCTTAGAGATGGCCAATCAACAATTAATGGACCGTATTTTAAGCGCTAATGCAAATGTTCCAGTCAGAAAGCTCCGCAATCCAAATAGCATGGATCAAACTGAATTTGGTCGTGTAGGTGATGGGCTAGGGAAAATCAAAGACCATCACATTTACTTTGTCGATCGTGGTGGTTTATCAGCAAATGAAATTGTATCTATCACAGAAAGTCATTTAAGTAATACAGGACCACTTTCAGCAATCTGTATTGACTATCTAGGGTTAATGAATCATGGATCGCTTAAAAATGCTAACAAAAGCCAATTAATTGAGGATTCATTAAGTACGCTTAAAACGTTCGCTAAGAACTTTAATGTGCCAATCATCTTACTAAGTCAGTTAAACCGTGAGGTTGATTCTCGTAGTGATAAACGTCCTCAAAACTCTGATTTAAGAGATAGTGGTTCAATCGAACAGGATGCCAGCCAAATCATTATGCTTTACAGAGAAAAGGCATACAAAAAAGATAGCGACAACGATTATTCAGAAGCCATTATTACTAAGAACCGTTTTGGCGAGCTTGGAACAGCTTATATGAAGTTTGATAAAGGGCATTTTGTCGATTGCGATCAGGCTATGGCATATCAATTCGTTAATGAAAAGCCAGCTAATACCGAAATTAAGAACTATGGGAGAAGAAATTAAATATGGAAATTAAAAACCAGTTCTTATTAAGCTCAGAACAAGTGCGGTCAAATTGCCAGAATTTTATCGCGCAACTCCCTATCGACGATGATAAACCACTAGTTGTCGATATTAAGCCAAGAACTAGAAACCTTGAGCAAAACGCTAAATTCCACGCTATGTGCCAAGACGTTGCAAACCAGCTTGAGTTTATGGGACGTAAGCTAACGATGGAACAATGGAAAGTGCTGTTTATTTCAGGTCATGCGATGGCCATCAATGAAAAAGCAGATGTTGTACCAGGTCTAGAGGGTGAGTTCGTAAACATTCGTGAAAGCTCAGCAAAAATGAGTGTTAAACGCATGGCAAGCTTAATTGAGTATGTGACGGCTTACGGTGTAAGTCATGGTGTTAGATTTAATGATAAATACGGATTTTGGGGGAAATAATGGAAGATTTTTTAATTGTAATTGTGTCACTAGGAATGTTGTTTTTGGGCTGTATGTTGATGGGTGATTTTCTATGACTAAAAAAACAAAACCATTAAATCGCAAATGTAAAATCTGCGGAACAAAATTCCAAACAAACTTCTTTAATGTGCAATGGTGTAGTCCAGAATGTGGAGCGGAGTTGGCAACACAACGGTTAAAAAAAGAAAGAGAAAAAGCAGCAAAAAAACGCGAAAGGGAAGAGAAAAAACGAATTAAAGAAATTAAAGAGAGAATAAAGCCTAAAAGAACGTTGTTATCTGATGCGCAAGAAGCAGTTAATAAATATATTCGCACAAGAGACATGAATAAATGTTGCATTTCATGCGGAAAACCACTTATAGCAGAGAAATTAGGCGGTGGGTTTGATGCTGGCCACTATCGTAACCGAAGTACTTCACCACACTTACGGTTTTATACATTAAATATTCATGGGCAATGCAAGAAATGCAATAACTATCTAGGAGGAAATTATAGTCAATTCAGAATTGGCTTAATTGAACGTCTAGGTATTGAGAAAGTCGAGCAAATAGAAGCAGACCAAAGACCAAGACATTACTCAAAAGATGACTTGAGACGGATTAAAAAAATCTTCAATAAAAAAGCAAGAATGTTGGAAAAGCGTAAGGGGTTATAAGTGGGAGACAAATTATTAGAAAAACCAAGAAAGGAATGGGTTCAAAACCACTTAGATGCTTGGGGAGCTTGGGCTTTTAATGGTTTAGATTTTGACGGTCAAACAAATATTATTGCAAAACTAATGCTGGAGGCAAATGGAAATAAAAATTCAAAGCAGGACAGAAAGATGTGTGATGATGAACTAGGATTAGTGATTAGCTCTGTTATAGGGCATTGTATCAAAACGCCATCTCCAGAAGACTATAAGTATATTGAGGCTAAATATATATTTAATTTATCCAATTACTCAATAGCTCAATTTCAACACGCAAAAGATAAGTCTATTTCATTTAATGCTTGGTATAAAAGAATTAATCAAAGCATAGACTCATCAGAATGGATAATTGCTAAGTTTCTTGATTATGCTCTTAAAAATCACAAAAATGCAGATAAATTGCAAAAGTTTGCTTTTAACGTGTAAAAAGTATTGACTCTGGTGTAGTTTTCATATATCGTATGAGTTAATGGTGGTCGTAGTGTAAGTATGATTCACCGCAGGGGTAAGAGTTGGTACTCAGGTGTGCTTACACACTCCCAAAAAAACGTTCGATTCGTTTACTTATCCCATTCAACAAAACCTAGCCTTAAAGCTAGGTATTTTTTTAGGATAGTTAACTCAGTTGGTAGAGTGGCTGGCTGTTAACCAGTATGTCGCAGGTTCAAATCCTGCACTGTCCGCCAAATTCACAAGCTCAGTCTTCACGGACTGGGCTTTTTTATTGCCCCAAAAGCAAGGGGGTGGAGATTATGAAAATGAAAGATGCTGGGACGCAATCATATATCTGGTCGGGATTTAGTGGCTTACTTGCTTGGCTTGGAGATCAACAAAACTTGATGATGGTTAGTCTTGCGATCGGTATTGTTACCGCTCTCGTTAACTTATCCTCAAAGTTTCATGAGCGAAGAGTTCGAATTAGAGAAGAAGCCAGAAAACTCAAAACGAGAGAAGAAGAAAGAAAAATTAGAATTCGCGACGAAGAACGAAAAGAAGAACTTCACAGGCTTCACGTAGAGCGATTAAAAAAAGGGCTTGATATCGAATGAAACACGCCAAGAAGATAACAGCTTGTTCTGTTGCAATGATTATCGCTGTTGTTATGTCTGATTACTCTAATGAGATTCGCACAGGTGAACGTGGACTAGAAATCATTGGTAATGCTGAGGGCTGCGCTCGTGAGCCTTATAGATGTCCTGCTGATGTTCTAACGGTTGGTATTGGCTCAACAGAATTAAGCGGACTTCAAATTGAACGTAAAAAATATTCAGATGAAGAAATTGCTCAACGTTGGGTAAATGACATTAAAGTTGCAGAGAAATGTGTTAATGACTGGGCTAACGGGAAGAATTTGCCGCAAGGTGCATTTGAGGCAATAGTATCAATCACATTTAATGTCGGATGTTCTAAGCTTAAGCATTCTACATTGTTTAAGCACGCTAAAAATGGTGATATTCAAGCAATGTGCGATCAGTTTCCACGTTGGAAATACGCTAGCGGTAAAGTATTACGTGGACTTGAAATCCGCAGACAAAAGGAACGTGAGCTATGTTTAGCCGACTTACACAAATCTTGATCGTCGTAATTTTGGGCTTGTGTGTCGCGTTGTGGTTCCAGTTCCAATCTATTTCTAACTTAAAAGCCAGAAACACCATTCAAGCCCAAATCATTTCTCAACAGAGCGAAAGTATCAAAAAGCTTAAACAGCAAGAAGAAATCAACAGACAGCTAACGCTTGAGATTAGTCGATTGGAATCAGAAGCAAGGATTAAATCAGATGAAGCTATTGAAAGTATTTCAGAACAAGAGAGAAGTGCTAAAGCTTATAATGCTAATGCTCCTCGTAGCGTTATTGAGTTCTTGCGCCAGTAAACCAGTAGCGCAAGTCTGCCCTGCAATTCCAGCAGCATTACTCGCCCATTTAGATAAAACAGGCTTTAACGGTAATACTTACGGTGATGTTTCAAAGTACGCAGTGATACTCAAACGTGAAAGAGATGTTTGCTTAAATCGAGTTGATAAGATTCGAGAGTGGCAAACAGAAAACGCACAGAATTAAAAGAGGCATAGATATTTCACTATGCCTTTTTATTATAAAGATGATGATAACTCTCGTTGAGAAGCTACTGCTAAGAAATGACTACGGTCTTTATAGATTGGATTATTAGCTACACGCTGGTCTATTCTATCAATTAGATATTGCGGTAATACAATATTAACACGCTGGCGTTTACCAAAGTAAGCAGTGATATCTACATCGATTAGTAACCAACTATCGCAATATTGAAAATCTTCTTGCTCTTTATAGTGAAGAAATCCTAAATCTTTAATTTGGGAAATATCAAAATTATCTTCGACCATCATTTCTAAGATGGTATGGATTGTATCAGTTACCATTGGAACAATTTCTTCGACAGTATCTGCACCACTAAAACAAGAGTAAGTTTCATTAAAAAGCGCAGGCACACATAAGCCAAACGCTTCATTTTCATTTTTTGGCGTTTCAACGCCAATGGTAAATAACATATAACCTCCTAGATAGGACTCGGCAGAGCTATAAAAGCCCTGCCGATTTCTTTATGGATCTGACAGTACCTATTGGTAAATCTTTCTTGGGATGCGGAACAGGAAACGTCTTTCCTGTTTTAGGTGAATACCATATATGGTGCGACCCTTTACATCTCAATTCAGTACATCCAATTGCTGTCAGTTCCTTGATTAAGTCGTGTGAGTTCACGTGATACCTCCTTTGCCTTAATCAAATACTATTATACACACACATACACACAAGTCAAGTGTTTAAAAAAGGATTAACCACTATGCCAAAAAAAGACGAGGTTAAATCCACGTCTAAAGGGCGTGGTAAAACTAAATTAACAGACAAGCAAAAACGGTTTGTTGAAGAATATCTAATTGACTTAAATGCCACTCAAGCAGCAATCAGAGCGGGGTATGCTGAGAAAGCAGCTAATCGTGAAGGCAGTCGTTTGTTGTCAAATGTAGACATTCAAGATGAAATCCAAAAAGCCCAAAACACTCGTGCGGAACGAGTTCAAATTTCACAAGATGATGTACTGCGTGACTTAATGGAGTTACGTGATATGTGTATGGGACGTAAATCAGTCATTGTCACTGATACGGTTAAAAACAATCAAGAAGGCAAAGTTACTGCGATTGATAATCACATTTATGCTTTTGAACCAGCAGGAGCAAATAAAGCACTTGAGTTATTGGGTAAGCATTTGGGAATGTTTAAAGAACGTGTTGATTTAACGTCAGGCGATAAATCTTTACCAACAGTTATCAATGTGAGCTTTGGTGATGAGCAATCTTAATATTCAATTTCCATCTAAATTTAAACCGCTCTTTCAGTCGATATGGCGATTTATTATTTTTTATGGTGGGCGAGGGAGTGGTAAGAGCTTTAATATTGCTCGGGCATTGGTGCTAAGAGCTTATGCTAAGCCTACCCGAGTATTGTGTTGTCGTGAGATTCAGAAGTCGATTTCTGACTCGGTGATTACAATGTTAGCCGATCAGATTGAAATGCTTGGATTACAGGCATTTTTTGATATTCAGAAAACGCAAATTATTGGGAAGAACGGTTCTCGGTTTACTTTTGCAGGGCTTAAGACCAATATCACTTCAATTAAATCAATGACAGGAATTGATGTTGTTTGGGTGGAGGAAGGCGAGAATGTCTCTAAAGAAAGCTGGGACGTACTCATTCCTACTATTCGTGAAGAGGGTTCTCAAATCATTGTGAGTTTTAACCCGAAGAACTTGCTTGATGATACTTATCAGAGATTTGTAATAAATCCACCTGATCGGTGTTGTTCTGTGTTAGTTAACTGGCAAGATAATCCCTATTTTCCAAAAGAGTTATTGGAAGATATGGAACAGATGAAAGAGCGTGATTATGAACTTTATTTGCACGTTTATGAAGGTCAGCCAGTTGCGGATAGTGATTTAGCGATCATTAAGCCTATATGGATAGAGAGCGCAGTCGATTCACATATTAAGCTAGGATTTGAGGCACAAGGTAGAAAGGTTGTTGGATTTGATGTTGCTGATGAGGGTGCTGATGCAAATGCAGTTTGTTTCTCACATGGCTCTGTTGTATTTGATTTGGCAGAATGGAAAGGTGTTGATGTTATTTACTCTGCTGATAAAGCCTATCAATACGCACTAGATAATGCGGTAAACGAGGTTGTATTTGATTCCATTGGTGTAGGCGCAGGCGTAAAAGCATATTTTGCCAGAATAAATCAGCGTTTTGCTATAACAGGTTTTAATGCTGGTGGTGAAGTGTTGCGTAAAGATAGCAATTATATCAATGGGAAAAAGAACAAGGATATGTTTGCGAATGTTAAGGCTCAAGCTTGGTGGGCTTTACGAGATCGTTTCTATAAAACTTATCGGGCAGTTAAATTTGGCGATAAATATCCTGATAATGAATTGATAAGTTTAAGTAGCGGCATTTCAGATCTTGAATATTTAAAAGCAGAATTATCACGTCCTCGCGTTGATTATGACAATAACGGGCGTGTGAAGGTTGAAAGCAAAAAAGACATGAAAAAACGTGGTATTCCTTCTCCAAATAAAGCTGATGCATTAGTAATGTGTTATGCACCATTGCAAACAAAACAATTGTGGGATGTTTTATGACACAAATACAAATAAACGATGGTTTAACATCACTCGCAACAAATCTTGGAAAGCGACAAGAGCAATTGCGATATACAAGCGGTTCTTGTTTAACTGATGACAAAGTGCAGTTAGATACGCTTTGGAAGCAAAACTGGATTGTTCAAAAAATCTGCTCAAAGAAAGCCCGTGATATGACAAGAAAATGGCGTGATATTTTTTCTAATGATTTAGAAGCTGAGCATTTAGAGAAGATCGAAAGTATTGAACGCAAGATTAAATTAAAAGAAACATTAGAAAAGGCTTGTGTTTGGGCTAGTCTTTATGGTGGCGTTGCTATTCTTGTGTTAACTGAAAAAAGCACAACATCTCCTCTCAAGACGGGGCAGAACATTGAAAAACTTATTATTCTCGAGCAAAGCAAAGTGCAGCCTAAGAGCGAGAGAAATGAAAATGTTTTTGATGATAATTTTGGTAAGTACAATATCTATACAGTAAATGGCAGAATTGATGTCCATCACTCAAGATTATTGTTCATTAATGCGGTTGAACGTCCTTTAGAAGAGCAGCATAACCAATTTTGGGGGCTTTCAGATATTGAACAGGTATATGAAGTGCTTAAGCGATATGATGCACTAAGTACAAATACAGGTGATTTAGTCCAAGAAAGCAAAGTTGATGTTTTTAAAATGGACGGTTTAACCAATAAACTTGCGGCTGGGTTTGAAAGTGATATTGCAAAAGCAATGACCTCTATTCAACTCATTAAATCATCAACAAATACACTTCTTATTGACAAAGAGAATGAGTATGAGCAAAAAGAACTGACATTTGCTGGCTTACGAGATTTATTAATTGAGTTTCGCAATGCGGTAGCAGGGGCAGCAGAAATGCCTGTCACTATTCTGTTTGGCCAGTCTGTTTCTGGTCTTGCAAGTGGTGATGAAGATATTCAAAACTATCACGAGACTATTCATGGACTACAAGAAAGCAGATTAAGACCTGTATTTGAGAAACTAGATCCAATTATCTCAACAATGGCTGTAGGGTTTTGCCCGCAGGATTGGTGGTTTGAGTTTGTTTCACTAAATGAAGTCAAACAAGAGCAGAAAGTGAATATGCTTAATACATTTTCTGCTGCTACAAATATCCTGATGCAGAATGGTGTATTAAGTGAGATTCAAGTGGCAAATGAGCTAAAAGAAAGTGGTTTATTTGCCTCAATTTCAGCAGAGGATATCGCACAACTGGAGACTCCTACTCATGATGATGAATTTACCCGAAGTGATGAAGGGGCAGAAGAAACCGAGGATAGTGAGGTTTAAGCCGATAAAACAAAGTCGGCAAACTGAATTGTGGTATAGTCGGCAGTTAGTCTCTCGTGTTAAATGGTTAAGGGAACAAATAGAAAGGGCGTTGCAGAATAAGCAAGGCCCTTTTTTTATGGATAGCGACTTTGATGTATTTAATACAGAGCAGTTGCTTTCGGTAATTAAAAAACTTTCTGAAAAAGATCGCAGTAATGAGATTGAAAGCCTAGCCAATGAATTTGTATCGCGTGGTAATGTTCAGAATCAACGTGAAGTAGGTGAGAACTTAAAGCGACAAACAGGGATTGATTTACAGGCGTTTTTAAATCAAAACACTGCTGTGCTTAATAAAATGTCAGTAATGACGACTGCAAATGTACAGTTGATAAAATCAATAGAGCAACAGTATCTTGATAAAGTTCAGACAATTATCACGCAAGGGGCAATCTCTGGTAAGTTAAATCGCGATCTTGCGAAAGAAATTCGAGATTTAGGTGGAGTGACTGAAAATCGAGCTAAGTTTATTGCTCGTGATCAGAGTTCTAAAATCAACGCAGCACTCACACAAGCACGTCACGAAGAGTTAGGTATTAAAAAATACCGTTGGAGTACCTCAGGTGATGAACGTGTGCGAGATAGTCACGCAGAAAATGACGGCAAGATTTTTAGTTATGACGATCCACCTGAAACTGGACATCCTGGGCATGATATCAACTGCCGGTGTGTAGCGATACCTGTGCTTGACGAAACAATAAAAACAAGCAAAAATCAAACCCAGTCATATAACTTGGAAAAAGTACAAATGCGTAGTGATTGGCAAGATGATTTCCCTGATACTGTTATCGACAGAAAATTAGGAGATGCTACTTCTCATCCCCTTTATCAAAATGCAAAAAAAGGAAATGTCGCAGATGCGTACCAATTAGCTAAGGACTTAGTTAGTGATGATGCAGTGGAAAAACTAAGGAGCATCATTAATGGACGAGATGCTATTCTTGTGCCTGTCCATGCTGAAGAAGCTGTTGGTAGAAACATGATCCCTGTCGCTGTGGCAACAGTATTATCTAAAAAACTTGATCTGCCTGTAGATTTATCTATTGTGCAAGCAACTAAAGTATCTAGAACTGGTGGGGATGGATGGCACAGACTAATTTATTCTCCAGCGTTTGATGGTAATGTTCCAGAAGGTAAGTTGGCAATTATTCTTGATGATACACAAACTCAAGGAGGTACTTTAGCTAGCTTAAAAGGATATATTGAGCATCAAAAAGGTAAAGTTATAGCATCTTATGCTTTGACAGGTAAGCAATATTCTGTACAATTAAGGTTATCAAAAGAAACATTACAAGAATTAAGAGGAAAATATGGCAGTATTGAACAATGGTGGTCAAAAAAATTTGGCTATGACTTCTCGAAACTCACAGAATGGGAAGCACGATTTATCCTCAACTCACGTAAGACACCTGACGAAGTCAGAAATACAATCCTTGCGAGAGAGCAAGCGTAAAGCCCATGAACAAATGATGCAAATGAATTAATGTTAACAAACCTAGCTTATTGCTAGGTTTTTTATTACTCATACAACCCGATCTAACAGGTCGGGTTTTTTATTGGAGAAAATATGAAATTCACGGACAAAGGCTCAAGTCAAAGAGCGGTAACAAAAGATGGCTATTTAGTTGTGCCAGCAACTATTTCTAAAGTGGGCGTATTTGACTACCACGCAAGCGAATTGGGCTTGCAAGAAACCGCAGTGAAAAAAGTCGCTCGTACGGAAAACTCTCTATTTTCAGACCGCACTTTAGCCAGTTTTGAAGGTGTTCCTTTAACTATTGGACACCCAGAACAAGGGGTAAATGCAAAAAACTGGAAAGATTTATCTGTAGGCGTAGTGCGAAATGTGAAACGGGTGGGAGATACCTTAGCTGCTGAGGCTTGGGTATATGACGATAACGCCATTAAGTTAATTCAAGATGAAGGTATTGAGGAGCTTTCCTGTGGTTACGATTGCGATATTGTCACCACAACAGTTCAAGATGCTGATTTTGAGATGTCGCCGATGATCGGCAACCACGTCGCTATTGTGGCGAAAGGGCGATGTGGGCCAACTGTTAAATTCGCCGATGAGGATAAATCCATTATGAGTAAAAGCGTGAAATTCCTTGATGCCTTACTTGGTGCATTTGGTATTAAGTTATCAGATGAGCAAAAACAAAAGGTAGAAGAGGAAGAAAAGAAAGAAGAAGGCGAAAAACAGCCATCTAAACCTGAAAAGCCCGTTGAAAAAGACGAGGATGAAGAGAAAAAAACAAAGGAGAAAACCAAAGTGAATGATGCTGCATTAGTGCAAGAAAACGAGCAACTGAAAGCACAAATTAAACAGTTGCAAGATGCCCAAAAATCCACAGAAGAAGAAAACAAACGCACCGCATTATTGGCAGATGCCAAGGTGCATTTTGCTGATGTAACCTTTGCAGATAAAGCAACGGTGCGTGAAATTCAGCAAAGTGCGGTGGTTGCAACAGGGATTTTTAGCGAAGATGAGGCAAAAGCCCTTTCTGATGCGGAAATGGCTGGAGCTTATGTGGCAGCTAAAGCCACAGCGAAGAAACTCGCAGACCAAAACCTAGGGCGTGTGTTAATTGGTGATGCAAAACCTGCACAACGCTTTGATTTTAACTCTTACAACCAAGGAGCAAAATAATGGCATTTGCAATTAATACCGCAGTGGCAACCGCTGGCAACATTGGCAAAGGCGGATTAGCTAACTCAAAAGCTATTGCTTATATGAACGAAGGTGAAACCCCGTTAGTCGCAGGACGTTTTGTGGCGTTATCCGAAAAAGGCGTAAAAGCCTTATCTGCAAAAACTGACACTCTTGCTGGTATTGTAGTGCGTAATGTGATCAAAGACGAAACCCTACAAGGTCAGATTTGTGACGTAATGCACATTGGCACCGCAGACAGTATTTGGGTCGAGATTGCAAAAGGCGTAGAAGACTTCAAGCGTGGCGACAAAGTGCATGTTGTCGCTGTGGCGAATGCTTCAAAAGAGGTTGGTACTATCCAAAAAGCCGAAGATGATACGAACTGCATTAAAACTGACTACACCGTGATTACAGTAGCAGGCAATATTGCAGAAATTACCCGTTTATAACCAGAAGGAACAAAATAACTATGCCACATATTAATATTTTACGTTCGGCATTAACCGAAGTGCAAACAGGCATCAACCGCACAAAATACCCTGATGTTGTGTTCCCTAAGTTTGTATATATTAATTCAGAAGGGAGTGAGCTTGCTGATGAAATCTTAAGTTTTAGCTCTGATATTACAGGTGATTTAGATAGCGGCTTGATTTCAATGAATACCAGCGTGTTCGATCAGGTTGGTGTGACCTTCAACCACAAAAAAGTACCATTAGTGACTTGGTTGAAATTGGTTGAATGGCATGAATTTGAACTTAAAAAAGCAGCAGCATTAGGTGTTCAAGTGAATACTGAGAAACTCTATGCCCTTAACCAAAATGCTCACCAAACTTTACAAAAGGTCGCTTTCTTAGGGCACTCTCGTGATACTCGCTTAAAAGGCTTGTTAAATTCAGACGAGATTGAAGTTTATACTCCTAAGACCAAAGGGGCAGTTAGCGCGATGGATTATGCGAAAGCAGTTGCGTTTTTTGAAGAAATCTTCTTACGCGCAGTGGAAAAAACTCACCGTATTGCTGTGCCAAACTCCTTTGCTATTGATAGTGCAGATAAAGCTCACCTTGCTTTATTGGAGCGCCCAAACTCTGACAAGTCTGCTCTTGAATGGCTAGAAGAAAAACTCAAAGGGGCAGCAGGTAAGGATATTAAGATCGAAGCCTTGCCATCTAATTTTGCGAAATTAGCCAAAGCAAGTAAAACTCGAGCCTTGATTTACACTAATGACAAAAATTATGTGGAAATGAACGTACCAAAATCCCCAACGGTTATTGGTGCAGGCAAGAAAGATCTTGTGACCTACCAATCAGGTTTAACTATGGTGTTTGGTGGCGTGAACTTTAAAGAGCCACAAGCGGCTTTATACGTTGATTATTAAGGAGTAATAAATGCCATTACAAAACAGTTTTATAAAGCGTTATCCAGAGTTTAAAAATGCCGACCCTGAACAAGTCGGCATTTTTATTGAAGATGCAAAAGCTGAGATCAGCGAAAGGCATTGGGGGCGATTGTATGAGCGTGGCGTAATGGCATTAACAGCTCACTTGCTTAGAATAAGTTTTAATTCGAAAGAAAGTCAGGGTGGAGCGATTCGCCCTATTTCTTCTGAGGCAGCAGGTGAACTTTCAGTAAGCTATACGCAATCGATTTCAAATCCTAGCGATGACTTCTATCAAACAACTGCTTACGGGCAGGAGTATTTACGACTTCGTAAATTAATTGGTGTTGGGATAATTGTGGTATGAGTGTTTCCATTTCTGGCAATTTTAATGCGCTTAAGGATTTAGCTAAAACACTGAATGAGCTAGTTAAAAAAGATGTTTTCGTGGGCATTCCAGAAGAGGTTAATAAATCACTTGAAGATCAACCTAGTTTCAATATGGCCAGTCTTGCCGCAGTGCTTGAATTTGGCAATGACCATATTCCAGAGCGCCCTTTTTTAAGACAGACATTAAATGATAATCGGGAAAAGTATGTCTCAATGTTCGTTAATCTGTTTAAGAAAGGCGTTGAGCCAGAAAAAATCTATGAACAACTCGCGTTAATTGCTCAAGCTGATGTTCAAGAAAATATAGTGCGTGGAAATTGGGTGCCGAATAATCCTAAAACAATTAAACGTAAAGGTTCGAGTAAACCGCTTATCGATACAGGTAAATTGCGACAGTCAATAAAAGGAGTTGTGAGATGAGTTTAATTAATCAACGTGGACGATTGAATAATAGCTTGTTTAGGCAAACTCTAACACTAAAAAGGCTAAAAGGTGAACATTCTGCAGAAGGTTTTAATGCGGTTTATTCAAAGCCTGAAAAGATTATCGCTATTGCTATTCCAACAACACCAAACGATATGCAGTTAATGCCAGAGATGGAGCGTTTTTTACCATCGATGAAGTTTTTTACTGGTGTTCCGCTGTCAATTGGCGATCTAGTTCATTTTAGAAATCACGATTACAGAATCATAAAAGCAGGGGATTGGGGAGATTATGGATACTACAACAATATCGGAGTTCGACATAGTTCGACTGCGAAAGTTGATTCAGAGGGCTTTGAAATTACCTGATGGCTCGGTGATTGGTGGGTGGTTGCCTGAAAATAAGCTATCTCGTTTTATCACGGTAGATATGATGTCCAGTAAGGAAATTGGGCAAAGTAAGCGAGTCTTTGACGGTTTAAAAGAAACCATCACAACAAGCTGCTTAAGTGTGGTGAGTATTTCTTGTTACGGCTCAAATTCAGTGAGAGTAGCAATGAAATTAAGAACGATCTTACAAAGCTCAGAATTAATTGATGCATTTAAAGCAATGAATGCGGGCATTGTCAGCTTTTCTGATGTAAGGAATCTTACCGCAACAATTCCAGCAAACTTCGAGGAACGTGGACAATTTGATTGTGAAATATCACATCATCACGTTGTTGAAACGCCACTTAATCCTATCGAGCAAGTCGATGTCACTACAAATAATCATTTAGTTAAACAAATAAGAGGAAATTCATAATGGCTCTATCCATTTCGAATGTTGTTAATGTGCAACTTAACACTGTGCCAAAATCAGCTCCACGTAAAGATTTTGGTGTTGTTGCATTATTTACACCTGAAACAGGTTCTGCGTTCAATGACGCTGAAACTTGTTATGTTTATGTACAAAGTCAGCAAGAAGTCGAACAGCTTTTTGGTTCCAATTCAGAAACTGCGAAAGCGAGTTTTCCATTTTTCAGTCAAAGTCCACGTGCCAAACAGTTAATTATTTGTCGCTGGCAGAAAACAGGAACAACTATTCCGCAGACTTCGAATAAGCTATCAGGAGCAGTTTTAAACAACGATCTGGATGATTTTAAAAACATCTCGAACGGTTATTTTAAATTCATCGTTGGCGATAAAACATTAGACGTTAAAGGAGTAAATCTTACTGAAAGTACAGGGTTTGCGAATGTTGCAACGAAAATTCAAGAAAAACTCACAGCATTAACGGCTGGGGTAACAATCACCTATGATGAGGTAGGTAACCGCTTTTTAGTAACAAGCTCAACGGCTGGTATCCATCCAGGTACAGTAATGAAATATGCGTTCGATGATGGTCAGGATGGTCAGTACATCGGGGCAATGCTTAAACTTGAAGATGGACAAGTTTTATCTGAAAAAGGTGCAGCGCAAATTGTTTTAAAAGCGGAAAAGGTCAATCAAGCGTTATTCAATGTTGCCGAAGTGAATAATAGTTGGTATGGCTTTACTTTTGCTGCGCAACTGACAGAAGCACAAATTGAAACCTGTGCCGAATATGCTCAGGCAAACACGAAGCTATTTGGAGTAAATGTTATCCGTGTGGAAAACCTCGAATGGAAAGCAACGAATATCTTCAAGAAACTTTACGATGCACAATTAGATCACACATTAGCAATTTTTGATAAAGATGATTTATACGCTGCATCGTCAGCGTTAGCGCGTTTATTATCGGTAAACTTTGCAGCGAACAACTCAACAATGACGTTGAAGTTTAAAACACAACCTGGAATCACTGCTGATGATGTGACCGCAACCGAACATAATAAAGCTAAACGCTTAGGTATTAACACCTACACTTATTATGACGATGTAGCGATGATCGCAGAAGGTACAGTTATTGGTGGTAAGTTTGCCGATGAGATTGTGATTTTAGACTGGTTCACTGATGCGGTTCAGAAAGAAGTGTTTGCTCGTCTTTATAAATCACCAACCAAGATCCCACTTACTGATAAAGGTCAAGCGGTGCTTATTTCCGCTGTTGAAAAAGTATGTCTCGAGGGGATTAATAACGGTGCATTTGCTCCTGGTCAATGGACAGGGGATAGTTTTGGCTCCCTTAAAACAGGAGACTATCTCGAAAAAGGCTACTACGTTTGGGCTGCACCAATGGATACACTTTCTGATAGCGACAGGGAGCAACGTAAAGCAACGCCAATTCAGGTGGCTGTGAAACTAGCAGGTGCAATTCATTTCGTTGACATTATCGTTAATTACAATCGATAAGGAGTAAAAAATGGCAGTATTCGATCCAAAAGAGGTCAGTGTTTTATTAGATGGGCGTGAAATTAGCGACTGGGCAGATGGTGCTGATGTAATTAGTGTGAATTATTCTGTTGACGATGGTGAATATATTATCGGTGCAGATGGTCGTGGTATTTTTATTGCGAACACTGATAAATCAGGCACGCTAACACTCAAAATTAAACAACATTCAGAAGATAACGCTTACTTAAATAAATTACGTAATCAACAGAAGAATAGCATTAAAACTTTTGCACCTATGACTCTATCTATTCGTGATTTAATGAATGGTGATGTTGTCACGGCAACAAAAGGCTACTTTACTACGCCACTAAGCTTTGTGCGAGGTCAAGGGCATAATGCGCAAACTTGGACAATTAAGTTTGAAAATGTTGTGATGAATCTAGAGAAAGGGGTGTAATTTATGGAAATGCAACACGAATTTGAATTAGGTGGTGTTCGTTATGTTATGACACCCGCTAACGCAATGGGTGCTTGGAGTGCAATTAAAAACGCATTAAAACTGGTTCAAGGTGTAGATTTATCTGGCGTTAAAGCTGGAGAAAAAGAGCAGGTTGGCTATGCAGTTTTAACGCATTTATTGTCTTGTCTTGGCGATCCAAGTGTAAAAGCATTGGAAGATATCGTACTCAAGCACACAACTTGTTGTATCGAAGGTTCGCAATATCGCTTATCTGACAACCCAGACAAGCATTTTAACCAATATCGCAGTCATTTGATCCAAGTATTGGTAGAGGGGGTGAAATATCAATTTGCGGATTTTTTCAGCGGTGGGGGTACATTGCTAACCTCTATTCTTCCAAGCAATCTAAACAAGTAAGCCAGTCGCAAATTGACTGGTTTATTTTTACACCAATAGTCAAAAGATACTGTACGCTTCACGAATTAAGGTCGGTCTATTCATTAGCTGACCTTTTGTCATTTCACGAGGTTATTGCAGAAATAGCGCAACAGGAACAAGTAAATGCTACTCAATGAATTATTGATTAAAATCGGTGTAAAAACTGATGAGAAAGATTTAAACAAGCTAAAAGAAACAGATAGCTTGCTTGGTAAACTTCCTATTGCTGCTGGGCTTATTGGTGCTGCATTTGCAGGTGCGGTTGCTGGGTTAACCGCATTTGCAAATGCGCAACTTACTGCACTTGATGATATTCATCAGCTATCGAAGGTAACTGGTGAGGCGGTCGATAAAATCTATCAGTTAGGTAAAGTTGCAGAAGTAAATGGTTCATCATCAGAAGCTGCGCAAGCATCAATAAAAGGTTTATCTAAAGCAATCGGTGAAGCCGCAGTTGGTATAGGTCGTGGCGCAAAAGCGTTCGAAGATTATGGACTCAAAGCAAAAGACGCTGAGGGTAATGTAAAGGACTCAATTACCATAATGGGTGAGTTGAGCGATAAAATGCAATCAATGAGCGAGCAAGAACAGATAGCGATGCTGTCTAAGCTTGGCATTGACGAATCAATGATTCAGACATTAAGACTAGGCAAACAGGAACTTGCTGAGTTAATGGCTGAACGTGACAAAATGACGCTTGGGGTTGGGACAAAAGAAAATGCTCAAATAGCAGCTGATTTTAAGGATTCATTGACTGATTTAAGTCAGATGATCAAAGCAGTAGGTGAGTATCTTTCACTTAAATTTGCGCCAGCGATTCAGCGAATGATTGAGCGATTTAAAAATTGGTTTGTTGTAAACAATGACCTCATTAAAAAAGGACTGTCTGTGCTTGGTGATTCTATTGCATGGATGCTTGATTTTGTTACTCGATTTATTAGTACAATTGATTTGATTGTTACAAGTACTATTGGCTGGGAAAATGCAATTTATCTTGTTGGTGCTGCGTTAATTTGGTTGAGTCGTAAGATGCTTATTGCATTTGCTACAAATCCAATAATGTGGGTAGTTGCAGCGATAACTGGATTATTCTTGCTTGTTGATGATTTTTTAAGTTTCTTGCGTGGTGAAGAATCTTTATTTGATGAGTTCTGGGGTAAGTGTGTTGCAGGTATTAAGTGGGCTAACAAAAAATGGAAAGAATTATTAGATTGGTTTGATTCCTCTACACTAGAAGAGAAATTCAAAGCCTATTTTGATGTCATCACTTTTCCTTTCGCTCTCGGATTTACTGTAATCAAATCACTGTGGGATCTGCTTACAGGTAAAGAAATCACTATGGATAGTGTAGAAAACACATTTAAAAGTGCTACAGAACTTATTAAAGCACCATTTAAGGCGGCGTTTGACTGGATTAAAGAGCAGTATAATAAATACATCCAACCTATCATTAACGGCGCGAAAGCTATAGGTGATTTCTTTACTGGTGGGGATAGTGAAAATAACAATGTAATGTCAAATACAAGTAGTTACGATATGTTAGGCGTAGATCCCAGCGGTCAATTCTCATCATTGCCTAAAAATGCTATTTCAAACACAAGTGCGGACAACCGCATGACAAACAGCAATAATAAAATCACACAACACTTCACAATTAATGGTTCTAGTGACTTAGCAAAAGATATTGGCAAGGCGACACTTGATGCTACAAATGCCATATTAAACACGAAAACAAGCGTAGTGATGTAGGGAGTGTTAATGTTTAATTTCACACAAATATCGAACAGACGTATTGGTAAAATTACACTTGATGTTGTGACGACAGAAGAGCATACATCTGAACTCTCTATTACAGATAATCCGATAGAGAGTGGTGCTGAAATTGCCGATCATGCTGTCGTTAAACCAAAACAAATAACTATTGTTGGGGTGGTTGTCGATCACGACCACGACGGTGCAGGATTAAATATTCCTGGTGTTGGCAATATCAGAGGAGTAAGTGATTTTTTAAATGGATTGCCTCTTCCCGCTAAAGTGATTTCACAGACACAGCAAACCATTGCCAAGGCAACTCGGGTGGCGAGTCAAGTCCAAGGAGCTATTGATACCGCTAAACAGACGGTTAATAAAGCGCGGTCAATTGCTCCCTTTTTACCTGATTTTGGCTTAGGTGGTTTATTAGATAGTTCTGATGCAAATGGGCGGGTACAAAAATGCTACGCAGATTTAGTATCGAGCCAGAAATCAGGGGAAACTATCGAAATTCAGACAGGGTTGTTGCTCTACAAGAATATGATGATTGAATCTATCTCAGTTAGACAAACAAAAGACGGTAGTGCTGAATTCACAATAACAGCAAGAGAAGTATTTATTGTTGATACAGCAACGGTTTCAAAGGGTAAATCCTCTGTGGCAGGGAAGAAAAAGAGCGGGCGAGCGGGCGTTCAGTCAGCAGCTAAAACGCAACAAGGCACAACACAACCGAGTGTGCCTAAAGAAAGTTCGCTACTTGATAGGTTTGCTAACGGTGTAATAAAAGCATTTAGCTAAGGAGTAAATGTGCTACAAATTCCAGTTACACAAGATCCATTTCAAGAGCAAACATTTGAGTTTGAAGGAGTCAAAATACGTCTGACCCTGCGTTTTAATAGTATTGGTAATTTTTGGGCGATGGATATTTTTGAGCCAGTTTCACAAAAGCAAATTTGCAATGGGGTATCGTTAGCTTGTGGTATTCCATTATTGCATAGAACGACACAAAGCTATTTCTTTTGGGTGGAGGATGAGAGTGGTGCGCACTTAGACCCTATGGCAATTGAAGATTTAGGCACAAGGTGTTTTCTATATATTGGAGCGAAAGATGAAGCAATTCGGGCGGCAATGGAAAGTTGAGCTGAGTAACGATAATGAGACATTAATTATTGAACAGTTAAGAGTCTCTTTTGAGATTGACAAAACGATCAATGAAAAGCCTAATCCAGCAAAAATCAGCATTTGGAACTTAAACAGAACCCATATCAATCAAGCGTTAAGCCAATCTTTTAAGAAATTGACTTTGCTTGTTGGCTATCACGAATTAAGAACGATTTATTCTGGCGATATTAACAAAATCAAGGTTAGACGTGACGGATTGGATTTTATCTTAGATATTGAGTGTTCAGACGGATTCAAAGCTTATACTGAATCAAGGGTATCATCTACACTAAAGCAAGGTGCGACAGATGAGCAGATTATCAAAGAAATTCAAAAGACAATGCCGAATGTCAATGAAAGTGCGGTCGATATTCCGAACAAAAGACAGCTCCCACGTGGGCGCGTAATGAATGGTGATAGTCGAGAAGTGCTGAATCGCATTGCAAGAAATAACAATGCAGACTGGTCTATTCAAGATGGAAATCTTGTTTTTCTACCAAAAGACAAAGTGATTAATGATGATATTGTTCTGCTGTCACAGGAAACAGGAATGCTTGGTATGCCAGAGCAAACAGATGATGGTTTAGAACTATCCTGCTTGCTTAATCCAGCACTCCAAATCGGTAGTCTTGTCAAAGTTCAATCAATCCTAGAATACTTTAACGGTGAATATAAAGTTATTAAATTATCGCATAATGGTGATGGTTTAGGTGGTGATTGGGTAAGTAGATTAATTGTTATTGGTGGAAAGTTTAAAAAAGTTGAGAAGAAAAAAGAGTAGATAATTGTGATCTCCAACACAGACAATGATTTTAATAATGTTTAGAATTTAATCTCTTTTAAATAAGGAGATTAATATATGGCAAGAAGTGCTTTCAAAAACCCATTTAAATTTAGAAAGAGAGTAAAAATAGCACCTGGTATTACAGTTAACTTGAGTAAGAGCGGAGTGAGTGCAACGGTTGGTGTAAAGGGCGCTTCTGTAAATGTAGGTAAAAACGGAGCATACTTAAATACAGGCATTCCTGGTACAGGAATTTATTCTAGAACAAAAATTAGTGGTAATTCTAAAAGTAAATTGGTTGAAGATGAACATGTTGAGTATCTTCAAAATGATATGGATACCCCCGAAATGAATGATGAACCACCTAGCAATAATCAGCCTAAACAAAAACCTCATTTATGCTATAGAATCATTAAATATTTTTTGATATGGGTATTGGTTGCGACGGCTGTATTGATTGTCATAGGGTTCGTTGCCTCTAAAGATAAGCAATATACTAAAACTGAAAGTATAAGCTCAGCAGTGCAGCAAGAAATTCCTCAACTAGCCGGGTTTGAATGGGGAGTTGGAGTTCAGGATTTTGAAAAGAACAAAGTTAAATTTAAGACGATAACTCAAAATCAATACATTCAAGAAATTGAAATTGATGCCAAAGACAGCAATTCTAATCTAGAAAACATAAATAGTTATGAGTTAGTTTTTAACAAAAATATGGGATTGGTTGAAGTTAGAGCTGTATCAGTGCCAAAATTTGCAACTCTTGGTAAAATAGAAATAGAAAAGCAGATAGAAACATACGTTTCCCTAATTAAAGAAAAATACAAGAATATATTAGGTAAGAGTAATTTAGCTGGATATAATTTTAATGTGTCGGGTGTTGATATTGGTATTCAATATTTGATAAAAGAAAGTAATAGTGGCGGTAGAGATAAATATCACTATTTTAAGTTGATTTATTCTCATCCTAATAAAGCAAAAATACAAGAACAAAAAGAGCAAAATACAATGAAAAATCTATAATAAAGTTATTCTTGATTTTAAGCCCCTTGACCTAGAGGGGCTTTTTATATTTAGAGATTCAAATGTTAAACATCGTATAGATGGCTTAGAAATTCAGATCAAAGTGATGAATTTTATATTCAGCGTTCAACATCGTATAGATGGCTTAGAAATTGGAATAAAATTTAAGATTAGCCCCGTAAGTGTTCAACATCGTATAGATGGCTTAGAAATATTGTAATATGACAGTTTTTACCGTCATCATGTTAAACATCGTATAGATGGCTTATAAAAAATTGCGAAATTATTTGCATAGTTTATCAAAATTAAGTACCATTTCAGCACTATGTAAGTCATAGTTAAGTAGTAACACTTAAACAATCATTTGAAGAGTTAATAGTACATATTAACAAAGATTAGTGACAGTAATCATTTTGTTCTTTATAACAATTTAGACGGATAAACAGCTTGCCAAGTGAACTTGAGCAGGCTTTTTTAGTCTAAGTAAATACAGAGGGAGAGAATGTTATGAAACAATTTAATGAAGGATGGGATGGTTTCTAAATGGATAACCCCACTTTTTTAGGTGAGAGCTATGGCTTCTGGATACAAACAGGAGCCATTGTTTTATCTGCACTAATGGCTGTGCTTGCTATTGTCCATAATGGAAAAATGGCACGGAAACGCACAACGATTGATGTGCTTTTGCAAGAAAATCAAGATAAAGAATTAACTACCGCCAAATTTACTGTCTTTAACTTAGTTAGAGACAAAGAAATCTCCTTTGTCGAGTTCTACTTCAAAGAAAAAGAATTACAAAGTGTCGTGTATAAACAGATCACAATGTTGTTAAATCGCTATGAGTTTATTGCTCAAAGTATCCACAATAAAGCCTTTGAAGAAAAAATCTACAAAGAAATGCAGTACACCAATATCACAAGAATGTGGGATCGTTTCTGTCCGCTTGTGTATGAAATCCGCCAACGTCAAAATGCACCAACGTTCTACCAAGAATTTGAATGGCTTGCAAAACGATGGAAAGACAAGCCACTGAAAAAACGCAAATAGCCTGTTTACAACACAGGCTTTTTTATTTATTATTTAACTAAGGTCTCAAAAGCCTTTCTCAAAACGGTATCCATAAGGATAGTAAACACCCCGTCAGTGTGATTTTTTTATGCTTTAAATTTGCTTCTTTTTCTCATCAACAAATTTAGGCATAGACAATAATTTAGTATCAATGATCGAGAGTGCGACGAATACAATACCTTCGGGGAATAAGTCCGCTAGATTTTGAGCTAGTTTTGAGCTCTCGATCACCCTAATTCGATTAGGGTACTTCTCTCAAAAGGAAACTCAAAATGACAGCTCAAATTCAAACTATCAACTTCCACAATCAACCACTTTCCACTTTTGAACACAACAGTATTTACTATGTTGCAATGAAACCAATCTGCGAGAATATTGGATTAAATTGGGATGGGCAACGTCAACGTATTCAACGTGATGAGGTGTTAAGTCAAGGTACGGTTATCATAACCGCACCTACGAATAGTGGTGATCAACAAATGCTTTGTCTTCCAATTGATTACTTAAATGGATGGTTGTTCGGTATTGATGTAAAACGTGTTAAACCCGAAATCCGAGATTTATTGATTACATACAAAAAAGAGTGTTACAAAGCTTTATCAGATTACTGGATGAAGGGCAAAGCAGAAAGAAAAACCACCACAGACGAAAGAACAGGGTTAAGACAAGCTGTTAGCCAGTTGGTCAGTAAAAAAGGCTTAATCTATTCAGATGCTTACTCATTTATTCACCAACGCTTTAATGTGCAACATATTGATGAACTGACAGCAGAACAAGTCCCAATGGCGGTAGAGTATGTTCATAAGATCGTTTTAGAGGGTGAGCTCATTACAGATACATCGCCAAAAATTAAAGAAGATGAAATTGTCGTGCCTTACAATTTGCTTTATGCTCTATATAAACACGGACAACGTGGGCGACAATTAGGATATGAGGTGAGTATTTTATTGGATTCCTTGTTGAAATTATTAGGTGCAGAATACGGAAGACCTAAGCTCACAGGCTTAGCCCACGATTGCCAAGCAGAATGTATCCATTGGTTAGATTTAGCAGAAAAGATTATTGATAAGAGAAATTTGATTTCCTAGTATTTTTGCAGTAAGATTTCCCACAATAGCCAAATTGTAATGTATTTTACTTTTTGGCTTTTTTTATATCTAAAATTCCTCAAACATCTTTAAATTGGTAGATACCAAGCCGAAAGGTAGGAACGTTGTAGGCAACAAACAACCCCGATCAGAAATGGTCGGGGTTTTTTATTACCTAAAATTTATAAAAGGAAATAAAAATGCAATTAGCAAATCCAGAAAACTTTAAACAATTTGTACAAATTAAAAACCAACAAACCGTAACTACATCGGAAATCGTGGCAAAAGTTTTTGGCAAACGACACGATAATGTTTTGCGAGATATTAAGGCTTTAATTGAAAACTGTGATGAAGAATTCGCAAAACTCAATTTTGAGGTTTGTTTTAAAATCAATAGGTTACAGAATGGCAAGCCACAACCTTATTACGAATTAACCAAAAATGGCTTTATGCTTTTGGTTATGGGTTACAAGTCTAAAAAAGCAATAGGAATTAAAATTTCCTATATTAAAGCCTTTGATTATATGGCGGAAGAATTAGCTAAAGGTGGAAAAAATTTACTTGAACAATACTACACACTGCTTGGCGAACACAAAGCAGAAAAACAGTTCGCCAGTTTATGTGGCAAAGGGTTGAGCGAATGGAAAGGTAAAAAGCCTATATTGGAAGCAACATTGAGAGTTATTGAAGACAAGATCCAAATTGAATTGCCTTTACTCGTTGGAGAAAATGGATGCCAAACTACAACACGCATTTAGCAACGCCTGAGACTGCAGCGGACGAGCAAATAAAATATGCTCAAATGAATCTCCATACCTCACTACCAGCAAAAGTGGTCACCTTCGACCCAGCAAATCAAACGGTAACACTGGCTATACAGATTAAACAGGTTTTAAAAGATGGTAAGGCTGTACAAATCCCGCCACTTGTTTATGTGCCTGTTTCTTTCCCTCGAGGTGGTGGCTTTGCTTTTACTTTCCCACTGACAGCAGGAGATGAAGGAATAGCATTATTCAGTGAACGTTGTATTGATGGTTGGTGGCAATCGTCGAAAGCAGCAGAGCCGCTAGATTATCGCTTCCACGATCTGTCAGATGCAATGTTTATACCAGGTATTTGTTCTGTGCCTAATGCAGTTAAAGGCTTTTTTATGAACGGTCTTTCAATGCAAACTTTGGATGGTAGCACGTTTATCAGAGTAACAGATGGAACGATACTAATTAAAGGTAATATCCAGCATACAGGCAATACGACACAGACAGGAGAGTTCTCAGCAACTGGAACTATATCAAGTGATAGTGATGTTATTTCTGGTGGTGTTTCTGGTAAATCACACGTTCATACTGGTGTTGCTAGTGGAACAGATAAGACGGGAGAACCTGAATGAGAGTGAGAAGACTTGATAAAAACCATGATTGGACATTTGGAAATGGTTTTAATAACTATGCAAATCAGAGTGAAGCCATTGCACAATGTGTAAAAACACGTCTTTGGTCTTTCGCAAATGATTGGTTCTTAGATTTAGATCATGGCTTGCCATGGTTAGAAAAAATGGGGCGGGCAATTAACATTAGCGATCTTGAATTGAAAATAAAAAGACAAGTATTGGAAACACAAGGGGTGAAACAGCTCACGCATTATGAATCAAATTTTAATGCGGATGAACGGATGCTAACAGTGACAATTGATTATTTAGATATTTACGGCACTTCACACAGTGTCGTTTATCGTTCTTAAGGGGGTGAAAATGGCTAAGCTTGTAGAAAGTGGCATTGTGATTGAAAGACTTGATTCTATTTTAGAGAGAATTGAGCAAGGATTTAAACGTATTTATGGACAGAACATCAATCTAGATCCTGATACACCTGATGGGCAGATGATTGGTATCTTGGGTCAGATTAAAGTTGATTTAGAGGAATTGGCGGAAGACGTTTATAAACAGTTAGATCCTGATTTGGCAACAGGTGCTTGGTTAGAACAACGGGTTGCTTATGCTGGGTTAGTTAGACGAAAAGCGAGTTATAGTTACTTACGTTCAGTAATTTTAACTGGCGATCCGTATGCTGAAATAAACAGCCTAATAGTATCAGATACCAATAAAGTGCGGTGGGTTTTAGATCAAAAAGTGACATTAAATGAATCAGGTTCCGCTAGAGTAGATTTTAGGAGTGAAGAGTTGGGTGCGTTCAGTCTCAATGCTAATACACAATTAACTATCGAAACAATCACTCTCGGTCTGAATAGTGTTACAACATCAGTTGATGCTGAAATTGGTATTGAAGAAGAAACTGATAGCCAGTTAAGACAACGTTTTGCTAAAAGCCGAGCGAAAAACGCAACCAATTCCGCTGAAGCCATTGAGGGTGGAATTGGTGATTTGGCGGATGTTAAACAAGTTATTGTTCTAGAAAATAATACAAGTCAAACAGACAACATAGGTATTCCATCTCACTCAATTAATGTCGTTGTAGAAGGTGGGAATGAAACTGACATCGCACAAGTCATTTATAAAAATAAAGGTGCTGGCATTGGATTACAGGGGCAAACATCTGTCAATTTAATGATAAATGGCAAACAAAGAACAATTAAATTCGATAAAGCAACGCCAGTAGATGTTCATATTAGTATGACACTAGTCCGATACGAAGATTTTACCGAAATCGACAAAGACGAAGTAAAAAGAATGCTATCGAATGTGAAGTTTAAAATCGGTGAGGATGTTTCCCTTTCTAGACTCTACAGCCCAATTAATACCGTTGGTGGGTTTTGGGTTAAGAGCCTAAAAATCGGTAGAAGTTCTGGCGCATTAAACGCTGAGAATATTATTATTCAGCCGAGAGAACTAGCACGGATTCAACGAGCAAATATTCAAATTGAGGTAGAGTAATGAGTTATTCTAACTTATTAATTTGGCAATATCGGCACAAGCCTAGAGCTGTCGCAACGATAAAACTATTTGAGGATATATTTGGATCGGCTTTCGTCGATCTAAATAACCTAAAAAATGTTTTAAACATTGAAGAATCGACAGGTCATCAGCTGGATTTGGTTGGTAAACACGTTGGACAGGTCAGAATTATTAATGGGTATCAGCTTAGAAAATTCTTTGGCTTTCACACTTCACAACACGCACTCAGTTTTGGGCGATTAAATCAGAATGTGGGTGGGCAATGGTATCGTAGACGAGATCCATTGGCTGATAGTGTAAGGCTATCTGATGAAGATTATCGATTTTTGATTAAATGCCGAATATTAAAAAATTACCAAACAGGCACGCTACCGAACATTATCGAAGCGTGCCTTTTTGTTTTTGGTGAAGGCTGTGATGTGACTGATAACTACGATATGACAGTTTCTATATCAATTCCGAGATCAAAAATGACAGATTTTAAGAAATTTGCAGTTGAGCACTTAGATATTTTGCCACGCCAAGCTGGTGTTAAATTCAATTACTTAATTCAATAACAGAGGTTAAAAATGGCAATCCAAAAGAGACCTGATGAAAAGATTTTTGCGAGTAAAGCTGGCTCACAAGAAGTTAGTGCATTTCCTGATGTTGAAAGAGGGTGGGGGTTCACGTTTGAACAAACAGGTGGTATTCCCACAATGGAGCACTTTAATGCTCTATTTAAGCGCATTGATGAACATTTTAATTATATGTTACAACGCGGTTTACCTGAATGGTCAGCGACACTGGACTATCCTGTAGGCGCATACGTTCAATATGATAATAAAACGTACCGCGCAAAAAAAGCGAGTAAAAACCAACGACCAGATATTGTTGATTCCACTTATTGGGTAAGATGGTCGATTGATTATAAAGAAGTAAGTGATTTTATTGACGAGGCTGGAAAAAAAGGCGTGCCACTTGGTGCGGTTGTTGCTTTTCCAAAAGGCGTGAATCCACACGGTTATTTAAGAGCAATAGGCGGCACATTTAATAGAGTAACATACCCAGATTTGTATGTCGCAAATGGCAATAGTGACATCTTACCGAATTTACATCGTAGTGACGTGGGAATGACGGCGTATTTCCCATTTGATGACATACCCGAAGGCTGGATTGCATTCGATAGCATTCGTTCAATAGTTACACAGCAGAATTATCCTGAATTATATCAATATCTTGTTGATAAATATGGTTCTATTTCAAATGTACCGCTTGCAGAAGACCGCTTCATCCGTAATGTTGGAAATGGATTAAGTGTCGGTCAGACACAAAGTGACGAAATTAAAAAGCACGTACACAAAGTTAGAAGCCATTGGATTAATTCAAGTGATAGTAATGTTTTTTATGACAAAACGAAAACTGTTATAGATTCACGATTACGCTCTACAAGTGTGACAGATGATAATCTCAGCGACAACGGATTTATGCATCCGCTATTAGACAGCCCTATGGCTACGGGGGGGGCTGAAACAAGACCGAGAGCGATTGCTTTAAAACTTTGTATAAAAGCAAAAAACTCATTTGATGACGTGCAGTTTTGGATTAAGGCTTTTGGTGTAGTTGAAAATGCAGGAGCTTTAGATGCAGGCACGCTTGCGCAAAATATGCAATCTTTATCTGCGCATGTTGAGCGCAAACTTCAAGAAAATAAGCAACTAGCATCACAAGAAATTAATAATGTAAAGAGCGAGCTTAATCAACAATTACAAACAGGATTATTACAAGTCGGCGTATTAAAAACAGTCTGGCAAGGCAATGTTGGTTCTGGGCGCATTAATATTTCGGAGAAATGTTTTGGTAAAACGTTAATTTTATATCTTCAATCATCAGTAAGTCACAGGCTTGATGATAATTACAATATTGAACCCGTCAGTTTTGAAGTGGGTGCAGAAATTGAAGGTAAAAGAGGCGGAGTTTATTGGCTTGATGTTCGTCGAGCAACATACAATATCGGGAATTATACAGCGGGCGAGAGATTCGCTGTGACTGTTGATAGAAACGGTACAACAATACAGATTCAACATCTTGCTGGTCGTTTTGTAAAGCGTATTGATATTCGATAAAGGAGTGATAAATGAAAGTCTATTTTTTAAAAGAAAATTTGAATAGTTATCAAATTTTCCCTATTCCGCAAAACTTAAATGATTTTGTGGAAATGGAAGTAGAAAACGAATCAGAGCTTGAGACTAAACAACTTATTTATTTTAAAAGTCAATACATTCTAGTTGATAGACAACCAACAGAATTACACAAATGGAACGGAAACAGCTGGGTTGTTGATAAAAAAAAGAAAACTGAAATTAAGCGTGAACTCATTAAAAATCTAGTTGATAGCATTGATGATACAGCGGCTAACATTAGTGCAAGATGGACAAGGTTTGCTGAAGAATACAAAGAGCGAGAATCGGCGGCAACCGCATTTAAAGAAGCTGGTTTTACTGGTGAGGTAAGCATTTATATTTCAAGTTTCGCCACAGTTGCAGGACTTGATAATAAATCAGCAACGCTTTTAATTCTTAAACAAGCAGAAGGTCTGCGTACATTACAAGAACAGCTTGCAGTTCAACGCATGAGAAAGTATGAGCTCAAACACGAAGAGCTAAACGAAGAAGAATTGAAACGGATTCACGATGATATTATTGGAAAAATGAAAACACTAGCGGAGGCGCAGCAATGATTAAAAATGGAGTTTATTTAGCCCTGTATAAAGGGCGAAAAAAAGGAAAAAATCTTACCGCACTTTTGGCGAGATTTTCTGACTGGCTTACAAGAAAATTCACAAAAGGTGAATACTCTCATTGTGAGATCGTGCTAGCAAATGACGGTCGCACTTTTTGTTACTCATCATCTATTCGTGATGGTGGAGTACGAAAAAAAGAAATGACTTTAGATAGTGAAAAATGGGATTTGATCAAGCTTAAAAGGGTGGGTGAATCTCAAGTTAGGAGCTATTTTGATAAGACGAAAGGTGCAAAATATGACTGGTGGGGAGCTATTGGCATAGTGCTTGGCGTTAAACAAAAACGCAGTAAGTTTTTTTGCTCAGAATGGTGTTTTAATTGTATCAAAGGCAGCGATCAAGGTTGGAGATTTAGTCCAAATGATCTAAACGAGATTTTTAGAAATCACAACTAAATAAAAGGGCGTTGAGCCCTTTTTTACATAAAAATTAAATAGAACGTCAAATGAATAATTGTGATCTTCAACAAAGACAATGATTTTAATTATGTTAGAATTTAACTGTTATGGGCTAAGCAATAAGACCACTGTGCTCTACTCCTAACCTAATTTATAAGCCTTTTTTTCTAACTAGCTAAATTAACTAATGAGATCAAAGGGTTATAAATATGCTGTAAAAAAGGGTTTTTCTTTCAGATGTTCTTTAACAATTTGAAGAATAAATAAATTTTTATTAATATTATTAGTTCAACATCGTATAGATGGCTTAGAAAAATAATTCATCTGGTACAGGTTCATCTGGTTCGTTCAACATCGTATAGATGGCTTAGAAACTTCCGCTACCAACGTTAGAGCCACCTTGATTGTTCAACATCGTATAGATGGCTTAGAAATTAACCGTCTAAATAGCAATTCTTCACCTGTAGTTCAACATCGTATAGATGGCTTAGAAACGATCGCGACGGCAAACTGATTTGATTTTTCAAGTTCAACATCGTATAGATGGCTTAGAAATACGCTAAAATTACCACGTGAGCCTGACTTGAGTTCAACATCGTATAGATGGCTTAGAAAAGTGGTGATAAGCTTGTTTTTTATGGGACATCGTTCAACATCGTATAGATGGCTTAGAAAACTAATTGATTGATTTATAACCACTAAATCACGTTCAACATCGTATAGATGGCTTAGAAAATTGAAGCAAGATTGCCAAAAGCTCCCCCTAGGTTCAACATCGTATAGATGGCTTAGAAATCAAAAGCCCTAGCATTAGTCCGACAACTTTAGTTCAACATCGTATAGATGGCTTAGAAAAGACTGGCGAAGAAGAAAAAACGAAGTATCTCGGTTCAACATCGTATAGATGGCTTAGAAAGATTGCGCCTGAATTATACAATCAATTAGATTGTTCAACATCGTATAGATGGCTTAGAAATCTACTATTATTGTTGAGCGTACTTTTGAGCAGTTCAACATCGTATAGATGGCTTAGAAATATATAGAGAAAACATCTTGTACCGAGATCTTGTTCAACATCGTATAGATGGCTTAGAAATCTAAAGTTATTTGTATCACTTTCAATGACATGTTCAACATCGTATAGATGGCTTATAAAAAATTGCGAAATTATTTGCATAGTTTTTCAAAATTAAGTACTATTTTAACGCTATGTAAATCATAGTTAAGTAGTAACACTTAAACAATTATTTTAAGAGTTAATAGTACATATTAACAAAGATTAGTGACAGTAATCATTTTGTTCTTTGTAGCAATTTAACTAAAGATGTAGCTTGCCAATAGAACTTGTGCGAGCTTTTTTAGTCAAAAAATTGAGGAGGAGCGCACTATGAAAACATCACACAAACTAACATATGTTGCAAGTTTTATGATAGGCATGGGATCAATTTTGAATATTGGCTCTATTTTCACTCCTATAAATGTACGTCCTGCAAGCGATGATCAAATAAAACTAAAAGAGGACTGGAGCGCTGTAGGTGGTTATTTGTATAAAGCAATGAGAAAGTCAGAAGATGCAGGAAAAACAACAGGATGAAGCTGACTTAGTTGCACTGGATAACAACAATGACATAGTTCAAAAAGTTGTTAAAACACCAGAGCTACTTGAACAAGTTTTAGATACTCCAGAAGCAAGTGGCGTGATATCATTACTTGTTCAGCAGCAGATTAGTCATTCAGGACCTCTTCCTATGGCTAAAGAAATGCAGAAATATAATGAAGTCATCCCTAATGGGGCTGACAGAATTATGAGATTAGCTGAAAACGAGCAAAAAAATCGTTATGCTATTCCTAAATGGTCTTTATTTATTAAGGGGTTAGGTTTAGTTTTTGCTATGATAAGTGTTGCATTGGTTGTTTTCTTTTGCTTTTCCCTGATGGAAAAAGGGCAGTATGGGTTGTCAGTTACTGTTATGATTAGCGTCCTTGTTGCGTTAGCAGGTGTATTTGCAGTTGGAAAAATAGTAACACCTCACACGGACAAGAATACAAATGAAGAATAAATCTTAATCCCACTTTACACAGTGGGATTTTTGTTTTATATTTTAAAACAAGGTCTCAAAAGCCTACAACAAACGGTAACTCACCCCGTCAGCGTGATTTTTTTATGCCAAAAATATATCAATGGTCGAGAGTGTGACTAATAAAATACCTTCGGGGAATACGTCCGCTCGATTTGTTGCGAGTTTTGAGCTCTCGACCACCCGAATTTTCGGGATTTCCATCAAAAGGAACAACAAAATGACAACTCAAATCTCAACTCAAACCATCTCTTTTCATGGATCTCAATTAATTACTTTAAAAGTCGATGATGTAATCTATACAGCGGTTAAACCAATCGTTGAAGCATTAGGCTTGTCTTGGAGTTCTCAGCATAGAAAACTTGAAAATTCAAAAGGTAAGTTCAACTGTGCTCATATGAGCATAGTTGCCGAAGACGGTAAATTGCGTGAAATGCTCTGTATGCCACTTAAAAAACTCAATGGCTGGTTATTTAGCATTAATCCTGAAAAAGTGCGGTCAGATTTAAAAGAAAAAGTGATCCAATACCAAGAAGAATGTTTCGAGGCGCTTTATAACTATTGGTATCACGGCAAAGCAGAAAGAAAAACAACCACAGACGAAAGAACAGGACTAAGACAAGCCGTTAGCCAATTAGTCAGTAAGAAAGGTTTGATCTATTCAGATGCCTACTCACTTATTCATCAACGTTTCAATGTGCAACATATTGATGAACTGACAGCAGAACAAGTCCCAATGGCGGTAGAGTATGTTCATAAGATCGTTTTAGAGGGTGAGCTCATTACAGATACATCGCCAAAAATTAAAGAAGATGAAATCGTCGTGCCTTACAATGTGTTTTATTCTTTATATAAACACGGACAACGTGGGCGACAATTAGGATATGAAGTGAGTATTTTATTGGATTCCTTGTTGAAATTATTAGGTGCAGAATACGGAAGACCTAAGCTCACAGGCTTAGCCTATGATTGCCAAGCACAATGTATCCATTGGTTAGATTTAGCTGAAAAGATTATTGATAAGAGAAATTTAACTGGAGTAAGAGCATAAAACCACTGAAAAACCGACCGCACTTTTTATAGTGCGGTTGAAAAAATAGACTGTTTTTGTTATGTTTGAAGAGGAATAAGGAGGTGAAATATGTTGAATTCAGTATTAAATAGTTTAATGAAAATTATCAATACATCAGCATGGGGAATTGTTTTTTTCATTTCCTTGATTTCTATTGGCATGATTGTGTACTCTTTATTTACAGATCAACTTCTCATTTTATTTATAGGCGGTAGCTTTATTTTTCTTTGGGCGATAGTGGCACTAGGTATCTGTCTATTTGCGCCTAAAGGAAAACGTAAAGAGATTTTTCATAAAGCATTTTTTAAAAATGAATACTAACTAAATGAATTTTAAATTGAAGCTCACTTCGGTGAGCTTTTTTTATGGAGAAAATTTATGTCAGGAACATTAGGTTAGCGAGTAATGTAAAAGGGCTATACAGCCCTTTTATTGTAAATTCCTCTAATTAATAACCCTGTCACTTCTAATTCTTACCACCCAAAAAAGTGTTCCTAAACAAAAATAAAGCACATTGATTTTAAAAGAAAAATCACAACCATTTTTAGATTTTTTTTGGAACATAAAAATGTCTTGAGATATTGAAAATACTGAAAATAAATTATTATTGACGAAGATCACTAATTTAAATAAAAATCGTTGCCTTTGTATTCATCTTGGATAGAATAACTACTAAATGTTAGTCTAGTTTAGGTAGTTAATAATGGATATGACGTATTTAAGGCAGGAGGCTGAGAAGCAAGGTATTGCCAGTTCTCATTATGATATTGATGGCAATTTAATTTATGCTAGTCCAGAAACGTTGACATATTTTACTGAATTATTAACTCAGCCAACTAAACACAATAAATCAGTTTCTTATTATGATGATGTCGCTGTATTTTTTGAGCATAAGCCTATTCAATATGACGTAACACCGTTAAACTTATCAAATCAATCTTTTACTTATCAAGTATCGAATGAGTCTGGACAAACATTGTTTGAACAATCTTCGACCATTTCTTCTTCATTCATTGAATTGCCAGCTTTAGATTATGGTTATTATCAATTAGTTGTCTCTAGTGCAGGAAAAAATTATTGTGTTCGTTTACTTGTTTCACCCAAAACTGCCTATCAGCACCCTGTATTAGAGCAAAAGAAAGCTTGGGGATTGAATGTACAGCTTTATAGTTTACGTTCACAACAAAATTGGGGGATTGGCGATTTTGCAGATTTAACTTACCTCATTAAACAAGCTAGCCAATATGGTGTTGATTTCATTGGTATTAATCCATTGCATTTAATGTATCCTACAGTACCAGAGTGGGCGAGTCCATACAGTTCTTCGTCTAGACGTTGGTTAAATCCTATTTATTTAGCGGTGCATACATTACCTGAATTTAAATTATGTAAAACTATACAAAATTGGTTCGCTTCTGAGGAGATGCAAAGCGAGATTGAGCAATTACGCTATGCGGAGTTAGTAGATTATTCAGCAATAACGCATTTAAAGCTGACTGTTCTTGAGCAATTATTTGCTTTTTCGAAGCGGAGTAAGTCCGTACATATTGTAAAACGGCGACAAGTGTTCCAACACTTTTTGAAACAACAAGGTGAGCCTTTGTTACTACAAGGGTTGTTTAATGTACTTGATGGTCAATCACACTTACAAGAACCAACAGAACAAACGATTGGGTGGTTAGGTTGGTGTCAAGAATGGCAAAAATTGACGGAGAATAAACGCAAGGCATTATTAAAACAACACCAAGAAAAAGTTGAGTTTTATGCTTGGCTGCAATGGCTTGCTACAGAGCAATTGAATGAAATAAAAACACTATGCCAAACTGTTGGTATGAAACTTGGGATTTATGGTGATTTAGCTGTGAATAGTTCTCGTGGTAGTGTGGATGTTTGGTCCGATCCCGAACTATATTTTGTTAATGCATCGGTTGGAGCGCCTCCTGATCCTTTAGGTCCTATTGGGCAAAATTGGAATTTACCTCCTTACAATCCTTCAGTGCTCAAAGCACGTGGATTCCAACCTTTTATTGATATGCTACGCAGTAATATGCAGCACTTTGGTATTTTACGTATTGATCATGTCATGGGATTATTCCGTTTATGGTTAATTCCTGAAGGTAAAACGGCGGCTGATGGCGTTTATGTACATTATCCATTTGATCATCTCATGGCGATTTTAGCGATTGAGAGCCAGCGTAATCAATGTCTTGTAGTAGGCGAAGACTTAGGTACAGTGCCTGATGAAGTGCGGTCAAAATTAAACGAATTTCAGATTTTTTCTTATTTTGTCTTGTACTTCGAACAACGAAATAGAGAGTATCCCGCAGTAAATGCTTTTCCACTAAAAGCCTTTTCGACTATTGGTACACATGATGTGCCTTCGTTATCAAGTTTTTGGCATTGTGTGGACTTACAATTATTTAATCAATTAGGTGTTTTAGAGGGAGAAGTTTTACAACAAAAATATGAACAACGAGTCGTGGATAAACAGGCGTTGTTAGATACTTTACATCGTGATAACTATCTACCCGCACATTATGAAGGTGATGCGCTTTCGATGGCAATGCATGCTCATTTAAATTATGTCTTACATCAATATTTAGCTAATAGTTGTAGTCAACTTATTGGTGTGCAATTAGAAAATTTATTGAGTCAAGAAATCTCGTTTAATTTGCCAGGAACGAATACAGAGTATCCAAATTGGCGTAAAAAGCTTGCTTGCACATTGGAATCTATGTTTAGTGATAATCACATTACAGCGCTTTTAGCCGCCATTAATCAAGCACGTACAGTATAAATCTATTAGCGAATTGAGGATTTGTTATGGTTCAATTAGTTTCACATTCAGTAATTAATCAGTTTTTTGAAGGTACTCACGCAGATCCATTTTCTGTACTAGGAATGCATGAAACGGAAAATGGTATTGAAATTCGAGCACTTTTACCTGATGCTCATCGTGTTATTGTAATCGATAATGAAACTCATAAAGAAGTATGTGAATTAGCTTGTGTCGATGAGCGAGGATTTTTTACAGGGATTGTGCCAAAAACGAGAACTTTTTTTGCTTATCAATTACAAGTATTTTGGGGTGGCGAATCACAGATTATTGAAGATCCTTATCGATTTCATCCAATGTTAACAGACTTGGATAACTGGTTACTAAGTGAAGGATCTCATTTACGTCCTTATGAAGTATTAGGCGCACATTTTATGGAGTGTGACGGCGTATCAGGAGTCAATTTCCGTTTGTGGGCACCAAATGCGAGACGAGTTTCTCTTGTTGGTGATTTTAATTATTGGGATGGGCGTCGTCATCCAATGCGTTTTCATCAGAAGAGTGGAGTATGGGAATTATTTTTACCAAAAGCCTCTTTAGGCCAATTATATAAATATGAATTAATTGATTGTCATGGACAGTTGCGTTTAAAAGCAGATCCGTATGCTTTTAGTTCTCAACTTCGTCCCGATACAGCATCGCAAATTAGTGTCTTACCTGAAATTGTTGAGATGACTGAAAAGCGCCGTAAGGCAAATCAGCCAGATCAACCGATCTCGATTTATGAAGTACATTTAGGTTCATGGCGTCGCAATTTAGCCAATAATTTTTGGTTGGATTATGATCAGATTGCAGAGGAGTTAATTCCTTATGTGAAAGAAATGGGGTTTACCCATATTGAGTTTTTACCGTTATCTGAATTTCCATTTGATGGTTCATGGGGGTATCAACCCTTAGGCTTATATTCACCAACCAGTCGATTTGGTACAGCAGAAGGACTTAAACGCCTTATAGATAAGGCGCATGATGCAGGCATTAATGTCATTTTAGACTGGGTTCCTGGACATTTCCCAAGCGATACGCATGGTTTGGCTGCATTTGATGGAACTGCTTTATATGAACATGCTGATCCAAAAGAAGGCTATCATCAAGATTGGAATACATTAATTTACAATTATGGTCGTAATGAAGTCCGTAATTTTTTATCAAGTAATGCTCTTTATTGGTTAGAACGTTTTGGGTTAGATGGTATTCGTGTAGATGCAGTCGCATCGATGATTTATCGTGATTATAGTCGTGCTGACGGTGAATGGATCCCAAATCAATATGGTGGACGTGAAAATTTAGAAGCGATCGAGTTTTTAAAACACACTAACTGGAAAATTGATTCGGAAGTAAATGGTGCAATTGCAATCGCTGAGGAGTCGACTTCTTTTGCTGGTGTGACTAAGCCGAGTAAAGAAGGGGGATTAGGATTCCATTTTAAATGGAATATGGGCTGGATGAATGACACTCTATCTTACATGCAAAAAGATCCCGTTTATCGTCAATATCATCATGATCAAATGACATTTGGGATGGTGTATCAATATAGTGAAAACTTTGTATTACCTCTTTCTCACGATGAAGTTGTTCATGGTAAGTCTTCATTGCTTGGTAAAATGCCTGGTGATGCATGGCAAAAATTTGCAAATTTACGTGCTTATTATGGCTATATGTGGGGTTATCCTGGTAAAAAATTATTGTTCATGGGAAATGAGTTTGCGCAAGGACGTGAATGGAACTATGAACAAAGTTTGGATTGGTTTTTATTAGATGAAAATATTGGTGGTAAATGGCATCAAGGTGTACAGCTTTTAGTTAAAGATTTGAATCATGTGTATCAACAAAATTCGGCACTATTTGAATTAGATTATGATCCTGAAGGATTTGATTGGCTGGTGGTTGATGATCGTCAAAACTCTGTTTTTGCTTTTGAGCGTCGTAGCAAAAATGGTGAACGTATTGTTGTTGTGAGTAATTTCACTCCAGTGCCACGTTATGATTATCGAGTTGGTGTTAATATTGCGGGAGAATATATTGAAATATTGAATACTGACTCCGCATTTTATCAAGGGTCGAATGTGGGTAACTTTGGTACCGTAACTAGTGAAGAAATACCAAGTCATGAAAAAATGCACTCTATTTGTATATCAGTGCCACCATTGGCAACGATTTATTTAAAATATGAAGGCAAAGTATCTAAAAAAACAATAACAAAGTAGTCACTCGTTGTAATGAATATAAAAATAATTAAAACAGGAAAGCCTTACCCATTAGGTTGTACATGTCAAATAGAAGAGGACATTGTTGGTTATAATTTTTCGCTATTTTCTAGCGAGGCAAGTGAAGTTACTCTCTGTTTGTTTGATCAACAGGGTACAGAGTATACATTTCCACTGACGACACAAACAGACAATGTGTGGCATATTTGGTTAAGTGGTGTACCTGTAGGAACAGAGTATGGGTATCGAATTTCGGGAAAAACTGACCGCACTTTAGCTAACCCAAATAAATTAATGTTGGATCCTTATGCTAAAGCTGTGGTAGGTAAGCCGGATTTAAGTAGTGCAGAAAAACGTGCTTGGTTTGATTTATCTGATTCACGTGATAATGCTGCTATTGCACCTAAAGCTATAGTAATCGAAGACAACTTTGATTGGGAAAACGATCAATTATTACAAACCCCTTGGGCTAAAAGCGTGATTTATGAGCTGAATGTAAAAGGGTTTACACAGTTAAGAGGGGATTTACCAGAACAGATTCGCGGTAGCTATGCGGCATTAGCACATCCAAATATAATTGCTTATTTGCAAGAATTAGGAGTAACAGCAATAGAATTATTGCCCGTAAACTATCAGCTTGATGAAGTGCATTTGCAAGAAAAGGGGCTGCATAATTATTGGGGATACAGCCCATTAGCGATGTTTGCTGTGGAACCAAAATATTGGTCAAAACAAGCTAATTCAAGTCCGCTCACTGAATTTAAAATGATGGTAAAGACATTACACCAAGCAGGTATTGAAGTCATTTTAGATGTTGTGTTTAACCATAGTGTTGAATCTGAAAAGCATTTTCCAACATTTAGCCAGCGTGGTATCGATGATAAAGTTTACCACTGGCAAGATGAGAAGGGGGCTTATTGCAATTGGACTGGTTGCGGTAATACGATGAATTTATCTCATCCTATGACTCGTCGTTGGGTAGTAGATTGTCTACGTTATTGGGTTGAAGAATGTCATGTCGATGGTTTTCGTTTTGATCTAGGTGCAGTACTAGGGCGTGAAAATCTGGGTGGGTTTAATCCACAGGCACAATTATTTGCCGATATTATTGCTATACCTAGTTTACAGAAGTGTAAATTGATTTCCGAGCCTTGGGATATTGGCGAGTTTGGGTATCAAGTTGGTCATTTTCCTGATTATTTTGCTGAGTGGAATGATCGTTTTCGTGATGATATGACACGTTTTTGGTTATGGAAAAGTGGTGAAAATGGTGCCTTTGCTGAACGGTTAGCGGGTTCAAGTGATATTTTTAAACGTGGCGAACGTAAGCCTCATTGTTCAGTGAATTATATTACTGCACACGATGGTTTTACGTTACGTGATTTAGTGAGTTATAACCAAAAACACAATTGGGCTAATGGTGAAGAAAACCGAGATGGTCGGAATGAAAATTATAGCTACAATCATGGTGTTGAAGGTATAGAAAATGTACCAAATGCTATAGAAAATGCTCGTATGTTAAGTGCCATAAGTTTATTGATGAGCCTATTATTATCCAATGGTACACCGATGTTATTAGCGGGAGACGAATTTGGTAATTCACAATTTGGTAATAATAATGCTTATTGTCAAGACAATGAAATCACATGGCTTAAATGGCATGATTTTAACCAGACATTATTTGATTTAACTAAGCAAACGATTGCAATTCGTCAACAAATTCCAAGTTTAAAAAATGATTTGTGGTGGACTAGCGACAATGTGCAATGGCTTAATGTAGATGGTCAGTCGAAGAGTATTGAAGATTGGCATAATCGAGATGTAAAAGCATTACAAGTGATGCTCGATAATCGTTGGTTATTTTTGATTAATAGTAAAACAGAATTACAAACTTTTTTATTGCCAAAAGGTGATTGGGAAGTTGTATATCATGCAGCAAACACGACCATGCAGGATAATTTGGTCGAGGTGGGGGATATCGCTTTTTGTGTGTTGCAAAAAAGAAGTAGTTAATAGACGTTGAAACAATAAATAAGGGTAGTTGATATTAGGTTGTGCAACATTACCCATATAATAATGGAGGTCATTATGAATAGTAGTATTGCTAAATTACCTAATAAATATGAGCTAGTAAAAGATACGCTCGTATTAATTCTTGCGGGCGGTCGTGGTTCGCGCCTTTATGAGTTGACAGATAAACGTGCTAAGCCTGCATTATATTTTGGAGGAAATCGCCGTATTATCGATTTTGCTTTATCAAACTGTTTGAACTCGGGGCTAAATCGTATTGGCGTCGTGACACAATATGCAGCACATTCTTTATTACGCCACTTACAAAATGGTTGGTCATTTTTACCAGCAGAACGTGGTGAATTTATTGATATGTTACCAGCACGTCAGCAAATTGATGATTCTACTTGGTATCGCGGTACAGCGGATGCAGTATATCAAAACATGGCGATTATTCGTGATCACTATTGTCCGAAATACATTCTAATTTTAGCGGGTGACCATATTTATAAACAAGATTATAGCCAAATGCTATTAGATCATATTAATAGTGGTGCAAAATGTACTGTTGGTTGTATTGAAGTTGAACGTGAAAAAGCCTCTGAATTTGGTGTGATGGCAGTGAATGAAAATCTTAAAGTGAAGTCTTTCGTTGAAAAACCAAAAGATCCACCAGCTATGGTTGGTAAACCAAATACTTCCCTTGCTTCAATGGGGATTTATGTGTTTGATGCTGATTATTTATATGATGTATTAGAGCGCGAAGTGACTTCACCTTATACCTCACATGATTTTGGTAAAGATGTTTTACCAAAAGCGTTAGAGGAAGGGGTACTGTATGCACATCCATTCAGCCGTTCTTGCATGGGACGTAATACCGAAGGTGAAATTTATTGGCGTGATGTTGGGACATTAGATAGCTTCTGGCAGTCGAATATTGATTTAGTTTGCGAAAATCCACAATTAGATATTTATGACCAGACTTGGCCAATCCGTGGAAATCCTGTGCAAACTTATCCATCAAAATTCTTCTATAAAAAAGAAAATGCACGCCCAGTAGATAATTCACTAATTTCAGGTGGGTGTGTTATTACGGATGCCTCTATTAGTTATTCGGTTCTTTTTGATCGTATTAAAATTGATGAAGATTCAGAAATTGATCACTGTGTTGTTTTACCACAAGTCACAATTGGTAAAAACTGTAAATTGAAACGTTGTATTATTGATCGCCATTCTGTGATCCCAGATGGGATGGAAATCGGTGTTAATCTTGAACTTGATCGCCAACGCTTTAGAGTAAGTTCTGGTGGTGTTGTATTAGTTACGCCATCGATGCTAAAAAAGTTGAACGGTGAAAAAGTTATTTCAGAATCCCACTTAGATTAAAGTGCGGTCAGTTTTGGAGACGTTTTACCGATTCAAATTATGAATTAAATAAACGTAGGGCGGACCTATGTGTTCGCCCTTTTATATTGAAATACAAACGACCAATAGTTTGTACATATTTGACACTTTAAAGGTAACAAAATGAAAGTACTACATGCTTGCTCGGAATTATATCCTTTATTGAAAACAGGTGGGTTAGCTGATGTGATGGGTGCATTGCCTTTTGCACAAAAAGAGATTGGTATTGATGCTCGCATTGTACTACCAGCTTATCCAGCTATTATAGCAGGGATTCCAGATACTGTAGTTGTCAGTGAATTTGATAACTTTGCGGGACATATCGTTTTACGTTATGGCGAATATAAAGGGGTGGGGGTCTACTTAATTGATGCGCCACATTTATATCAACGAGAAGGTAATCCGTATCATGATCAATGGTATAACGATTATGCTGATAATTATAAACGTTTTGCATTACTAGGTTGGGTTGCGGCTGAATTAGCTACGGGGCTAGACAGTTGGTGGCGTGCCGAAGTGGTACACGCTCATGATTGGCATGCGGGCTTAAGTAGTGCTTATTTATTTAATAAAGGACGTCCTGCAAAATCCGTTTTTACTATTCATAATTTAGCTTATCAGGGGCAATTTTCTTATCATCATCTATTTGAAATAGGGTTACCTGCGAGTATGTTCCATGTTGATGGTTTAGAACTATACGGGCAAATTTCTTATTTAAAAGCAGGATTATATTATTCTGATGTCGTGACAGCAGTCAGTCCGACTTATGCGCGAGAAATTACAACCCCTGAGTTTGCTTATGGTTTACAAGGTTTATTGAATACATTGGCACAGCAAGGACGTTTAGTGGGTATTCTCAATGGCGTTGATGAGCAAATTTGGCATCCTAACAATGATAGTTATATTGAACATCACTATAAATTAAAAGCTATGACGGGCAAACGCAAAAATAAAGAGGCGTTACAAGCGTATTTTAATTTGCCGCAAGATCCCGAAGCTTTATTATTTGTTATGGTTACACGCTTAACCGAACAAAAAGGTGTGGACTTATTGATTGAAAGCGCAGATGAAATTGTAAAACAAGGTGGGCAACTTGCATTACTTGGTTCTGGATCACCTCATTTAGAAGCAGGTATTAAATATTTAGCTGAGCAATATCCACAGAATATTGCTGTGAAGATTGGTTATGATGAGGCTCTCTCACACTTAATGGTGGCAGGTGGCGATGTAATTTTGGTGCCAAGCCGTTTTGAACCTTGTGGCTTAACACAATTATATGGCTTGAAATATGGTACTTTACCACTAGTACGCTCCACAGGAGGGCTTGCTGATACTGTTGTTGATTCAAATGCTGAAAATATTAAAACACGTGTTGCAACAGGTTTTGTTTTTGAGCATGCAAATGGCGAATCTCTTCGTCATGCTCTCGTAAATGCATTTGCATTATGGCAGAAGCAGCGTTTATGGTTTAGTGTCAGAACTATTGCGATGGAACAAGATTTTAGTTGGCAAATTTCGGCGAAAGGTTACCAACACTTATACCAACGTATTTTATCGAGCTATTAAGTATTAATTTTATTTATTAAGATTTTTAACAAAAAAACTGTTGCATTTTTGTGCAAAAATGACTAAATTGCAACGTTTTTTAAATCATTTAGGAGTGTAATATAACTATGATCATGGATAACTTCGACTCTCCGTTTTTATATAATCGTCCAGAGATTACAGTAGAGTCTTTGAAAAAAACCATTGTATCGAAACTTATTTTTTTAATTGGCCGCTCACCAAAAGAAGCTAGTCAGCGTGATTGGCTTAATGCAACATTATATGCTGTACGTGATTTTGTAACTGAGGGTTGGATAACAACTGCTCGTCAAGCGAGAAGTGAAGAAACACGTCGAGTTTACTACTTATCAATGGAATTCTTAATTGGTCGTACATTGTCTAATGCAATGCTTGCAGAAGGTGTCTACGATATTGCTAAACAAGCTTTATCTGAACTTAATGTGAACCTTGAAGACGTTTTAGAAAAAGAAGTCGATCCAGGATTAGGTAATGGTGGATTAGGTCGTTTAGCAGCTTGTTTTATGGACTCAATTGCTACATTAGCATTACCTGGTGTGGGCTATGGTATTCGCTATGAGTATGGCATGTTCAAGCAAGAAATTGAAGATGGTCATCAAGTTGAAAAACCTGATGCTTGGTTAGATAAAGGTGCGCCATGGGAATTTATTCGTCCTTCAAAACGCCATACTATTCGTTTTGGCGGAGGCATTCATTTTGAAGGTAAAAAATGCATTTGGACGAGTAAAGAAGAAGTTGTGGCATTAGCTTATGATCAGATCATTCCTGGTTATGCTAATGATTCTGCTGCTACATTACGTTTATGGGGCGCTTATGCTGGTGATCGTTTTGATTTAGCCGATTTTAATAAGGGTGATTATTTTGCTGCGGTACAAGATCGTACATTAAGTAAAAATATTACTCGTGTTTTATATCCAGATGACTCAACTTGGAGTGGTCGTGAGTTACGTTTACGCCAAGAATATTTCTTAGTTTCCGCTTCATTACAAGATATTATTTACCGCCATAAACGTATCCATAATACGATGGAAAATTTTGCAGATAAAGTCGCTATCCATTTAAATGATACTCATCCTGCATTAGCGATCCCTGAATTAATGGTGATTTTAATCGATGAGGAAGGTTTTGAGTGGAAAAAAGCATGGGATATTACTCGTCGCGTATTCTCTTATACCTGCCACACGTTAATGTCTGAAGCGCTGGAAACGTGGCCAGTAGAAATGATGGCACACATTTTACCACGCCATTTACAAATGATTTTCGAAATCAATGATTATTTCCTTGAATACGTACGTACTTATGTGACAACTGATGCTGATTTCATCCGTCGTGTTTCATTGATTGAAGAAGGGGATCACCGTAAAGTTCGTATGGGCTGGTTATCTGTTGTCGGTTCAAATAAAGTTAACGGTGTAGCTGCGATTCATTCTGACTTAATGGTAACGTCGACTTTTGCTGATTTTGCACGTATTTATCCAGAGCGTTTTACTAATGTAACAAATGGTATTACACCTCGTCGCTGGATCGGTGTTGCTAACCCAGAACTCTCAGCATTATTTGATAAATATATAGGTAAAGAATGGCGCCGTGATCTGAGCCAATTAACGTTGTTAAAAGAAAAAGTACAAGATCCTGAATTGAAAAAATCAGTGGCGAAAATTAAGTACAATAATAAAGTTAGATTAGCAAATTACATTAAAAATGAATTAGGTATTGAGGTTAGTCCAAATGCTTTATTTGATGTACAAGTGAAACGTATCCATGAATATAAACGTCAAATTTTAAATGTGCTACATATCATCGCTCGCTATAATGCGATGATTGAAAACCCAGAAAAAGATTGGGTGCCACGAGTGTTTATTCTTGCGGGTAAAGCAGCTTCTGCTTATTATGCGGCAAAACAAACAATCAATTTGATTAATGATGTGGCAAATGTAATCAACAATGATGAACGCTTAAAAGGACGCTTAAAGCTAGTATTTATTCCTAACTATAGTGTGAGTCTAGCCGAATTGATTATTCCAGCAGCAGATATTTCAGAGCAAATTTCATTAGCTGGGACAGAGGCGTCTGGTACGAGTAATATGAAATTTGCACTTAATGGTGCATTAACGATTGGTACTTTAGATGGTGCTAATGTTGAAATTTTAGATAATGTTGGTGAAGAACATATCTTTATTTTTGGTAATACGGTAGAAGAGGTTGAGGCATTACGTCGACAAGGTTATCGTCCATTCGAGTATTATCAGAATGATGAAGAGTTACGTAATGTTGTGGATCAAATCATTGCGGGTCGCTTCTCACCAACAGACTCAAATCGTTATCATCAATTACTACAATCATTGCAGTATCATGATTATTATCAAGCATTTGCAGATTTCCGTAGTTATGTTGATATGCAACAACGAGTCGATGCGAAATATCAAGATCAAAATGCATGGATTGACAGTACATTGCAAAATATTGTCAATATGAGCTACTTCTCTTCTGACCGTACTATTTTAGAGTACGCAGAGAAAATTTGGAAAATTAAACCGATTAAATAAGGCTTAGTCTTTCCTTATTTAGAACAAAGTGCGGTTAAAATCTGAAAAATTTTGACCGCACTTTTTTGTGTAATTCACAGCTAAACACAATATGAACAGACTCTAAGAGTAATTCATTTATTGCGATAAACGTACTTCTTTTAGCCAACGTTCAATAATCCGTTTTGCTTCTTGGTTAGCGCCAAAGTGTTTAAAATCGAGATCGACTAAATTAAGTGTAGAGGGTAAAACAGCATTTTTTGATAATGTAGTCAGTTTATTTACAGGTAACTGATAAGGCGCTTGTTGCATCTAATTAAACTCTTGTCCTTCTCTACTTAACACTCAATCTACGAATAATGTATATTAACTCATATATTACCCTGTATTACGCATGCCTGCAGCAACACCAGTAATAGTAATCATTAATGCTTGTTCCACATCAGGATTTGAGCTTTCTGGTGTTGCACGTAAACGGCGTAGTAATTCTACTTGCAGCAGATTGAGAGGATCGGTATAGACATTGCGTAGTGCGATAGATTCTGCAATCCAAGGCAAATCGGACATCAGTTGATCTTCATGTGATAAAGCAAGTATGGTTTGAATATCTTGCTTAAGTTGTTGGCGCAATGTTTCTCCTAGATACCAAAGTTCAGGCTTAACAAGATGTTGGTCATAATGCTCAGACAGCCAAGTATCCGTTTTACTGAATACCATTTCTAACATACCAATACGTGTTGAGAAAAAAGGCCATGTTTTACACATTTCTTCAATGACTTCTGCATTGCCATTCTCGATAGCTTGGCGTAATGCCGCACCTGCGCCTAACCAAGCAGGTAGCATTAAGCGATTTTGCATCCAAGCAAAAATCCATGGGATAGCACGTAGGCTTTCTACACCACCATTAGGATGGCGTTTTGCTGGGCGAGAGCCTAATGGTAATTTAGATAACTCTTGTTCAGGTGTTGCTGAACGGAAATAAGGAACGAAATCTTTTTCACCGCGAACAATATTACGATAAACTTCACAGGATACAGTAGATAATGAATCCATTAATGCTCGCCATTGCCTTTTCGGCTCTGGTGGAGGAAGTAGGTTTGCTTCTAAAATTGCACTGGCATATAAATCAAGGCTCCCGATTGCAACGGCAGGTAACCCTAATTTAAAACGGATCATCTCACCTTGTTCAGTCACACGTAAGCCATTTTTCAGTGAGCGTGGGGGTTGAGATAATAATGCCGCGTGAGCAGGGGCACCACCACGACCAATTGTTCCGCCACGACCGTGAAATAGGGTTAACTCAATATTGAGATTTTCACAAAGATTCACTAAGGCTTCTTGTGAACGATACTGTGCCCAAGAAGCAGCCAACATGCCTGCATCTTTTGCTGAATCAGAATAGCCAATCATGACCATTTGTTTGTTATTGATAACGCCGCGATACCAGCCAATATTGAATAGTGCTTTCATTACTTGTTCTGAGGCATTTAAATCCTCTAATGTTTCAAATAATGGTACAACAGGTAAATGATAGTTGACTCCAGATTCTTTCAATAACAAATGGACCGCTAACACATCAGAAGCTGTTTTGGCCATTGAAATGATATAGCAAGAAATCACCCCCTCTGGTTGCTCTGCAATGACTTTGCAGGTGTCTAAGATTTCCTGTGTTTGCTCTGAAGGTTGCCAATCACGTGGTAGTAGTGGACGACGAGAATTTAATTCACGAATGAGAAAGGCTTGTTTATCATTTTCTTCCCATTGGGAATAATCACCTAAACCAATATAGCGTGTTATTTCAGCAATAGCGTCTGTATGACGAGTGCTTTCTTGACGAATGTCTAATCGTGACAATGTCACGCCAAAACAACGAATACGGCGTAAACAATCAAGTAATAAACCGTTAGCAATAATGCGCATACCACAAGCTTGTAAGGATTGGTAACAATCATAGAGCGGCTCCCATAACTGTGCATCCTCAGTGATAATGTCATTATCAGAAGTTCTAGGCGGACGATTAGCTAATAAATCATCATAATAGGCAAGCGTCATGGTTAGTTTAGAGCGTAATGCTTTTACTACAGTACGATAAGGCTCCAAATGATCACCATATTTGGCTCTGAATTCCTCAGTGCACTTTACTATAGATAACTCGTCTGCTAATGCTTGAATATCTGTTAGAAATAAACTTGCCGCTTTCCAACGTGCTAGCTGTAATACTTGGCGTGTTACAGTTGCAGTAACAAATGGATTACCATCACGATCCCCTCCCATCCATGAAGAAAAACGAATAGGATTTAGCTCTACAGGGAGGTTAAAACCAAAAAACTCGACCGCACTTGTGTTGAGTCGACGCAAAAATTCTGGTACAGCTTGCCATAAACTATTTTCAATAACTGCAAATCCCCATTTAGCTTCTTCAAATGGCGTTGGGCGATGAGTACGAATTTCATTGGTATGCCATGCTTGAGCAATGAGTTGTAAGAGACGGCGTTCAATAACTTTACGTTCTTCTGCCGTTAAATCACTGTGTTCTAGTTTACTTAAACATTTATTAATTTCTACATGCTTATGTACCAATGAACGTCGGGTCACTTCTGTTGGATGGGCTGTTAATACGAGTTCAATTAAGAGTTTTTCAACTGTTGCAATGACTTTTTCTTTAGCAATATTTTGAGCTTTCAAACGTTTAAATAACGCAGAAATAGAACGATCTGAAGCAACTTGATCGTCATGTTGGCGTGAGACAGTTTGATATTGTTCAGCAATGTTAGTGAGGTTAAGGAATTGGCTAAATGCACGCGCAACAGGAATAATATTATCATTTGAGATAGTCGCTAAAGTTGTGAGTAATTTTTGACGTGCTTTATCATCGCCATTACGAGAATTACGAGATAGAATACGAATATTTTCAATTAGCTCAAGGATATCACTGCCTTGTGCATCACTGATTGTTTCCCCAAGAAAACGCCCAAGCATATTGATATTATTACGCATAGTTGAATACTGCTGAATCATGAATGACCTCTTTGAACAATGTTAAACTTGAATAAGTAAAAATACTTGAATTGAAGTAGATATAAACAAAAATAACTAGAAAGATCAATCATAATTAGTTTATCAAATAAAAAAATTACAATAGGTTAAATAATGTGATATTTATCTAATTTTATTGGCTTTTATTAGAGTAAATCTAATGAATAGAAGAAAAATTTAAAATCCTCATTTTTAGTAAATGAGGATTAATGTGTTTTAACGAAGGGATTTAACGGATTTACGTATCACTAATTCAGGGTGCATTTCAATGACTTCTCGTTGCTCAGATTTTTCATTAATTCGTTCGAACAATAATGTTACTGCTTTTGCGCCTAAGCGTGATTTTGACTGATGAATTGTCGTTAAAGGTGGTGAATAAAAACGTGAGGCATGGATATTATCATAACCAATAATTGAAATATCCTCAGGTACATGTAATCCTTTTTCACCGATAGCTGAAATTGCGCCAAGAGCCATTACATCATTGCAACAAAAGACAGCTGTTGGTAACTCAGGTTGTACTAAGATCTTATTCATACATTCATAACCATCTTCAGGTTCAAAAAAACCTTCCATTACCCAATTGGGATTAATAGTTAAATTCGCTTCTGTCATTGCTTTAATAAAGCCTTCATAACGCGTTTTAGCTGTTGTTTTAGTCAATTCACCTGCAATAATACCAATTTTAGTATGACCTTGTTCAATTAAATGTTTTGTTGCGATATAGCCCCCTTCAAAACTATGATCTTGAATAATGTCAGTATGTTCATTATTAGGTCCCCAGTCCATTACTACCATCGGTAAAGATGTAAAATTTGCTAGTAGGTCTAATGAATCTTGTGTATATTCAGCACACATTACTAGAATACCATCGACACGTTTTTTAATTAGCATTTCAAGATGATTTTTAATTTTTTCTACATTATTTTGTGTATTACATAAAAAAAGGGAATAGCTTTGTCGATAACAATGTTCTTCTACTGCATGAATAATTTCAGCAAAATAAGGTGCTTCACTACTCGTAACAATCATACCAATAGATTTTGTTGTATTTACTTTTAAACTTCGAGCAACAGCACTAGGTGAATAATTTAACGCTTGAATAGCTTGTAAAACGAGTTTTTCAGTTTCGGCTGCAACAAAACGAGTTTTATTAATAACATGTGAGACTGTTGTTGTTGACACACCAGCCATTTTTGCGACATCTTTAATTGTTGCCATAATTCTTTTTCTCCATACAAATCTTATTTATTATAAGGACTGAAACTGAATTGGTTAAGCACTAGAGAGAAAATATTTGTAAAACATCACAATTTTAATTTTTATTATCAATTAGGCTTCTATTTATAGTCAGTTTATTGTTAGAATGATGCGGTAAATAATACACAAACTTAATTTATGAGAGGTAAAAATGGGTGATTTTGGTTATGCAATGATGACAGTTACTTTTTCCTTAGGCATGATAGTTGTACTCGCTGCATCAATCTTTTAAAGAATATAATATTAACTTCCAAAGCTGAGAATGTTAAATCATCTCAGCTTTTTTGTTTTAATATATCTTGCAGAGCAGCTTTCAGCTCAGGATACTGGAAATGAAATCCCCCTGCTTGTAGTTTCTCTGGAATAATTTTTTGGCTATCAAGTAATAATTGTACCCGTTCACCGAGAAATAAATTGAGTATAAATGTTGGTACTGCTAGGAAATAAGGACGTTTCAGTAGCTGACCTAACATACTATTAAAATCCTTATTACGTACTGGATGAGGTGTGACTAAATTAAAAGCACCACTACATGCTACATTATTCAGTAAAAAAACAATAGCTGCAATCATGTCTTTTAATGTGATCCAGCTCCAATATTGTTCACCATTTCCTAATCGACCGCCTAATCCCAAACGATAAATAGGTAACATTTTAGCCAAAGCACCGCCTGTTTTTGCAAGCACGATACCAGTACGTAACAGGCATACACGTGTTTTCGCTTTTAATGCCTCAGCCTCCCATTTTTGGCAAAGTTGTCCAGTGAACTGTGCAGAGGGCTCTGATTGTTCCGTAATGATATATTCTTTTTTATCACCATAATAGCCTGTCGCAGAGCCTGAAATAAAAGTGTGGGGTGGTGTAGTGCTATGATTAATTAAACTAGTTAACTGTTTCGTTAATTGTACTCGACTTTCTATTAATCGTTGTTTTTGTTCAGTTGTCCAACGGTGTGTAAAAATAGGCTCCCCAGCAAGATTAATGACTGCATCAAATTGATTTAAATCGTTATATTGGGTTAATGATGAAATAAGTTGCACTTTAGGTGGCAATTGAATACGAGCTTTATCTGGTGAACGGACCAAAGCAGTGATTTGATAACCTAACTCTAATAAATGAGTAATTAATGTCGAGCCAATTAATCCTGTTGCACCAGTAATTAAAATCTGCATATTTTTTCCTCATTATGCTCAAATAGAGGCCTCAAATAATTCTCTAATACTTTTAATCAGATCTTGAATATTCGAATCTAATGTTGGTGTGACGAAAATCGTGTCATCACCAGCAATAGTACCCAGAATACCATCTGCTTTACCAATTGAATCTAATAAACGAGCGATAAGTTGTGCTGCACCAGGAGTTGTTTTGATGACGATGACAGAGTGGTTGTGATCGATATCTAATACGAGATTTTTAAGTGGACTTTTCGTATTAGGTACACTGAGTTCATTTGGTAAACAGTATACCATCTCCATTCTTGTATTTCGTGTACGAACTGCACCAAATTTAGTCAACATTCTAGATACTTTAGATTGATTAATATGTGTAAAACCTAAATCTTGTAATGCTTGTACAATTTCACTTTGTGAACCGAAACGTTCTTGTGCTAACAACTCTTTAAAAGCATTTAATAAGTTATCTTGTTTTTCAATACTCATGATTTTGCCCCTAACTTACATGTGATGTATAGATCTTGCATAAGTTTGCATAAACATGCAAATACATTTCATAAAATAATTTTTTTTAATAAAGTGCGGTTAGTTTTTATTGAAAGTTTGAATTAGATCGCACTATTGAATTTATCTATTTGAATTTGTATTGGGTTCATTCTAAAATCTTACAAGTTTAATTTATTAACCCATAAGGAGTAGCAAATGAAAGTTGCAGTTCTAGGTGCCGCAGGCGGTATTGGTCAAGCGTTAGCATTGTTATTAAAACTACAATTACCAGCAGGTTCAGAGCTATCATTGTATGATATTGCGCCAGTGACACCAGGTGTTGCTGCGGATGTGAGTCACATTCCAACAGCTGTTAAAGTGCAAGGATTTGGGGGAGAAGATCCAACACCAGCATTACAAAATGCAGACATTGTGTTAATTTCTGCAGGTGTTGCACGTAAGCCAGGTATGGATCGTTCAGATTTATTTAACATCAATGCGGGAATTGTACGCAACTTGATTGAAAAAGTTGCATCAGTTTGCCCAAAAGCGTGTGTTGGTATTATTACTAACCCAGTGAATACTACTGTTGCTATTGCAGCAGAAGTGTTAAAGAAAGCAGGAGTTTACGATAAACGCAAATTGTTTGGCGTAACCACATTAGATATTATTCGTTCTGAAACGTTTGTTTCTGAATTGAAAAACTTAGAGCCAATTCGTACAACTGTCCCTGTGATTGGTGGACATTCTGGTGTGACAATTCTGCCATTATTATCTCAGGTTCCATATGTAGAATGGAAAGAAGAGGAAATTGCACCACTCACAAAACGTATTCAAAATGCAGGTACTGAGGTTGTTGAAGCAAAAGCAGGCGGTGGTTCAGCAACTTTATCAATGGCACAAGCGGCTGCGCGTTTTGCACTTTCTTTAGTGAAAGGTTTGCAAGGTGAGAATGTTGTTGAATGTACCTATGTTGAAGGTTGTGGAAAATATGCTCGTTTCTTTGCTCAACCAGTACGTTTAGGTAAAGAAGGTGTTGAAGAAATTCTTCCAATTGGTCCATTAAGCACGTTTGAACAGCAAGCTCTTGATGCAATGTTAGAAACATTACGTGCAGATATTGAGTTAGGTGAAAAATTTGTTAATCAATAAGCGGTTTTAATTAATTTATCGCTTTTAAGAGCATCAATAATTTGATGCTCTTTCTTTTTGTATAGCAGTGATAAAAATCAAAATTTAAATAAAAATCGTGAGTTAGTTCACATTATTAAAAATAACCATTTGCTAAATAAGGTTTATTTTCGTATTCTGAACACAACTAAAAACAAGTGCTATACAAATAGCCGACATATTTTGCTTTCCGAGTAGTGCCTTAAAATAAGGCACTTTTTTTATTCTCTGAATAAGCAAAAAGCTGATAAAGATATCAGCTTTTTGAATACAACTACTTATTTATTACATTTTCTCAACAGTTTTAATACCTAATAAATCGAGTCCTTGCTTCAACGTTTTTGCTGTCAATAATGCTAATTTCAAACGACTTAATTTTATTTGTTCGTTTTCATTATTTAAAATAGGGCAGTGTTCATAAAACGATGAGAAAAGACCCGCTAATTCATATAGATAAAGACATAGAATATGCGGTGTGCCCTCTTTAGCAACAGTTTGAATAGCTTCTTCAAATTGTAATAGTTTAACTGCCAATATACGTTCTTTCTCATCATTAAGGATTACTTTGACCTCTTTAAGATCTTGTTCAGTTAAATTACTACGATTGAAAATAGAACGAATACGAGTATAGGCGTATTGCATGTATGGTGCAGTATTCCCTTCAAAACTCAGCATATTGTCCCAATCAAATACATAATCAGTTGTTCTATTTTTAGATAAATCTGCATATTTTACTGAGCCAATTGCGACAGCTTCAATCACTGCTGCTTTTTCCTCTTCAGAGAGTGTATTGTTTTTTTCATTAATTAATTGACTTGCACGCTCTACAGCTTCATCTAATAAATCAGCTAATTTTACAGTACCACCTGTACGTGTTTTAAATGGTTTACCATCTTTACCGAGCATCATACCGAAGTTTTTATGTTCAAGCTGGAAATTATCTGGCACGTAACCTGCTTTGCGTGTAATTAACCAAGCTTGTTGCATATGTTGACTCTGACGAGTATCAGAGAATACTAAAGCACGATCTGCTTTTAGTGTTTCATAACGGTATTTCGCAGCTGCAATATCCGTTGTCGTATACAAAAAGCCACCATCTTTCTTCTGAACGATAACTCCCATAGGCTCACCATCTTTATTCTTGAACTCATCAAGATATACAACTAAAGCCCCCTCATCTTCAACAGCTAGACCTTGCTTTTTTAGATCGGCCACAATATTTGGTAACATTGGATTATATAAACTTTCGCCCATAACATCTTTTTCAGTTAGTGTGACATTTAAACGATCATAGTTATGTTGATTCTGCTTCATCGTGATATCGACAAGCTTCTTCCACATTTTGTTACAATACTCATCACCACTTTGTAATTTAACGACATAGCGACGTGCTTTTTCAGCAAAGATTAGATCGTTATCATAATGTTCTTTTGCTGCACGATAGAATGCTTCTAAATCACTTAACTCCATCGCTGTTGCATTTTCATTTTCCATTTTTTCAAGGTAAGCAATTAACATACCAAATTGTGTTCCCCAATCACCAACATGATTAGCTCGGATAACGTTATTACCCAAGAACTCAAGTGTACGTACGACAGCGTCACCAATAATTGTTGAGCGTAAATGTCCAACATGCATTTCTTTTGCAACATTAGGGGAGGAGTAATCAGCAACAACAGTTTGAATTTCTTCAGATTTAATACCTAATTTTTCATCATTTAATGCATGTTCTATATTATTAGCTAACCAATTTTTATCTAAGAAAATATTAATGAAGCCGGGACCAGCAATCTCTACTTTTTCAGCAATATTCGTTAAATCAAGTTTTTCAATAACTTTTTGTGCAAAATCACGAGGGTTTTCTCCTTGTTTTTTCGCTGAGGCCATAATACCGTTAGCTTGATAGTCACCGAATTGTACTTTATTTGATTGACGAACAAGCGCATCACATTGTGTATCTGCACCAGCTAGCATCATTGCTTGTTTAATTTTGTTAGATAAAATAGATTGAATATTCACTGTATTTTTGTACCTAGATTATGAATTAATAAAATAATCGGCTATGATACCGCTCTTTATACATTCAGAAAAGAGACCAAGAGAAAAAATGACAATATTTAACCAGTCACATCCCTTTTGCATCGAAGTCGCTGATTTACTAGAGAGCTTTTCTTCTTTTGAAAAAAAAATTCAAACTTTAGCTCAGATAATTAATTTAGATTTAAATGAATATGAAATTGACCATATTGCACTACGTGTGAATACAGAGGACAAGGCGAAATATTGGCTGACACAATTATTAAAGTATGGTACAGTTTTGAGCAATAATGCCGTCAATGGACGTATTATTTATTTAATTAAATTAAAGTACCCTTTGCATTTTGCTGGGCAGTTTATTGATATTATCGAATTACCATTTCCTAAAAATAAAATTTATCCTATTGAAGGTTGGGAACATATTGAAATTGTGATTCCCTTTTTGCAAAATGAAACGACAGAATCTTGGGTAGAACGTATTTCTCGTTTATTTTTATGGAACAAATTGGATAATTTAAAAGTCAAAGTAAGCGAACCTAAAGTAGAAGGAGAGCAACTACCTAATCCATCAGTTGCAGTCAGTTTGATGGATAAGGCTCAAAACCATGCTTGTATTAAGGTTCATCCTTATAATATAAAAAAAGTTATTGAGGTTTAGTAAAGATGAAAAAAACAACGGTTTTAGCATTAGCAGCAGTATTAAGTTTAGGATTGGTCGCTTGTACAAAAAATCATAATGACCACTATTACGGTAATGGCTATCGTGCTGAAATTCTTTTTAGTGAATACAATGGTGAAAATTTACTATTAACTGTACGTAAAAATGATTGTGAGAATAAAGAAGGTCCGGTAGAAACATTACAACTTTCTCACAAATATGATTCAACTCTTGTGGTTGGTGCTTGTGTTCGTGTTCTTGATAATAATGAAGGTTTAAAGAATATTTCTACTTATAATCCAAGATCACCTTTATAATTTTGTTGTTAGTTTAATAAGGTAGGAGCTTTATGAAGAAAATAACCGTAGTCGGAGTAGCCGTTTTAATGAGTTTAGGTTTGGTTGGCTGTGCAAATACTGATATTTATAGTGGTAATGTATATGAAGGTAACCAAGCAAAAGAAACTCGCTCAATTAGTTATGGTACTATCGTTTCTAGTCGTCCAGTAAAAATTCAAGCTGATAATCAAGGTATTATCGGTACTATCGGTGGTGGTGCACTTGGTGGTATTGCTGGATCAACTATCGGTGGTGGTACAGGACAAATGATTGCAACAACTGTTGGTGCAATTGCTGGTGCAGTTATTGGTAGTAAAGTTGAAGAAAAAGCAACTCAAGTGGATGCACTAGAACTTGTTATTAGAAAAGATAATGGACAAGAAATTGTTGTTGTGCAAAAGTATGATGCAAGTTTAATGGCAGGTGCACGAGTGCGTATTGTCGGTGGCTCACGAGTGAATGTCTCTGTTATCCGATAATTTCTACTATTTTAGAACAGGGCTTTCAGTTAATCACTGAAAGCCTTTTTGTTTTGTGATTATCTATGATTAATAAGAAGATTCTTTATAGTTTCTTTTAAATACATGTTAGAATTATCCGATTTTTTATTTCATTTTGTTAATTTATAAGGTTAATCAATGAAACCAACAATTATCAGTAAATTAGAAAGTTTAAAAGAGCGTCATGAAGAACTTGAGGCGCTGTTAGGTGATGCTACTGTTATTAGTGATCAAGATAAATTTCGCGCTTATTCAAAAGAATATGCACAGCTAGAAGATGTAGTGAAATGTTTTGCGCGTTGGAATCAATTACATAGCAATATGGAAGATGCACAATTATTGCTTGATGATCCAAGTATGAAAGAAATGGCGCAAGAAGAAATTGAAGAATGTAAAACTGAATTGGATCAAGTTGAGCAACAGTTACAAATTCTTTTATTGCCTAAAGATCCGAATGATGAATATAACTGTTACTTAGAAATACGTGCGGGTACTGGTGGTGATGAGGCAGGTATTTTTGCAGGTGACTTATTTCGTATGTATAGCCGTTATGCAGAAAGTAAGCGTTGGCGTGTTGAGATATTAAGTGCTAACGAAAGTGAGCAAGGTGGTTACAAAGAAATTATTGTAAAAGTCAGTGGGGAAGGGGTTTATGGTCAGCTTAAATTTGAATCTGGAGGTCATCGCGTACAACGTGTACCAAAAACAGAATCCCAAGGACGAATTCATACTTCTGCTTGTACAGTAGCTGTAATGCCAGAGTTACCTGAGTCAGAATTACCTGAAATTAATCCATCTGATTTACGTATTGATACTTATCGTTCATCGGGGGCTGGTGGGCAGCATGTTAATACAACAGACTCAGCTGTACGAATTACTCATATTCCAACGGGGATTGTCGTTGAATGCCAAGATGAACGTTCACAACATAAAAATAAAGCTAAAGCTTTATCGGTATTAGCATCACGTATTGTACAAGCTGAAAAAGAGCGCCAGGAACAAGCTCAAGCAGATACACGCCGTAATTTATTAGGTTCTGGCGACCGTTCAGATAAAATCCGCACTTATAACTACCCACAAGGGAGAGTGACTGATCATCGTATCAATTTAACTGTATATCGTTTAGATGAGGTTATGAATGGTAAAATTGATGAGCTAATTCAACCAATTATTACTGAATATCAAGCTGATCAGCTAGCAGCATTATCTGAGCAAGTATGATGTGATTAATATATAAAAGATGGAAGATAATCTAACTAAAAAATGGGCATTTGCTGTAATGCCCAATTATTTAGCTTGTTTAGTTATTGCAGGTTATAAAACAGCAACTTGCTCTGGTTGCCTTTTTTATACTCTGAGTGGAGAGTTATTGCCTCAAATAAATGATAAATCAATTGTTTTAGATCACAATAATATTCCTCTTGTTATGATTAAGGTAACATCAATTGAAAAATGGGCATTTGGAGAGGTGCCAGAAGACTTTGCTTTAGCAGAAGGAGAAGGGGACTATACTCATTGGTATCAAAGCCACGAGCAATTTTTTAATGCACAATTGGCAGTTCTAGATGAAAGAATATTAGCAGATCATGTGGGGGTGAAAGATAAAAAAGTGACATCTGATTTCCAAGTGATTTGTGAGAATTTTGTTGTCGTTGATATTCAAACTAAAAGTTATTCTGAGTGGTTAAGTTTTGCAGAAAATGTACTATTAGAAGTATTAAGTTTTGATCCTTATATCAATATTAAATCAGATATCTATGTTTTATTGTCTTTTGTGACAGGGCGTAGTAAGGCAAGCCTTATAGCATTTTCAGAAATGCTTCTTACACAAGATCAACTGATACAATTAGCAAAATTACTTGTTCGTCGTGCACAAGGTGAGCCTATAGCCTATATTCTGAGCGAAAAAGAGTTTTGGTCATTACCATTAAAAGTATCAAAAGATACATTGATCCCTCGTCCCGATACAGAAATCTTAGTCGAAAAAGCGCTTGAGGTGATTAAATTACGTTTAAACTCACCGCACTTTTCTGATGAACTGACGATTTTGGATTTAGGTACAGGAACGGGAGCTATAGCAATCGCATTGGCTTTTGAGTTAGCGCCTTTTGTGCAAAAGTGCGGTATAAGCTTGAAAATTTTTGGAGTAGATTGTATTGCGCAAGCAGTGATGTTAGCACAAGAAAATGCAACACGGCATAATTTGGATATAAGGTTTTTACAAAGTTCGTGGTTTACAGAGTTAGATTTAAGTTGCAAGTTTGATGTTATTGTAAGCAATCCACCTTATATTGATGAAAATGATCCCCATTTACTACAAGGTGATGTACGTTTTGAGCCTTTATCTGCACTGATCGCAGAAGAACAAGGTTATGCAGATTTAAGGTATATTATTGAGCAAGCACCTCATTTTTTAAAAAAATCGGGTTATTTATTATTAGAACATGGTTGGCAACAAGGGCAAAAAGTGCGGTCAATTTTTAAAGAAAACCAATGGCAAGATGTTATCACTGTGCAAGATTATGTTGGACATGACAGAGTGACATTGGGTTGTTGGAGAAGTTAGCAAATGAAATACGTGAAAAAAGCACTTTATGATGAAATGTTAGCTTTTTGTAATACGACATTGAGAGATAATGACAATTTACTACGTCTGCGTGGAAGAATGGGGCACTTAGTACGTGCCGCACGTAAAGAAATTCCAGATGAAATGGAAATGAAAACCAAAATTCATTTACTTTTGCAATTGTTCTATGGGAAATGGGGATTTCATTGTGATCCTAATTCTTATTTTCTTTCATCAAATTTATATTTAAATGATGTATTAGAAACAAAAAAAGGAATGCCAGTCAGCCTTGGTGCGATTTTACTTTATATTGCTGATCGTTTAAATTTACCACTTTACCCTGTTAATTTTCCGACTCAATTGGTATTACGTGCTGAAGTAGAGGGCGAAGTGGCATTTATTAATCCTTGGGATGGACAATATATTCCACTTGGACTATTACATAAATGGTATGAGGGAGCGATGGGGTTTGGAATAGAACTTACCCCAGCAGAATTAGCTGTTGCGAATATAGGGGATTTATTAGGGCGTTTTAGACAACTTGCTAAAAATGCATTAATTCGCGAAGAACGAAATGACGAAGCGTTATCTTATATTTCTCATTTAATGCATTATTACCCAGATGACCCTTACGAAGTTCGCGATAGGGGACTGGTATTGGCGCAAATGGGTTGTTATCACGTGGCGACAGAAGATTTTGAGTATTTTATTGACCAATGTCCTCAAGATCCAACTGCAACATTACTAAAAAATCAATTAGAAGAATTAAGGCAAGATTCTTATCCTATTCACTAAGAAGGAATACAAGATGCAAAATAAAATTGTTCGTTTAGAGAATATTGACATTGCTAATGATAAGCCATTTGTATTATTTGGTGGCATGAATGTTTTAGAGAGTCGTGATATGGCTATGCAAGTTTGCGAAGCTTATGTTAATGTCACGCAAAAATTAGGCGTACCTTATGTCTTTAAAGCTTCTTTTGATAAAGCAAATCGTTCGTCAATTTACTCTTATCGTGGTCCAGGAATGGAACAAGGATTAAAAATCTTCCAAGAATTAAAAGACACTTTCGGTGTAAAAATAATTACAGATGTACACGAAATTTATCAATGCCAGCCTGTAGCTGATGTGGTTGATATTATTCAGCTACCTGCTTTTTTGGCACGCCAAACAGATCTTGTTGCGGCAATGGCAAAAACAGGTGCGATTATTAATGTGAAAAAACCACAATTTTTAAGTCCAGGGCAGATGGGTAATATTGTTGAGAAAATTGAAGAATGTGGTAATGACAAAGTAATTTTATGTGATCGTGGCTCAAATTTTGGTTATGACAATCTTGTTGTAGATATGTTAGGTTTTTCTGTAATGAAAAAAGTCTCAAAAGGTTGTCCTGTTATTTTTGATGTTACACATTCTCTACAATGTCGTGATCCATTTGGTGCTGCTTCAGGAGGTCGTCGTGATCAAGTAACGGAGTTAGCACGTGCAGGTATGGCTGTAGGATTAGCGGGACTCTTTTTAGAAGCGCATCCAAATCCTAATCAAGCAAAATGTGATGGGCCTTCGGCATTACCACTTTCTGCACTTGAAGGTTTTGTTATGCAAATAAAAGCAATTGATGACTTAGTGAAAAGTTTCCCTGATTTAGATACATCAAATTAATGTTGAAATTAAAAGAGCTGCTATAATGAAAACATTACTTTTTTTAGCATTAACAGCCTTAATAACAGCAATGATTTCGCCTAGTGTAAATAGTGTGACTCCTAATGCGGCAACGCAATTACAAGCTGAGCAGGGGAATACACTTTATCAGAAAGGGTTGCAATATTTTTATGGCTTTAACAATGAGTTAATTGATATAGCAAAAGCGACAGATTTTTTTGAACAGGCTAGAAGATTTGGTCATGCTGATGCAATAGCAAGACTGGCGGATATCCTGTTGGAAAAGGACAATAAAGAGGCTTATTTACTTGCATTAGAAGCAACAGAAAAAGGAAGTGGGTTTGGTGCCCTTGTTTTAGGAGAAATGTATCAATATGGTTGGTATGTAGGACAAGATAAAAAAGTCGCTAATCAATATTTTGAAAAGGCCTTTTCTATTTTGCAGGATGAGATTAAGGCTGGAAAAATGTATCATCTAAATACATTGGCTTATATGTATGATTTTGGTTATGGTGTAGTTGAGGATATTGATAAAGCGAAAGAATTATATCGACAAGCGGCTAATTTGGGGAACGTAGTTTCAAAACGTAATCTAGCTGATCTTTATAAAACAACCGAAGTATTAACAAAAGAAAAACATGAAGAAATATTCCATTTATTTTTAGACGCAGCAGAAAAAAATGAAGTTGAATCACAATATGAAGTTGGCGAGTACTATATTGAAAGTGGAGAATTTGAGAAGGGAGTCTTTTGGCTAAAAAAATCAGCTGAACAGGGATTTAAGAAAGCTAGATTAATGATTGCTAATTTATCTTTAGTTGGTTTAGGCGTACCAGTCGATCTTGATTTTGCGTTAAATGAGTTTGAGGTATTAGAAGATTATTATACATTAGGTTATCTTTATGAGTTTGGTACGGGTGTACCGCAGAATTTAGAAAAAGCATTACATTATTATGAACTTTCTTATGCCCATAAGCAAGACGATGAATTGTTACAAGGGGAAGTCTTAGAGAAAATAACACAATTAAAAGCGCAATTAGGTAAGAAGTAAGATGGATTATAACCTCCCAAACACGGGAGGTTTTTTTATCTATTATTTAGTACTAACTAGCACGATTAAGTTTGTGATAACTCGTTTTCTAAGCATATACGTTTTTTTATCTTAAATATAAATATCGTACAGTAAGCTAGCTTAACTAAATTAATAGTTAAAAATAATTTTATTCAGTCAATTTATAGTTTGCTATCTCAAGGTAAATTGGACAAAATAGAAAACCATTGCAACAAAAGGAGTTACCCATGTTAAAAATAGTTTTTCTTGATAGCACAGCGATTCCCAAACATATTCCAATCCCCCGTCCAAGTTTTGAACATCAATGGATTGAATATGAACACACTGCTGGGAATGAGGTTATTGAACGTATGCAAGATGCTGAGATAGCAGTGACAAGTAAAGTCGTATTTAACCGTGAAGTTATGCAACAATTACCGCAATTAAAGCTTATTGCAATTACTGCAACAGGTACAAATAATGTTGATTTAGTTGCGGCTAAAGAGCTAGGCATTACTGTAAAAAATGTGACAGGGTATTCAGCAACGACTGTGCCTGAGCATGTTCTAGGACTTATTTATGCATTGAAACATAGCATCATGAGTTGGTATCGTGATCAACTAGCCGCAAAGTGGGCGGATAGTAAACAATTCTGTTATTTTGATTATCCCATTACCGATGTTAAAGGCTCAACTTTAGGTATATTTGGTAAGGGCTGTTTAGGGACTGAAGTTGGACGTTTAGCTGCGGCTGTTGGTATGAATGTACTTTATGCTGAGCACAAGGATGCAACATCTTGTCGAGAGGGTTATACTCCTTTTGAAGATGTTTTAAAACAAGCAGATATTGTAACATTACATTGCCCATTAACAGAAACAACGCAAAACTTAATTAACAAAGATACTTTAGCCTTAATGAAAAAAGGTGCATTCCTGATTAATACTGGACGAGGTCCATTAGTAGATGAAAAAGCACTTGTTGAAGCACTAGAAAGTGGGCATTTAGGTGGAGCAGCCTTAGATGTGTTAGTTAAAGAGCCTCCTGAAAAAACAAGTGTAATTGTTCAAGCTGCGACTCGATTGCCTAATTTAATTGTTACGCCACATATTGCTTGGGCATCAGATAGTGCCGTCATGACCTTAGTGAGGAAAGTAACACAAAATATTGAAGACTTTGTAAAAAATGAATTAAATGTGTAATAGATAAAATATCGTGATGTTGTTGTATGCGGTTTATGCAATAATAGCACGATATTTTTATTACTAATTTTGGTAAAAATGAGATTTTCTGTTCCTTTATTTATTGCTTTACGTTATTGGCGAGCTAAAAGTGCGGATCGTTTCGGACGACTTGTAACGAATTTAGCGAGTATTGGCATCGTCTTAGGTGTCATGGCATTGATCATTGTGTTATCTGTTATGAATGGATTAGAACATCATCAGAAACAGCAAGTTCTAGCTGATATCCCTCACGCCATTATTATGCCTCAAAATCAACGAATAAACTTACAAGATAAAGTGAATAGCTTGCCTGATTTTGTGCAAAAAGCAGTAGCGATTAATCAAACTAATGTGATTTTACAAACAGCGCATGGCGTAAGTGCAGGACGAGTTATAGGTGTAGAAGCACTTTCAGATGACCCTTTGTTATTAGGATTTCATGATAATATTGATAAAGTATTGCCCCCAGGTGAGTTTAATTTAGTGATTGGTGCGCAACTGGCTCGCAAACTTCAACTAAATATAGGTGATAAAGTGCGTGTGATGATCACTAAAAATAGTCAATATACGCCTTTTGGGCGAGTACCTGTTCAACGTTTGTTTACAGTGAGTGATATTTATTATACAAACGGTGAAGCTTCTAATTATCAAGTTTTTACGCATTTAGCAGATATTGGTCGCCTAATGCGTATCCAACCAAATCAAGCACAAGGTTACCGCTTATTTCTACAAGACCCATTTCAGATTGTTGAATTACCAAATTATTTTATAAAAGAACAATGGATCATTAAGGACTGGCGAGATCAAAAAGGTGAGTTTTTCCAAGCTGTACGTATGGAAAAAAACATGATGAGCTTATTGATTAGCTTAATTATTGTTGTTGCAGTTTCTAACATTATTACCTCATTAAGTTTAATGGTAGTAGACAAACAAGGGGAAATTGCTATTTTACAAACACAGGGTTTAAATAAACATCAAGTGCGGTCTATTTTTATCTATCAAGGTTGTTTAGTTGGGTTTGTAGGAACATTAATTGGTACGATATTGGGTATATTAGTCACGTTATATTTAGATCGTATTGTGGATATGATTAATCCTCATGATATTTACTTACCAACTTCTTTAGATGTTGTACAAATTATAATGATCGTTAGTTTTGCATTATTACTCTCTTTAATATCAACTATCTATCCAGCTTATCGTGCAGCAAAAATTGAACCAGCAGAAGCCTTGCGTCATGAATAAAAAGACGGTAAATGAAATGAAACAACACTTATTACATTGTCAAAATATCAGTAAATCTTATCAAGAAGGCAGTATACAAACAGAGGTATTAAAAGGCGTTTCTTTTAATATAGAGGCAGGTGAACTTGTTGCTATTGTTGGAAGCTCAGGATCAGGTAAAAGTACTTTATTACATACTTTAGGTGGCTTAGATCAACCAAGTAGTGGAGAAGTATTTATTAAAGGACAATCTTTACAACGTACTAATGCAAATCAATTAGCGCGGTTACGTAATCAATATCTCGGTTTTGTTTATCAATTCCACCATTTAATGGCAGATTTTACGGCATTAGAGAATGTGATGATGCCAATGTTAATTGGTCAGCAAAATAAAACAGAGGCAAAAGATCGAGCAGAAAAAATGCTCAGTGCAGTTGGGTTAGCACATCGTATTTCACATCGTCCCTCTGCACTTTCGGGGGGAGAACGCCAGCGCGTTGCCATCGCTCGTTCATTAGTTAATAATCCAGCTTTAGTATTAGCAGATGAACCAACAGGAAACTTAGATCGCAAAACAACGGAAAGTATCTTTGATTTAATTCAACAGCTTAATCATGAACAAAATATTGCTTTTTTATTAGTGACTCACGATCTGAGTTTAGCAGAAAAATTAACACGTTGTTTGGTCATGCAAGATGGTATATTAAGAGAGAAATTATAAATGAATACTCCTTTTTTTATTAGTTGGCGTTATCAACGTAGTAAGCAGAAAAATCGGCTGGTTTCTTTGATTTCTACTTTTTCTAGTATTGGTATTGCATTAGGAGTAGCTGTATTAATTTTAGGTTTAAGTGCAATGAATGGCTTTGAGCGTGAATTAAATAATCGTATTCTTGCCGTTGTACCCCATGCAGAGATTATACTTTATCCACATGAAAATGAACCACAAACGATCAATCAATGGGCGAGGCTAGTAGAACGGCTTGAGCAGCATGAACAAGTTCAAGGGATTTCACCTTATGTGAATTTTACTGCATTAGTGGAAAATGGGAGTAAATTAAAAGTTGTACAAGTGAAAGGGGTTGATAAAGCCGCCCAAGATAAAGTGAGCGCCTTGGGTAATTTTGTATTAGAAAATAAATGGAATGAGTTCGAACAACAAAGTGGTTTAATTTTAGGATATGCTATTGCTCGTGATCTTGATGTTCAAGTAGGAGATTGGGTCACGTTATTGATTTCACAGCAAACTCAAAATAATCAACTATCTCAGCCAATTCGTCATCGTGTACAAATCAGTGGTATTTTACGCTTAGATGGTCAACTAGATCATAGTTATGCTTTATTGCCTTTGGCACAAGCACAAGATTTAATAGGTCTAACTCAAGATCAAATTCATGGTGTTGAATTGAAAGTCAAAGATCCATTTGAGGTTCAGACATTAACATATCCAATGTTACAAGATTATCCTCAAGCACTTTATGCTCAGCATTGGATCAGTAAATTTGGCTATATGTATCGAGATATTCAACTTATTCGTAGTGTGATGTATATTGCAATGGTGTTAGTAATTGCAGTAGCTTGCTTTAATATTATTTCAACATTGATTATGGCAGTGAAAGATAAGCAAAGTGATATTGCGATTATGCGTACTTTAGGTGCAAATAATCGTTTTATTAAGCAGATTTTTGTGTGGTATGGCTTGCAAGCTGGCATGAAAGGGTGTTTAATTGGTATTTTTTTAGGCGTAGCCCTAGCATTAAATTTAACTCAGCTTATTCAAGGAGTTGAGATTTTACTTGGACGGAAATTATTATCAGATGGTATTTATTTTGTCGATTTTTTGCCAAGTGAGTTGCATTGGCAAGATGTCTTATTAGTATTAGCCTCTGCGCTAATATTAAGTTTAGTTGCTAGTCTCTATCCTGCTAATCGGGCAGCAAAACTGCAGCCTGCTCAAGTGTTGAGTAGCCATTAGTTAATTTACTGTTTAGAGTTTGATTATTATCGGATTTATTTATAAGAAGTAAGCGAGAGCAAAATGACAGAGTATAAGAACGAAATTCATATTGAAAATGATGACACTCGTATTGATAAAATTGAACAAGTTTTACCCCCCGTCGCATTATTAGAAAAATTCCCAGCCAGTAGTGTTGCAGCCCAAGTTGTAAAAGAAACTCGTAAAAAAGCACATGATATTATTCATCAAAAAGATGATCGTTTATTAGTTGTGATTGGTCCTTGCTCTATTCATGACCCTAATTCTGCACTTGAATATGCAAATCGTATTAAAGCTGTACGAGAAAAGTATAAGGATACTTTAGAAATTATCATGCGAGTTTATTTTGAAAAACCACGTACTACAGTAGGTTGGAAAGGTTTAATTAATGATCCACATTTAAATGGTACTTTTGCTCTTAATGATGGACTACGTATAGCGCGTAAATTATTATCTGATGTGAATGATTTAGGTGTACCAGCAGCAGGTGAGTTTTTAGATATGATTACACCACAATATTTGGCTGATTTTATGAGTTGGGGAGCAATTGGTGCAAGAACAACTGAGTCACAAGTACATCGAGAGTTGGCTTCTGGACTATCATGTGCGGTGGGTTTTAAAAATGGCACTAATGGAGGAGTGAGAATCGCATTAGATGCAATTGGTGCTGCTGAAGCCCCTCATTATTTTTTATCAGTCACTAAATTTGGCCATTCTGCGATTGTATCAACACGCGGTAATGAAGATTGTCATATTATTTTACGTGGTGGTGATAAGGGACCCAATTATAGTGCGCAAGATATTGCTGCTGTTTGTGCTGATATTGAGAGAAACGGACGGATTCCTCATGTTATGGTTGATTTTAGTCATGCAAATAGTAACAAGCAATTTAAAAAACAGTTGGATGTTTGTCATAGTGTATGTGATCAAATTGCAAATGGCTCAACACAAATTTTTGGCGTGATGGTTGAAAGTCATTTGACTGAAGGACGTCAAGATCTTATTGATGGTAAAGCCTTAACTTATGGACAAAGTATTACAGATGCGTGTATTGGCTGGGAGGATAGTGAACAAGTACTTGAAGCCTTATCAAGTGCGGTCATTTCTCGTCGAAATTTAAAATCATAATTAAAGAAAAACCACCTTCCATTAAGGTGGTTTTTTTACTCTCAAAAAACATAATAACTAGTCTGTACTTAGATCTTTTACATTTATTTGAGAAGAAATCAATAACTATCTAATAAGATAAAACAAAAACTTTGTTGATAGCTCTCATTTATATAATAAACGTAAATAAAAAATCTTTCACTTTTATTGCGCAAACGTTTGCTTTTTAAAATTGGCGGATTATAATGCAACGATTTTTTACTTTTAATAAGGATAAATAATGAGCTTAGATAATTATAGTTTAAAGCCAGTGCCACAACATGAGCGCAAAGGAGGAATTGCATTAACATTTGTTATGCTTGGATTGACTTTCTTTTCAGCCAGTATGTGGACGGGAGGAACACTGGGTACATCATTAACTTATGATGATTTTTGGACAGCCATTCTAATTGGTAATTTAATGCTTGGTGTTTACACTTCTTGTTTAGGCTATATTGGTGCAAAGACAGGCTTAACTACGCATATTTTAGCGCGTTATTCTTTTGGAGTAAAAGGGTCTTGGTTACCTTCATTATTACTTGGTGGAACACAGGTTGGCTGGTTTGGCGTAGGTGTAGCAATGTTTGCTATTCCTGTTAATAAAGTAACAGGAATTGATGTTAACACTCTCATTATTCTTTCGGGTGCATTAATGACAGTAACAGTTTACTTTGGTATTTCAGCATTGACTATTTTATCAGCAGTAGCAGTACCTGCAATTGCTGTACTTGGTTCGTATTCTGTGTATTTAGCTGTGACAGATGCCGGAGGAATTGAGGTATTACAAGCTATAGTGCCAAAAGAGAGTATGTCATTACCTATGGCGATTACATTAGTTGTTGGATCATTTATTAGTGCTGGAAGTCTTACTGCTGACTTTGTTCGTTTCGGACGTGTACCAAAACAAGCGATTGTGATTAGTATGATCGCTTTCTTTTTAGGTAATTCGTTAATGTTTATTTTTGGTGCAGCGGGTGCCTCAGTGAAAGGCATGGCAGATATTTCAGATGTGATGGTCGCTCAAGGACTAATTTTACCTGCAATTATTGTATTAGGGTTAAATATTTGGACGACTAATGATAATGCCCTTTATGCTTCGGGATTAGGCTTTGCTAATATTACTGGATTAAGCAGCCGTATTTTATCAATGGCAAATGGTGTTATAGGTACACTTGCCGCACTTTGGTTATATAACAACTTTGTTGGTTGGCTTACTTTCCTTTCTTCAGCTATTCCTCCAGTCGGGGGCGTGATTATTGCAGATTATATATTACGTCGTAAAGCATATCAAAATTTCGAGCAAGCAAGATTTGTTAATATTAATTGGATAGCGATTATTGCGGTTGCAATAGGTGTAGGTTGTGGTAAATATTTGCCAGGTATTATCCCTGTAAATGCAGTATTAGGGGGAGCAATTTCATATTTAATACTTAATCCATTGTTTGCAAAAATGTTAGCAACAAAATAGGAGCCAATTATGTTAATTAAAAATGTACATTTAACGAATAAAGAAGGGCTTTGGCAAATTCTGATTGAAGATGGCAAAATCATACGTATTTGTTCTAATGATGAAATTTTAACCTATGAAGGAGAGATTTTAGATGCAGAGCAAGGTATTGCTTATCCTCCTTTTGTTGAACCACATATCCACCTTGATGCTACACAAACTGCAGGACAGCCAAATTGGAACCAATCAGGTACGTTATTTGAAGGTATTGAGCGTTGGGCTGAACGTAAATCGATGTTAAGTCATGAAGATGTAAAAGCCAGAGCATGGAAAACATTAAAATGGCAGATTGCAAATGGTGTACAGTATGTTCGTACACATGTGGATGTGTCTGATCCTACATTAACTGCACTGAAAGCCATGTTAGAAGTAAAACAAGAAGTAGCACCTTGGATCGATTTACAAATTGTGGCTTTTCCACAAGAAGGCATTTTATCGTATCCAAATGGCGAAGCTTTACTTGAGCAAGCAATGGCAATGGGAGCAGATGTTGTAGGCGGTATTCCACATTTTGAATTTACGCGTGAATATGGCGTAGAATCTATGCATATTGCATTCAATATTGCTCGTAAGTATGGAAAACAAATTGATATTCATTGTGACGAGATTGATGATGAACAATCACGCTTTGTGGAAACAGTCGCAGCATTAGCCTTAAAATATGAAATGGGTGATAAAGTCACTGCGAGCCATACTACTGCAATGCATTCTTATAATGGTGCTTATGCATCACGTTTATTCCGCTTGTTGAAATTATCAGGTATTCATTTTGTAGCGAACCCACTTGTAAATATTCATCTACAAGGGCGCTTTGATACTTATCCAAAACGCCGTGGAATTACTCGAGTAAAAGAAATGTTGAAAAATAATATTAATGTTTGTTTTGGGCATGATGATGTATTCGATCCTTGGTACCCATTAGGGACAGCAAACATGTTACAAGTACTCCATATGGGGTTACATGTCTGTCAATTAATGGGATATGGTCAAATTAATGATGGGTTAAAATTAGTAACTGACAATAGCGCGAAAGCGCTTGGATTAAGCGATTATGGTATTAAAGAAGGATATTCTGCCAACCTGATTATTTTACCTGCGCAAAATGGATTTGATGCAGTAAGAAGACAGGTACCAACGCGTTATTCTATTCGCCAAGGTAAGATCATTGCGGAAACTAAACTGGCAGAAACTCAGATTTATTTGGATAATATAGAGACAGTGACTTACAGATAAATTGAGTGTATTTTAATATTAAATAAACAGTTGAAATATAAAAGTGCGGTATAAATGCTTGGAATTTTGACCGCACTTTTTGTTGTTTAATTAGATTTAGTCAACTTTTACAATCCAACCTTCAGGTGCATCAATATCGCCAAATTGAATACCAACGAGCTCATTATAAAGTTTTGTCGTGATTTCACCTACCTCAGTTTCAGAATAGAAAACATGGAAGTTATCACCATATTGAATACCACCAATTGGGGTAATTACTGCTGCTGTACCACAGGCCCCCGCTTCTTTAAATTTTGCTAATTGATCAATATACACATCGCCTTCTTCTGTTTCTAATCCTAAGCGCTCTTTTGCAAGGTAGAGAAGAGAGTATTTAGTGATACTTGGGAGAATCGAAGGTGAAAGCGGTGTAATGAATTTATTGTCTTGCGTAATCCCGAAGAAGTTTGCTGAACCAACTTCTTCTATTTTGGTGTGTGTGGTTGGATCTAAATAAATACAGTCACCAAAACCATGCGCTTTTGCTTCTTTGCCAGGATATAAACTTGCAGCATAATTACCACCTACTTTAGCGGCACCAGTTCCCTGTGGAGCAGCACGATCATAATTTGAAACTAAGAAATTAGTTGGTTTTAGGCCACCTTTAAAATAAGCTCCAACAGGACAACAGAAAATAGAAAAAATATATTCTGGAGCAGGGCTTACACCAACATTATCACCAACACCTATCATAAATGGGCGAAGATATAATGTAGCACCAGTGCCATAAGGTGCTAGCCATTCTTGGTTTGCTTTAACAACTTGCTTACATGCATCAATGAACATATCAGTTGGTATTTCTGGCATCAATAAACGCTGACAACTACGTTGCATACGTAGTGCGTTTTGATCTGGACGAAATAGGTTAATAGAACCATCTTTGCAACGATAAGCTTTTAATCCCTCAAAACATTGTTGACCATAATGTAGTGCAGTTGATCCTTCGCTAATATGTAATGTGTTGTCTTGAGTGAGTTCTCCTTTTGACCATTTACCATCTTTCCAATATGCAATATAACGGTAGTCTGTTTTAATGTAGCTAAAGCCTAAATTTTGCCAATCAATATTTTTTGTCATTGTTATATCCTTTTTGTTGTATTCGGAGAATAACTTTTAATCTACACGATTCTTTATAGCTTGCAAATGTTTGTGAGAAAAAATTTAATAATAAAAAAGAAAATCTGAAAAATAGTTTGAAGTAACACAAGCAATAAGTGAGTGTCTATGCTAGAATCGACAGATAAAAAAACACCGCTCAAATGAGCGGTGTTTAACCAAAAAAGGTCTAAAAATAAATATACAGGAAGTGAAAATAAGTAACTTTAAAAGTTACTCTGTTTGGTTTCCCAAACAATATGCAAACACAACATCATACTTAAGTCCGAAACTCTTAACCAGTAAGGAATTACCAATCATTAAGTATGGTTGCATTGTAAGAGGAAGTCTTAGAGTGAACAATGGATATTTTTTTATATGAAGCATTAAAAAAAATAATGCGAAATAACTTTTTTATATTATATATCAAAAATTTAACATTAAGAAGAATATATGTATAAACGTTTGCCTCCCTTGAATTCATTGAAATCTTTTGAGTCTGCTGCAAGGCATTTAAGCTTTACTAAAGCAGCAGAGGAATTGTTTGTTACACAAGCTGCAGTAAGTCATCAGATAAAACTGTTAGAAGATTTTTTAGGCGTTGAGTTATTTAAACGCAAGAATCGTGCATTAGAATTAACAGAATTAGGTCAAGCTTACTTTAGCGATGTGACAAAAATTCTACATCGACTTGCGGAAGCAACAGACAAATTATTGGCTCAAAAAAATAATAAACATCTAACTATCAGTGTGCCACAAACATTTGGGATTCAATGGTTGGTACCACATTTAAGTGACTTTAATCAACATCATCCTGATATAGAAGTGCGTTTAAAAGGTGTTGATCAGGATGAGGGATTATTAAGTAAAGATATTGATATTGCTATTTATTATGGTCTAGGAAATTGGGATAATCTACAGGTTGAAAAGTTAGTTGAAGAAAATTTGCTTATTCTTGCTTCGCCAAAATTACTTGAACAAAATCCAGTCCGTTCCGAAAAAGATTTAAAAAACCATACGTTAATCCATATTCATACGCGTGATAACTGGAAAAATATGGCAAGCTTTTTACAGCTCGATGATTTAAATATTCAGCAGGGTTCATTATTTAGCCATACTTTTATGGCATTACAAGCAGCCATACATGGACAGGGTTTAGTGCTTGCAAATCGTATTTTAGCACAGCAAGAAATTGATAATGGTCATCTACAAGTTGTCTTACCGACCAATTTACATGATCCAAAATCTTTTTATGTAGTAAATCACTTTGATGTGAATGATGAACGTATTCGAGCTTTTCGTGCTTGGATTATTGAAACAATGAAACAAAAATAATGAATAAATTAGCCTTTTATTGCCGTTCTGGTTTTGAAAAAGAAGTTGCTGCAGAAGTGACTGAAAAAGCAAATGCACTTGGTGTTTTTGGCTTTGCACGAGTAATGGAAAATAGTGGTTATGTCATTTTTGAATGCTACCAACAAGGCGATGCAGATCGTTTAGCACGAGAAATACCGTTTAATCAACTTATTTTTGCACGTCAAATGTTAGTGGTTTCTGAACTTTTAACTGATTTATCACCACAAGATCGGATTTCACCTATTGTAAAACAATACCAACAGACCGCAGCTCAGATTAATTTAAAGCAAAGTAGTGAGATTTGGGTTGAAACGGCTGACACTAATGAGGCAAAAGCACTTTCTGTTTTTTGTCGTAAGTTCACTGTACCATTACGTCAAGCATTAAAAAAACAAGGTTGGTTAAATGCCCCTAGAAACAAGTCTGTCATGGTGACATTACATATTCTTTTTATTAATACCACAAGTTGTTATGTTGGGTATTCCTATAATCATAATCACTCCGATTATTTTATGGGTATCCCTCGTTTAAAATTTCCTGCTGATGCTCCAAGTCGTTCAACATTAAAGTTGGAAGAGGCAATTCTTACTTTTATTCCTAAAAAGCAAGAAACTATGCGTTTGCAGGAAACGATGTATGCTGTCGATTTAGGGGCTTGCCCTGGTGGATGGACTTATCAGTTAGTTAAGCGTGGCTTATTTGTGTATGCTGTAGATCATGGCAAAATGGCGGAAAGTCTACATGAAACTGGACGTATTGAACATTGTCCAGAAGATGGATTTAAATTTCAGCCTCCCAACCGCCGTAAAATAGATTGGCTGGTTTGTGATATGGTAGAGCAGCCAATGCGCATTGCTAATCTGATTGCAAAATGGTTAGTTAATGGTTGGTGTAATGAAACGATTTTTAATCTTAAATTACCCATGAAAAAACGCTATCTTGAAGTACAAAAATGTTTACAATACCTTGAGGAGCAGCTCATTAAGCACAGTATTAACTATCAAATTCAAGCTAAACATCTTTATCATGACAGAGAAGAGGTGACAGTACATATCGCAGTGAAGAATTGAGAAAAGTGCGGTCAGATTTCATAGAATTTTGCGCTATTTCTTATTTAAGTAATGTTAAAATTCAAAGGCAGATAATTTATGCTCTGCCTTTTATGATTTTCATATTATTTTGGCTTTAATATAGTTTTTGAGTGTTTGTTCAATTTCATAGATCCAATCAAGTTCATATTGAGTAAAACCTGCTTGTAGTCGAGCATCTGTATTAATCACCCCTTTGAATATGACGATACGATATTTACGCAGCAGTTCGCCAAAACATTGCATTGCATCTAATCCACGTTTAGCAGAAAGCGCATGATACCAATGATTGCCGATTGACACATGACCAATTTCATCACGTAAAATGATATCGAGAATTTCAACGGCATCAACGTCTTTACGTTGGCGAATTTTATCCTGTAAAACAGGTGTCGCATCTAGCCCTCTTGCTTCAAGCACACGAGGTACTAGTGCCATACGTTCCCAAATATCATGAGCTGTAGCTTGTGACATTTCCCATAACCCTGCGTGTGCCTCGAAGTCACCATATTGGTATCCTAATGATTTTAAATGTTGATTGAGAAGAGTAAAGTGGGTACTTTCTTCTCGCGCTACTCGCAACCAATCCTTTACAAATGCCATCCCCTCACCCAATTCTAGTTGAGCATGGCGCCCAAAGCGCCAAGCTGCATCTAAACCTAAGTTAATCGCATTAAACTCAATATGTGCAATGGCATGTAATGTTGCAGCATATCCATCTTCAGTGGCAAAAGAACGTTTAGGTACATCTTTGGGGGCAACTAGCAGAGGTTTATGAGGGAAGCCAGCAATATCTTGGGATGGTGCGACAATCGGAAAATCTGCTAATTCGGTTAAATTAACTGTTGGTAATAGCTCATCATAAAGTCGATTAACAAGTTCACATTTTTTCTCTGGTACAGTTTCGATTAATGCTGTTGAGATAGCTTGCCAAAGTGCGGTCATTTTTTTCCTTATTTTTTTGTTTCTGATGTATAACGGATTAGGCCTTCTTGTTGGGTTGTTGCAATCAATCGACCTTTTCTATCAAAAATTTGTCCACGAGCCAAGCCTCTCGCCGCAAAGGCATTATTGCTTTCAATTGCGTAAAGTAGCCAATCATTTAAATTAAAACTACGATGGAACCAAATTGAATGATCAATGGTTGCAACTTTCATACCTGATTGTAAAAATCCCTTTTCATGTGGATGAAGGGCAGTTAATAAACAATGAAAATCAGAGAAGTAGGCGAGTAGACATTGTTGTATTTTTTGATCTGATGGTGCATTACCATTTGCTTTGACCCATGCAAATTGTTCTGGAGGTAATATTGTGCCATGAAATGGGTTATTGACATATTTTGCCCGAATATCAAAAGGGCGTTCTGCCGTAAATTTTTCACGAATGGGTGCTGGAATATAAGGTGCAAGTTTTTGAATAACAGTACTTTCTGCAATAAATTCATCAGGCTGCGCAACCTCAGGCATCTGACTTTGATGATCGAAACCTTGTTCTTCATTTTGAAATGAAGCTGTAATATGACAAATAGGTTCATTATGTTGAATTGCTTTGACACGCAATGCCGTAAAATTACGTCCTGAACGTAGCGTTTCAACATCATAAATAATTGGATGTTGGCTATCACCAGGGGATAAAAAATAAGCATGGCAAGAATGTAAAATACGATCTGAGGGGGCTACTTGAATAGCAGCGGATAAAGCTTGTGCGACAACTTGACCACCGAAAACTTGTCGTAATCCTAAATCTTCGCTACTACCTCGAAATAAAAAATCATCTAATCGTTCTAGTTTAAGTAATTCAATTAAGTTATTAAGCACTTTTGACATAGCGCATCCTTATGTGAGTAATAAAATTAGATTGGTTGTTATCATAACTGCAATCAACCCAACAAGAGTTAAAATAAACTGCCAGTATCAATTCAATTAAAGGTTACTGAATGATGTATTTATATAGAATCAAAAATTATTTGCTATCAAACTGAGCATTACCTTACTTAAAAAGTAATCAATTAAATAGAAATAAAAATCAACATTTGCAATATCAGGCATCTTATTGCATAATACGCCACCTAATCACTTGATAAGCTTATTTAGTGGTTATTCTATGGAAATCTTCTCGGTTCCTCGCAATGGTATCTGGTTTACCTGGTCAGGTTCGGAAGAAAGCAGCCAAAGTCAGCATCACTGTGTGCCGAGATCAAGCTGGGGAGATTTCCACCCAACTTGCCATTCGTTATAAATACTAAATTTTTGCGACTAATTTTTTAAAATAGCTATTTTCTTGTTGGATTAGTTCATTATACGTGCCCTGTTCGATTAGTTTTGCTTCATCAATAATGTATATTTTGTCAAATTGTTCAATCAATGTAAGGCGATGAGTAACCATTAAGAGCGTTTTATTTTTTGCATGCATTAAGATCAAATGCAATATTTGGCGTTCTGTTTCTCGATCTAACCCTTCTGTAGGTTCATCTAACAATAAAATAGGTGCATTATTAAGTAATATACGAGCAAGCCCTAAACGGCGTTGTTCACCACCTGATAACGGGCGTCCACCATCACCAAGCCATAAATTTAATCCTTCCTCTTGTTCAACTAATTTAGCTAAACCTACCTGCTGCAATATCGCAATCATTTTTTCATCAGTGATCTTATCTGGGTTTGCTATTTGTAAATTATTACGCAAGCTATCACTAAATACATGAACGCGTTGAGTTAAAAAACATATTTGCTGACGGAGTGCTTGCTCTGAATACTCTTGAATAGGCATACCTGAGAGTAATAATTGTCCTTTATTGGCATCATAGTGACGAACTAATAATTGCAATAATGTCGATTTCCCACTGCCTGTTTTACCAAGAATCGCTACTTTTTTGCCTTGTTCAATTGTAAGACTAAGATTATTTAATGCGAGATTTTTACGATCAGGATATGTAAAAAATAGTGAATGAGCTTGAATAAGTGGTTGTTTTGTTGTGTTAGTTTGATTGAACTGTGCTGTCCCTTCAAATTTGACCAGAGGGGCTTGCTCAATGATTTCATTAACACGTTCAGCGGAAGCTATCACCTGACCAATATGTAAAAAAGCTGCGCCAATTGGCATTAAAATTTCAAAGGCAGCAAGTGCTGAAAAAGCGAATAAAGCAATTAACGCGGCTTTATACATACCTGTGCCTAAATCAATATCTGCGACAATCCAAAGTGTTGTTGCAAGTATGAGACCATTCACAAATAACAGAATCGCACTGGAAAGTCCTGCTAAGTTAGCTTCTTTTTGTTGATAATCTTGCCAGTCTTGTTCTGTTTTATTCAGTTTTTCTTTTAATGGTTTTTCCGCATCAAAGAGTAATAATTCTGCTTGAGCTTGAATAAATTCGACAAATTGAATGCGATAGATTGCACGCGATTGTATTAATTTATCACCAAACTTATTTCCTAAGTGATAGAAAAGAGTTGGAATGGCTAATAAAAATGTTAATAAAGTGGAGCCAATGAATACAGCAAGAGGAATATGAATAAAACTTAATCCGAATGTAATAAGCGCAATCACTACAATTGCACTAATAAAAGGAGCGATTAGGCGTAAATACAAACTATCAAGAGTATCAACATCAGCCACTAATCGGTTTAGTAAATCACTATGACGATAGCGATTCAAAACAGCAGGACTTAATGGAATAATCCGACTGAAAACTTGAACACGTAATTTAGCTAGCACACGAAAAGTTGCATCATGTGTAACAACTTTTTCAAAATAGCGTGCAACAGTTCGACCAATTGCTAAGCCACGTACACCTGCAGAGGGGTAGAAAAAGTTAAATAAGGTACCGATTCCAGCAATGGCTGTTGCAGCTAAAAACCAACCAGAGAGTGTTAATAAACCAATACTCGCGGCTAAGCCTGTAATCATTAAAATTACCCCTAAAATTAGAGGAAATTTAGCGTACTTAAATAAACGTAAAAAAGGGAATAATACGCGCATTAGTTTAGATCCTGTTTTCGTTGAGTCAGTAATTCAGCAAAGAAACCTTCATCTTTTAATTCTTCAAAATGGCCTTGTTGGATAATTTGTCCTTGTTGCATAACAAGAATTGCATCACATTGTTTGAGATCTTCGATACGGTGAGTAATCATCAGAGTAGTTTGCTGCTGACTCATTTGTTGTAAAGCTTGTAAGACTAAATTTTCAGACTGTGCATCTAGGCTTGCTGTAGGCTCGTCCAATAATAATAAATAACTCTGGCGAAGTAGTGCGCGTGCAATAGCAAGCCGTTGTGCTTGCCCGACTGAAATACCTAATCCCCCATCTTTAATTTCACTGTCTAATCCTAATTTATCTGTAAACTCTTTAGCTTGTGCGAGTACCAATGCTTGCTCAATTTGATGTTCATTCGCTTCAATATTCCCTAACAATAAATTTTCTTTAATTGTACCTTGCAGTAATAAGGGATTCTGTCCAACCCAAGCAATGTGCTTACGCCATTGTGATAAATTCATTGTTTTTAATTCAATCCCATTAATTTTTAAACTCCCTTCATAAGCTAAAAATCCTAGTATTGTATTAATTAAAGATGTTTTTCCCGCACCACTTTGACCAACTAAAGCAGTATGGCTCTGAGCTGGTAAAGAGAAGTTTAAGGGCTTTGTTAAAGGGTTGCCTTGTGGAGATAATACGACTAAGTTTTGTGCAGTAATGTCAACTGCACGTTTTATGTCTAAAGATTGTTGGTGAGCCGATTGTGTAGATGTATGTTCTGTCTCTAAAAATTCGACAATCACATCCGCAGCACCAATTCCCGCAGCACGATCATGGTAATAAGTACCGAGATCGCGTAGTGGTTGATAAAACTCAGGAGCTAAAATAAGACAGAAAAAACCAACAAATAAAGTTAAAGGAGTATTATAAGTACCAAAATTGAGTTCTCCTAAATAGCTAAACCCGAAATAAACTGCCATTAATGCGATAGAAATTGATGTAAAAAACTCTAATACAGCAGAGGAGAGGAATGCCATTTTTAATACATCCATTGTTGTTTCACGAAATGCTTCAGTATTTTCTTCGATATGTTTTGTTTGTTGTTCAGTAAGATTAAATAAACGTAATGTTTCTAAACCTCGTAGGCGATCTAGAAATTGCCCACTTAACTTTGCTAAAGCTGCCATATTTTTTTGACTACTCTCTGCAGCCGCAATCCCCACTAAAATCATAAAAATAGGAATTAGTGGTGCGGTGAGCATTAAAACAAGACCCGCAGCCCAATTAAGTGGAAATATAGCAATTAAAATCACGATGGGCACAATGGCTGAGAGTGCCTGTTGAGGTAAATAACGAGCGTAGTAATTATGTAAGTTTTCTACTTGTTCTAACATAATAGATGCCCAGCTGCCAGCTGGTTTTTGATTGATTGTTGCAGGTCCAACTTGATGAATTTTATCTAAAATTTGCTGACGGATAGAGTTACGTAAAATTCGACCGCACTTAAAACCAATTTGCTCACGTATCCAAAGAATAGTTGCTCTAAGTGTAAAACCAATGATAAGACCGAAAAAATAGAATGACAATGTATTACGATCAGTTCCTGATATAATCAAGTGATGTAATAAACTCGCTAAAAAATAAGTATTAATAACTAAAATTACAGATGAAATAGAAGCGAGAAGAATGTTCAAACTTAGTAGTTTTTTAATGGGTTTCTGCTGTGACCAAAGCCATTTCTGTAAATATTTTTGACGTGTTTTTTGCATAGTAAAGTGATTTCAACTTAATGATTAATCTTGTTATAAAATAGTGAAGGACGCGTTGAGTGCGTCCTTAGCTTGATAACGTTGGTGCTATGTTTTTCAAGTTTTTCGTATGTTTATATCTAAGCTCTAACATTCATTTATAGTGTCAAACTTTTTCTATTGATTAGAGATTAAAATCATTCCACACCGACAACAGTTTATCATAATTTATCCAAAAATATGATGTTAAAATATATTGTTGATGTGGTTATGATACTTATATGGTTAACACCGTAAAATAACGGTTTAAGCGTCTAATGCATCCAAATATCGCTCCGCATCTAGTGCAGCCATACAACCCGTTCCCGCAGATGTAATTGCTTGACGATAATTATGATCCATCACATCACCAGCAGCGAATATGCCTTCCACAGAAGTAGCGGTTGCATTACCTTCTAACCCAGATTTTACCACAATATAGCCATTATTCAGTTCAAGCTGCCCTGCAAAAATTTCTGTGTTTGGTGCATGACCGATAGCAATAAATAGGCCATCTAACATTAAATCTTCTGTTTCGTTAGATAATGTATTTTTTAGGCGTACACCAGTCACGCCCATGTTATCACCTAAGACTTCATCTAAAGTGCGGTGGGTATGGAGAATAATTTTACCTTCTTCCACTTTTTTCATTAAACGATCAACAAGGATTTTTTCACTACGGAAAGTATCACGACGATGAATTAAATGGACTTCAGATGCGATATTCGCTAAATAGAGCGCTTCTTCCACAGCAGTATTTCCACCTCCAATAACTGCAACAGGTTTGTTACGATAGAAAAAACCATCGCAAGTGGCACAAGCCGAAACACCTCGCCCTTTATACGCTTCTTCTGATGGTAGTCCAAGATAGCGAGCAGAAGCACCAGTTGCAATGATTAATGCATCACAGCTAAAAGTCTGTACATCACCATATAGTTTAAATGGACGAGAGGAAAAATCGACCTTATTAATATGATCAAAAACAATTTCAGTTTCAAACTTTTCAGCATGCTGTAGCATACGTTGCATAAGCTCTGGACCTGTAGTATCACCAAAATCACCAGGCCAGTTTTCAATTTCAGTTGTTGTTGTTAATTGGCCACCTTGTTGCAACCCTGTCACTAAAACAGGTTTCAAGTTTGCACGAGCTGCATAAATAGCTGCGGTATACCCAGCTGGGCCAGAGCCTAAAATAAGTAACTTACTATGTTTAATTGAATCCATTGTATTTCTCTCTTTCATATTTAAAATGTTGTACTTTAATTATAGATACTTCTTTATATTCAAGCTATCAATTCATTCTCATTTGTCTTATTAATATAATAAGGAATAGAGTAAACGGCGGTATTTAGCTGTAATTGGATCGTTTTGTCCAATTGCAGATAAAATGGATAGAAATTGTTGTTTTACTTCGCCATTTGCCGCATTCAAATCATTTTTTAATAGTGTAAAGAGCAAAGATAGGGCCTCTTCATCACGATTAGCTTGATGAAGCTGTACTGCTAATTTTAAGGCAAGCACAGGAGATGGATTTTGTGCAAAATCTTTCTGTAGCTGTTGGATTTCGGGGGTATCTGCCGCTTGAATTAATAGGTCAATTTGTGCTTGTAATCCTTGCCAGCGATTATCTCGATCTTGTAATGGAATTTGATTTAAAATATCTTGCGCAGGTTCAACTTTTTTCATCGCTATATATGTTTCCGCGTATAATAAGGCGATATCACTGTTTCGCTTATCAGAAATTTCCCATGCTTCTTTTAATAAAGGTAGAGCTTCTTGGTAATTTTCTGTTTCCAGTAATGATAATGCCTTCATAAATTTAATTTCTTCCTCTTTAGGAAGAATAATTGCTAGGCGTTGTTGTAATGTTTGTTCATCTAGGCTGCCTTGAAAAGCATCTAATGCTTGCCCCGCTTTGAATAAATAAGTTGTCGGCAACGCTTGAATACGAAATTGTGCGGCAATCATTTGCTCTTTTTCACAATTAACTTTTGCTAATACGAATTGACCTTGATATTGCTCTGCATAGCGTTGTAAAAGTGCGGTAAATTCTAATGAAGTTTGATGGCTAGGAGCATAGAAAACAATCACTAAGGGTGATTGTTCCGAAAGCTGTAATGTTTCATTTAAATTTTGTTCTGTTATTTCAATTAGATACTGAGCGTTTCTCATCCAATCTTCCTAAATCATATGTACGTAAAATAGACTTATTCTAACAAAGATATGGCTGGTAGAGTAGCATACCTTTAAAAATTTCGGTTTCTATATTATCAGTTAAAATCGTTTATTGTATAATAAACGCCATTTTTTAGTTTTTCACGTTTATGAAGATGTTTAAGAACTTTATTAATTATTTAAAAAGAAGATTATTTTATCTTTGGCTACTGCTATTTTCTTTTGCCTCAACTCTTATTTCGCCAGAACAAAGCATACATTATGCAGTATTAGGTGTTTTTATCTTTTATTATTTGTTGTATGCATATAATGAGAAATTATTTTCTTTTATCGTATTCTTTATCACTATTACACTCTCGTTATATTATCCTATATCTCAATATTATGGTTCTTTGAATTCTGGAATTGTTGCAGCATTTTTGGAAACAAATATAGATGAATCTCTAGAGTTTATGCAGAAAATAAGCTTTTCTCAGCTATTATTTCCTCTTTTTTATATTTTAGCTGCAATTATTTTAATTAGATTAAAAAAATATAATCAACGTTCTCCATTTGATAGTAAAAAAAGAGTCATGTATATCATCTTGTTTGGTGTATTTTGTTTTTCACTCTTATATATACCTACTAAATTTTATTTAGAGCGTTCTTCAGAAGAAGATGAAGAGACGAGATGGACACTATCTAATAGCCCAATTAATATTATTTCTTTTTATGTGAATATTTATGAAAGTATCCGAGATTATTATAGCGAGAAAGCTGAGCTAGAAAAGGCAGCTTATGTGACGCCCCCTTGGCAAGTATTATCGGCTTCTCCAGAATATCAGAATTATGTTTTAATTATTGGGGAAAGTGCTCGTCGCGATTATTTATCGACTTATGGCTTTGAATTACCAACAAGTCCTTTTTTAGATAAAACAAAAGGCTATATTAATAGTGGTTATATTTCTGCTGCACCAGCTACATATCATTCATTATTAAAATCACTGTATTTTAAGAAAGATAAAAAAATAGATTATAGCTATAACATTATTACGTTAGCAAAAGCAGCTGGTATTGAAACAAATTGGTTATCTAATCAAGGTAGTATTGGTAAATATGATACTATTGCAAGCCGAATTGGAGCGGGTGCGGATTTCTTCTATTTCACTAAGAAAGGTGGGTTTAATACTGGAGATGAAGATGATTTTAAATTGCTTGAAAAGCTTAGAGAACGTTTAGATATAAATAATAATACATCAAAAACAAGGTTATTTGTTTTGCACTTAATGGGGTCACATCAGGATTTTTGTCAACGTATTACTGAAGAAGAGAAAAAATTAGAGTTTATAAACAAAAAGATGTCATGTTATGTTAATAGCATCTTAAAAACTGATAAATTAATTAGTGACACAGTTGACTTATTAAAGAGTAGAAATGAAAGTTATTCATTAATTTACTTTTCCGATCATGGTCTCAATCATATTGAAAAAGATAATAAAGAAAAATTCAATTTAGATTACGATTCTAAGTTTAAGTCAAATTATGAAGTACCTTTTTTCAAAGTTTCAAGTAATGACTTAGTGAGAAAAGTTGTTAATACAAAGCGAAGTGCGTTTAATTTTATGTATGGATTTAGCCAATGGTTAAATATTACGACACAAGAATTAAATAAGCATTATGATTTCTTTTCTGAACAGGACGATGAAGATATTAAAGTTTTTAATTTTGAAAAAAATATTAGCTTTAATGAGCTAGAAGAAGATTCTATTCATAAAATCAAGGATGTAAAATAATGAAAAATGGAAATTTAAATATCATTAAGATAATCTTTTTTCTTTCAGGATTTGCTGCCTTAATTTATCAAATTGCTTGGCAGCGTTTATTATTTACTGCGTTTGGTGTCGATCTAGAGTCGATTACAATCATCATTGCCGTATTTATGGCTGGTTTAGGTATTGGCGCATATTGCGGAGGACGAATTGCAGATAAATATCCACAGAAAATTGTTCTTATTTTTGCACTAGCTGAATTAGGTATAGGGGCATTTGGTTTTGCGAGTCCAACATTAATTGAGTTAGTTAAAAATATATTTTTATATTCAAATATTTCGACAATTGCATTAGCTAATTTCTTATTGCTATTGTTTCCAACATTTTTAATGGGTAGTACACTGCCTTTATTAACTCAGCATTTAAATCGTTATGTCGATAATATCGGGAATAATATTGGCTGGTTATATTTTGTGAATACTTTAGGTGCGTCTAGCGCTTGTATTATGACTGGTTTTTTTCTATTTAGTTATTTTGATTTAGAGCAAGTGATTTATATTGCAGGGGCAATTAATAGCTTCATTGCATTTGTTATATTTCTGCTTTATCGTAATACTGGTAATGACATTGCTTTAGAGGAAGAAAATTATCAAATGACTAAACAAGCAGAGGTAATCAATTCCACTCATCATATTATTCAAAAAGCCGTTATCTTATCTTTTGTAGGTGGTTTTTTAGGCTTAAGTTTAGAAGTGATTTGGATAAGATTGTTTTCATTTTATTCAGTGTCAATACCTCAAGCTTTTTCAATTATTCTTGCATTATTTTTATTAGGGATTGCTTTTGGATCTTATATTGGCAAAAAAGTCTGCCAAATGGGTCAAGCAAGTATTGATTATATTGGTAAAGTGTTTGTTGTTGCCGCATTTTTTGATTTGTTCATTCTTACATTAATTAGTTATTTTACAAATATTGTAGTATTTATTTTAGGTGTTTTTATCATTGCATTATTGCGTGGTATTGTTTTTCCTATTGTGCATCACTTAGGATCTGAAAATAAAAAAACGGGTGCAGCTATTTCTAATGTGTATTTTGCGAATGTATTAGGTTGTACTTTAGCACCAATTTTTATTGGTTTTTATTTACTTGATCTATTAAATACTCAGCAAACATATTTTTTCATCATTCTGTGTACTTTTGTGATTGCATATTTTTGTCTAGCTCACAACACATTGAAAAGAGTTTCTTTGAGTGTTGCACTGTTTTCTGCTTTATGTATTTTTTTACCAGACAACATCATTCGAGTGTTATCTGAAAAGGATAATTTATTAACTGAAAAAATTATTGAAAATAAGCACGGATTGATACAAGTTTATGCTAATAAAGATAATGAACATATTGTTTATGGAAGTAATGTTTATGATGGTATGTTAAATATTGATATTGACCATAATACTAATGGTATTCATCGTGCTTATTTATTATCTGCAATTGCCCCAGAAGCAAAAAAAGTATTAGTTGTTGGTTTAAGTACAGGCTCTTGGGTCAGTGTTTTAGCTTCAATGCCTCATTTAGAATCAATCACGGTTGTAGAGCTAAATCCTGCTTATCCATTATTAGCTAATTCTTATCCAGAAATGGCAAAAATTTTGAAAGATAGAAGAATAAATATTGTGACGGATGATGGGCGTAGATGGTTAACTAAAAATAAAGATGAAAAATTTGATTTTATCTTAATGAATACAACATTCCATTGGCGAAGTTATGCAACTAATTTATTAAGTCAAGATTTTTTAGAATTAACAAAACAGCATTTAAGTAATAATGGCTTTGTGTATTTTAATACAACAGGCTCCTTAGATGCGTTATTTACAACACAACAAGTTTATCCTTATACCTATAAATACGCTAATATGGCATTAGGTTCTCTGAAACCTTTTGCAAATTTAACGGAAGAGCAGGTTTCGGATGCATTAACAAAACTAACTTGGCAAGATGGGAAAAAAGTCTTTACTTCTGCAGAGAGGGTTGAACTGGGAACAAAAATTATTTTGAATGATCACATAATACCTTATAAAGATATTGACTTTTCTTCAATAAAAAGACCATTAGAAGTGATTACAGATAGAAATATGATTACTGAATATAAGTACGGTATTTTATCTTTAACACATTAATTTATCAGGTTATTTAATTAAAAACAGCATCTTAAAAATAGATGCTGTTTTTTTATCATTCTTCCTCATATTCTTTTTTTATAATTTCATCTTCATTAAGTTTTAACAAACGTGCAATAGCATTGCGATAAGAGATTTCTAAAGTTTCTCGACTAGTTGCCATAACACCTTGATCGATTAAAAAACCGTCATTTACATCATAAACCCAGCCATGCAGAGACAATTTTTTGCCATTTTTCCAAGCAGATTTGATAATTGAAGAACGACCTAAATTATAAACTTGTTCTGCGACATTAATACGTGTCAACATATCCGCACGATTTTCTGGCGATAAGTTACCGAGTAGATGGCTATGTTTATACCAAATATCGCGAAGATGAAGTAACCAATTATTAATTAAGCCCAAATCTTGGTCTGCTATTGCGGCTTTTATCCCACCACAATTAGTGTGCCCACAAATAATAATATGCTCAATATTTAATACATCCACTGCATATTGCACTACAGAAAGGCAATTGAGATCAGTATGAATAACTTGATTTGCCACATTACGATGAACAAATAGTTCCCCAGGCCCTAAATTGGTTAATTTTTCTGCAGGAACACGACTATCAGAGCAGCCAATCCAGAGATAACTAGGCGTTTGATGATCGGCTAATTCTTTAAAATAAGAGGAGTTTTCCTCTTTCATACGTAAAGCCCAACTATAGTTATTAGCAAAAAGTTGTTCAATTTTTTTCATTCATTTTTCCTATACAGCAGAAACAGAGCGTTAGTATATCTTACAAATTGAAATGAGGTAAATGTTGAAAAGAAACAAATAACTAATAAAAATATTGATTTTTATTCTAATCTATTTAAAATTTTAACCCTTGATTAAAATAAAAACAATTATCATTAATAATTAAGGATGGAAAATGAGAAAGCAATTCAAAAAAGGACATTTAACCTTATTCTTATTATCAATAAGTTACATCAATGCCAATGCCGCTTTTGCAAAAACCGAATCTTCTACAGAACAACTATTACCTATCATCGTTTCTTCTGATGAAGAAAATAAAACAGCAGGTCGCTCAGTATTGAAGCAGAAAAATATTGATCAACAACAATCAGATAATGCAGCTGATTTAATTAATATTTTACCTGGTGTTAATATGGCAGGTGGATTTCGTCCAGGTGGACAAACATTAAACATTAATGGAATGGGCGATGCTGAAGATGTACGAGTTCAATTAGATGGTGCGACGAAGAGCTTTGAGAAATATCAACAAGGCTCAGTGTTTATTGAGCCAGAATTATTAAATAAAGTGACTGTAGATAAAGGAAATTATTCCCCACGATATGGTAATGGTGGGTTTGCTGGCACAGTGAAATTTGAAACTAAAAATGCGTCTGATTTTTTAAGTGATAATCAAAAAATTGGTGGTTTATTTAAATATGGAAATAATAGTAATAATAATCAGAAAACTTATAGTGGCGGATTATTTTTACAAAATGAACAACGTAATCTTGATTTATTACTATTTGGTTCAGTACGCAATGCGGGTAACTACACAAGACCAGACGGAAGTAAAATTCTCTTTTCGCGTAATAACCAAAAAAGTGCTTTAGTAAAAGCAAATTGGGCTATTTCTCCTGAACATTTATTGACCTTTTCTGGAGCTTATGGTTCTCATTCTGGTTGGGAACCTTGGGCTGCTAAAAGAGATATTTCTTCAAAACCAACGGTTGAAGAAATAAGAAAATATGGATTAGATATTGCTTGGAAAAGAAAACTTGTTTATCGAGATCAAAAAGATGAAAGTTACACTTTACAGTACCGTTATTTCCCTGAAAGTAGTCAATGGATTAATTTAGCGGCTCAATTAAGTTATAGTAAAACAACACAAAATGATTCTCGTCATGAAAAAGCAGCTTCTTCTTTTTTAGGTACGTTAGGGAATAAGAGTTGGATTACTTACTCAGATATGAGCATAGATGTCAATAATACAAGTACGTTTACTACACATAATGTTGATCACGAATTTTTACTTGGTTTGCAATGGATAAAAAGTAAAAGAGATACATTAATATATCATAAAGCAGGTGCTAAAAATCCTAAATATAACTATGGCTATTTCCAACCTTCTTATATGCCATCTGGTCGCCAATATACTCAAGCATTGTATTTACAAGATCAAATGAAATGGCAAGATATCTTATTTACAGCAGGATTGCGTTACGATCATATTAATAATATCGGTAAAGCAAATATTGCTCCTGTTTATAACGATAAGTCTGTTGGACATGACTATAGTCAGAGAAACTATAGTGGCTGGTCTTATTATTTAGGGCTAAATTATGATGTGACAACGTATTTGAATTTATTTGCTAATTATAGCCGTACTTGGCGTGCGCCTGTGGTTGATGAACAATATGAAACTCAATATTCTTTAGCCTCAGTAACAGCCACATCTCTAAATTTAGATAAAGAAACGATAAACCAAACTAGAATAGGAGGCGTTTTTAGTTTTGACGATACTATTTTAAAAGATGATTCATTACAATTCCGAGCAACATATTTTTATAATCGGGGTAAAAATGAGATCTTTAAAACACGAGGTGTAAATTGTGTAGAAAATGCTTTAGATGTTGATAATAATGTTTGTTCTGGAATTATTAGTAATTACCGTAACTTACCTGGTTATGTTATTCAGGGTGCAGAGCTAGAAGCCTACTATCAATCAAAATATCTCTTTGGTAGTGCGACTTATTCTTATGTAAAAGGACGACGTGATACTTCGCCTAGAAATCCATGGGGTAAAACAAAAACATGGATCGCTGAAATACCAGCAAGAAAAGCGACAGTCACTTTAGGTTTCAATATACCTCATTATTATTTGACTGCAGGATGGAGAGCTGAATTTGTTAGAAGACAAGATAGATCGCCAATTGCAGGTGATCCTAAAGCAGTATACTGGTCGCTACCTTCTTCAAAAGGTTATAGTTTACATGGTGTATTTGCCTCTTGGAGTCCTTCAAGATTAAAAGGTCTCAATTTTAAAGTCACTGTTGATAATTTATTTAACCGTTCTTATCATCCATATCTAGGTGAACTCGCATCTGGTTTAGGACGAAATGTTAAATTTAGTGTTACACAACAATTTTAATAAAAAAGCCCGATCATGATTGATTGGGCTTTTTTATATAGTTTAAAGTGCGGTGGCTTTTTTCATTTTTTTAACAAATTCAGCTAATGCGATAAGACCTTGTTCTGGCTGTGTTAAATACTGTTCAATAATTTTAACAATAGCAGAGTCAGATATCACGCCAGTAATGCCTGATTGAATCGTTTCTCGAACTTGTTCTGGTTGAGAAATATCAACCCCTTGTAAAATAGGTGGTGCATGGTTGGCTTTTAAACGTTCAACAAGGTTATCTAAACTTTTCGCTTTGTCTTGATTGTTCGCACTAGTTACATCTGCTCGAGAAATTAGATATGTATAGCCTTGACTATATTTAGCCACTTGTTGGATAGTTTTCTCATCAGCATTAGGCGGACAAATAAAAACTTGCTGAATACTATATTTCTCTGCCGAAGGCGTAAACTCTCGATAAGCGAATAAAGGTACATCGACAATGAGTACTGCATCTACACCAGCTTCTGCACAACGTTGATAAAAGCATTCAATCCCTTGTGCATAGACGAGATTTGCACATAGCAATAAGCCAATAGGAATGTCTGGAAATTTAGACCGCACTTTAGCTAATAAGGCAAAACTTTCTTTACTGCTACAACCCGCTTCAAGAGCGCGTTTATTTGCTGCTTGAATGATAGGAGCATCTAATAACGGATCAGAAAAAGGAAAACATACTTTTAATGCATCTGCACCGCTTTCAATTAAAGTACAAATGATATCAAAAGAGCGATCGAAGTTTGGATCACAAAGTGTGACAAAAGGAATAAAAGCACCCTCATTTTTCATGCTTAACTGATGAAATAACTGATTAAAACGGCTCATGAGAAAACTCCTTTTCAGCTAAAATTTTGTCTACAGTAAAAATATCTTTATCACCACGACCAGATAAATTTACTACTAATAACTGTTCTTTTTCAGGGGATTGCCGGATTAGTTTTAATGCATAAGCAAGAGCATGTGAACTTTCTAATGCAGGAATAATTCCTTCATGACGTGCAAGGGCTTGAAAGGCTTCAAGTGCTTCATCATCAGTAATTGACTCATATTCGGCACGACCTGTTGAATAAAGATGTGCATGTTGCGGTCCAACAGAAGGGAAATCTAAACCTGCAGAAATAGAATAAGACTCTTCAATCTGTCCATCTGGGGTTTGCATGAGAGGGGCTTTCATACCGAAGTAAATACCTGTTCGACCATGGCGCAGTGGTGCACCATGTTGACCTGTTGAAATTCCTTTCCCTGCGGGTTCAATACCAATTAATTTTACTTGTTTTTCTTCAATGAAATCAGTAAAAATGCCGATTGCATTAGAACCACCGCCTACAGCAGCAATCACCGCATCAGGTAGGCGCCCTTCTTTTGCTAATAACTGACGTTTTGTTTCTTCACCAATAATTTTTTGAAATTCGCGCACAATTGTTGGAAAAGGGTGGGGACCCGCTGCTGTTCCTAATAAATAATGGGTATTTTGATAATTTTCAGCCCAGTCACGCATTGCCTCACAACAAGCATCTTTTAACGAAGCCACTCCTTTAGTTACAGGTATCACTTTTGCTCCCATTAAACGCATACGGAAGACATTAGGGGATTGGCGTTCTACATCTTTTGCTCCCATGTAAATTTGGCAAGGTATATTTAACATCGCACAGGCAAGGGCGGTTGCTACACCATGTTGACCAGCACCTGTTTCTGCAATAATGCGTGTTTTCCCCATACGTTTTGCTAATAGAATTTGTCCTAAAACTTGATTAGTTTTATGTGCGCCGCCATGTAATAGATCTTCCCGTTTTAAATATAATTTCGTTTTAGTGCCTTGAGTGAGGTTACGGCATAGAGTTAATGCAGTAGGACGTCCCGCATAATTGTGTAATAAATCGAATAGCTCTTGTTGAAATTCTGAATCTTGTTGTGCCTCGATAAAAGCTTTTTCAAGTTCTTTTAATACTGGTACTAGAAGTTCAGGGACATACATCCCGCCAAATTCCCCAAAATAAGGATTAAGTAATGTGTCTGACATAAATAACATTCCTATATTTATAATAATTAACAAGAACTATTAAACTAGTACATAAATAAAAAGGCAAGTGTTTTTTGAAAAGAAGATTTATTCAGCTTATTTTTACAAACACAAACTAAATAAATCTTCTATGAGGTGTAATAAGGTAGGGATTATTGTTTTCTGGCTACTTGTAGCGCCGCACTGCTTTGGGCAACAGGCATGACTTCAATACGGTTAATATTAACATGAGCTGGTTGTTGATTCGCCCAAAGAACAATATTTGCGATATCTTCAGCACGAATAAATTCGACATTCTCATATAATTTTTCTACACGTTGTTCATCACCTTTAAAACGAACATGTGAAAATTCTGTACCACCACACAGTCCAGGTTCAATGTTAGTAACACGAATAGCAGTTCCAATTAAGTCTGCGCGTAAATTTAAACTAAATTGTTTTACAAAGGCTTTTGTTGCTCCATACACATTGCCACCAGGGTAAGGATAAGTTCCAGCGATTGATCCCATATTGATAATATGGCCTGTGTTACGTTCCACCATTTTAGGGAGAATTAAACGTGTCATCGTGACTAACCCTTTCACATTAGTGTTAATCATCTGTTCCCAATCCGCTAAATCAACTTGATCCGCGCGTTCTAGCCCTAATGCTAATCCTGCATTGTTTACTAGTAAATCAATATGTTGCCATGCTTGAGGTAAGCTTTGTAGTGCCTGTTCTGTTGCTTGTAGATCAGATACATCAAAAGCAAGTGGGTAAAAATCTTCACCTAATTCACGATGAAGTTCAGTCAGACGATCGGCACGTCGAGCGGTACCAATTACTTTATAACCATGTTCAACTAATGTACGACAAATAGCCGAACCAAATCCTGCACTGGCACCTGTTACTAATGCGATTTTTTGCATTGTTCCTCCTATAATTTCATTTACTAAAATACGTTAGAACATCATAGCAATTTTTTTTACATCTTTCATGCCTACTTGATATAAGCGACAATATTCAATCTATCTTTCTTTAACCTCAGCTGCTTGTATTTTAACATACAAGTGACTTCATCTCAGTCTATATCATGTACAATAACCGTATGTTGATGTGGTAAGTAAGCTACTGTTATGCATAGGCTTTAATTAATTCAAGCGAATACGCGCCTAAAAGTGATCTTTTCGGTTTTGTAGGATTCATTAGTGGACCTAAATTACTAAAAATCGTACAAAGTTAAACTAAATAAGGTCGATAAGATAAAGCTTGGTGTAATGAGCAATAATATAAATAGCCGAATAAATACGTTATAGTGGAGGAGATTAGGATGGGGTAAAAGAAAAGGCAGCTTTTAATACTGCCTTTAAAAATTAGAATGTACTTGCGATTTGATCAAGTTCTGCTTTTGCTTGAGTTTGTGCTTTAGTAACTGCTTCTTCGCCTAGACCAAAACCTTCTGCGTAAACAAATTGAACATCTGTGATACCAACAAAACCTAACATAATTTTCATATAAGAGGCAACGATATCTGTTGCTTGACCTTTGTGCATACCACCTGTTGTAGTGATAACAATTGCTTTTTTACCTTTTACAAGACCTTCTGGGCCATTTGAGCTGTATTGGAAAGTTACACCTGGACGAGCGATGAAATCAAAGTAGCTTTTTAGCTGTGCAGGAATATTGAAGTTATACATTGGTGCGTTGAATACAATCACATCAGCATTTTTTAATTCAGCAACTAATTCATCAGAAAGTGCTAAAAGTGCTTTGTCTTCATCTGTATTTGGCTGACCTCTTAATGCGTTAACTGCAACACCATCAAAGTAAGGTAATGTTTTTGCTGCGATATCGCGCTCAATGACATTAACATCGTTTAATTTTGAAACAAAATAATCTGAAAGTTGGTTACTTTGAGAGTAGCCAGCTAAAATACTTGATTTTAACACTAATACATTTTTCATATGATAAATATCCTTTTTGCTGTAATGGAATATAAAGGAATGTCATTATATGCTTTATTATTTCGAAATAAATAGTATTTTTAGAAAAAAATTATCAATAAAAAGTAAATAATGATGATATAAATTGCACTTTATTGTGAACTCGCTATTATAAATTCTCTTATTTTACTTATTTACATTAAGAGGGAATCTTATGTGGTCTGAAATTGCCGCAGGTTATGCCGTATTTATATTGGAAATTTTAACAATTTTATTAGTTATTGCTGGTATTGGATTTATGATTTTTGTTTTAAAACAGCACAAAGCGAAAGCACAAGGGGAATTACTCATTACGGATCTATCACAGGATTACAATGATAATACAAAGAAATTACGTGATTTTCATTTAAGCGAAGATGCACTTAAACAAGTCGAAAAAGCACAGAAAAAGGCAGATAAAGAAAAAGCAAAAATAGAAAAAGCAAAACGTAAAAAAGAAAAAGAGATCGATATAGAACGTAAACCTCATTTATATGTTTTAACGTTTACTGGTGATATTATGGCGTCAGAAACGAAAGCATTACGTGAGGAAATTAGTGCAATTATTGGTGCAGCTAAGCCAGAAGATGAAGTATTGTTACGCTTAGAAAGTCCTGGTGGTGTTGTCCACGGTTATGGTTTAGCCTCATCACAATTAGCTCGCTTAAAACAACACGGAATTAAACTTACTGTCGCGGTCGATAAAGTCGCTGCAAGTGGTGGTTATATGATGGCTTGTGTTGCCGATAAAATTGTTGCTGCTCCTTTTGCCATTATAGGTTCTGTTGGTGTCGTTGCACAAATCCCGAATATCCATCGTTTTTTGAAAAAGCATGATGTGGATGTAGATGTGATGACAGCTGGAGAATATAAGCGCACTATAACAATGTTAGGTGAAAATACTGAAAAAGGTAAACAAAAATTTCAACAAGAACTCGAAGAAACCCATCAACTTTTTAAACAATTTGTTTTAACAAATAGACCAAACTTAGATATTAATAAAGTAGCCACAGGAGAACATTGGTTTGGTGAACAGGCTCTCGCACTGAATTTAATTGATCATATTGCAACAAGTGATGAATTAATCTTAGAGGCGATGAAAGATAAAACAGTATTATCTGTAAAATATTCAATTAAAAAATCACTCATGCAAAAATTTGGTAAGCAAGCAGAAGAAAGTGTAGAAAATGTTTTATTGCGCTGGTTAAAACGAAATGATAGTACATTACTTTAATCGCACTTCACATTGCATTACTTTAGCTTAACCAGCTTTACATTACTTGACTAAATGTTGTGAAATATTAGAGATTTATTAGTTTACTTTGTGAATAATACGACTTACTATATTGAGTCGAATTTTGAACAATTTCAATATCTCTAGTTATTCCGTGAAAAGCTAAAGGTAAAAAAGAGAAGTTTTATTAAGAGTCACTCCCTAAACTTATTTGCTGTGATTATGAGAATGACGATTTCCAACAATGAAAGGAACTAAGGTAACACATATGAAATTATCACGTTTTTTATTAACCGCTGTTGCTGCAACAACATTAGTTGCGTGTGGTAACTTAAGTAAGATAACTGATGAAGGCACATCAGATAATTTGGTTTGGCCAAAAATTGATGAGTCAGTATTCAATCACGATGGTAGCCAATTTGGTTCTTGGCCAAACTGGGATAATGTTCGTATGATTGAACGTGGTATGAATAAAGATGAACTTTATAACTTAATTGGTCGTCCACACTTTGCTGAAGGACTTTATGGCGTTCGTGAATGGGACTATGTGTTTAATTATCGTGAAAATGGTGTACACAAAGTTTGCCAATACAAAATCCTATTTGATAAAAACATGAATGCACAAAGCTTCTTCTGGTATCCAAATGGTTGTAATGGTAATTCAGCGTTTAGTTTAAGTGGCGATTTCTTATTTGATTTTAATAAAGATGCATTAACTGAAAAAGGTAAAGAAGTCGTTGATAGTGTAGCTGCACAATTAAAATCATCTTCAGCAAAAGAAGTGAAAGTTGCTGGTTATACAGACCGTTTAGGTTCAGAGTCATATAACTTAAAACTTTCTCAACGCCGTGCAGATCGTGTTAAAGCACGCTTAATTGAGCAAGGTGTTGATGCGAACATCCATGCTGTAGGTTATGGTAAAGCACAGCAAGTAAAAGCTTGTGACGGTGTACAAGGTGCTGAATTAAGAGATTGTTTACGCCCTAACCGTCGTGTAGAAATTACCGCTTCAGGTACAACATTAAAACAAAATACACAAGGTATGGAAGCAGGTACAACAGGTCCAGCTCCACTTTATAGAAAATAAACTAAGTGTTTTTTGAATAACAATCCGCCCGTAAAACGGGCGGTTTTTAGGCCACCCTATAAGGGCCTAGTACTTCACATGCCCCTCAAGGGGCATGTGAAGTCTGACAACCGTTCAATAACTCTGTTGCCTACCCCTTAAAGGGGTCCATATATTCTTTCTTCGATAAATTATCCTGAATCATATCTTCCTTTTCCTGATTTCGGATATATTCCTCTACAATTTTTGTATTTAAACCTACTGCACTTACATAATAGCCTTTCGCCCAAAAATTTCGATTCCCATACTTATATTTTAAATTTGCATGTCTTTCAAATATCATTAGCGATGACTTACCTTTTAAATACCCCATAAAACTTGAAACGGCCAGTTTTGGAGGTATCCTTAACAGCATATGGATATGATCTTTCATTGCATATGCCTCTATTATCTCTACATTCTTGTAGTGACATAATTGTCTTAGTATCCCTCCTATATCAACTCGCAATTTTCCATAAATTGCTTTTCTCCTATACTTAGGGATAAAGACTATGTGGTACTTACAGTTCCATCTTGTGTGTGATAGACTTGAATCGTCATTGGATTTACTTGCCATGACTTATCCTCCTATATGTTGAATTTTGGTTGTCAGCCTTGTTCATTATAGGAGGATGTTTTGTTCTGCTCACCGCTTAAGCTTTTCTGTTCCATACGCAAAGCGTATGGTTTTTATAGCTAGACTTTGTCTAGCTATAAATAAAAGGCTCTTCATACGAAGAGCCTTTTGCTTATGAGTATCAAGTTAATTTGCTAATAAATCATGAATAAATTTTTTAGTGAGTTCAACATAATGTCGGTGAAAGCGATGACTAAAATTCAGCAAATAATAGAGTTGATAAATTGCTTTACGCTCTTTATATCCTTCTTCAATGGGATAAGTGCGGTCATAATTTTCATAAAATTGTATCGGGAAAGGCTCAAATAGCTCACTGAAAGCCAAATCACATTCTCTGTCTCCCCAATAACAAGCAGGATCGTAAGTCACGATTTGATCATTTACACTGGCACAATTTTCAATCCATAAATTACCGTGTAAGAGTGAAGGAACTGGTTTATGCTTAGTGAGTAATTCAGCCACTTTATTAACTATTACATCAATATTACCAAAATCTAATTGCTTTTCTCTGCATAATTGTAATTGCCAACCAATACGTTGTTCACTAAAAAATTTGGCCCAATTATCTTTCCATTCATTTGGTTGATATTCTGGTCCAAGCCAAGTGTCAAAATCTAAACCATAATTTTCTGAACCTTTAATCAGATGCAATTTAGCAAGTTGTTCACCAAATCTAGCCATCGCTTGGGCAGAATTATTTTTATTTAAATTTAAGGCTTCTAATAGTAAAAAACTGTGTGTATGTGAACAGCCTACAGTATAAACATTAGGCACTTTTATGGTATCTGTTTTAGCAAGGAGGGTGAGCTGATCAGCTTCAGCACGGAACATAGACCGAAATGTTTTATCATTCACTTTGACAAAAACAGGTTGGATGCCATCATCAATAATCCAAGCCTCATGCATTTCACCCGTGTGAATTTTTTCTTTATGTTTAATTGAATAGTAGGCACCGAATTGATCAGCCAATACTTGAGAAACATGTTTCCACATAGCACCCTCCGATATTGAAAATATTTCATTGATAGTGTAAAAGATTAATGAAAAATTACTGTGATAGATATCAAAGTTCTTTACTTTTAATGCTAGTTTTAATCTATTTTATCGTAGAAAAGTGTTTTTTCTTTTAAAAACGAAAAGATGTTTTGTTATTGTCAATTGATAACAGAATGAATGTAAATTCATTAAAAGAGATGGAATAAATCAGTGCTTGAGTGACATTTTTGTTGTATATATACACTTAATTTTATGCTTTAGGAGAGATTATGCGTCTTTTAAGAAAATTGAACTATGTATTGTATTTATCATTTTGTATGTCTATATCCGCTCAGGCAAAAATGGAAGATAAGCAACATTTATTAGCACGATTACAATCATCCTTTGAATATATGACGCAAATTTCGAATAGTGATTCGCTTAACCCAATCGAAATTCAACCCGTCAGGCCAATAAAAAAGTTTGATCCTAAAGATGAACATAATTTCATTGTGCTTCCTGCTAAAAAACAAATAGATAGCGAGGAAATAAATCAATTTTTCATGCAAAAGCAAAGTCATATCGATTATAAATATCCTTATTATTTTTTTAATATCCATAAAGAAAGCTACAAATTAGCTAAGTTACTCGGTTTGGAGCCTGATTACTTTTATCGGAATACTCAATTACACCCTATTTTTACACCAACTGAGATGGTGTTAATGGATGGCTCTCGTGAAACAAATATTGACTATTTATCACCCTCAAAAATTTTTACAGATAAGAATATTGAGGGAGAATTAGAACAACATCATTTGTCAGAAATAGAGCAATCTGTTTATGCGACAAAAGATAGCTTTTATGACCAAGTTGTGATTGAGAGTGATCAAACATTAAAACAAGTTTCTTTCCAAATTGATTTACCTTTACAGCACTATCAGTCTTATAAGATTACTCAAGTGCCTGATAAAATTGAGACGCAATTTGATAGTATTCACCTCACTCAAATTACGGGGAATGCCGTGACATATAGGTTGCCTAAAAATAGGGTAAGTTCTGTTATTATGCATGCTTTTTATCAAGATGGGCGTGCATTATTGGGTATAGGTTCAAGTATACATCCTTTACTAACTGATGATGAAAAGTCATATCACCGCCAATTAGCCAATCTTTTTAAAGAGGTTCATCGTTTAGTAGACATGGATAAAATCAAAACAGAAAAAGAGATCAGAGATTTTTTTCAAGCTCGCCAGCCTTTCCCTCCAGAAGTTGACGAAGACAAACGCTATTTTCAAATAACACGTTATTATACTGGTGATGTATCTCAAATTGTTTTCCAACTGCCAGAACAGATAGAAAGACAGCAATTTAATATCGTATTATCAGTGCCACAAAAATAGCGACCTATTATTACAATTTACTCATCAAAAGAGCTACTCTACAATATACAGAAATGATTCTGTAAATGATGGAAGACTAAAAACAAGGGTTAAGCTAAATAGATGTTAAAAACAAACCGCACTTTACCTAGTAAAGTGCGGTCATTTCTACAAAATTTTTGGCTAGTCTGCTAATTTAGTACCATAAAAATAACTATAACCAAATGGGCTTTGTTTATAATCTTTTACCCTTGGGCTCAAAGCTGTGTTTGTGATGGAATGAGCGATAGTAATCCAAGGTGCTTGTTCTTTAGCAATCACTTGTGCTTGTTTGTAAAGGGCGGCGCGTTCATCTTGATTTGATAAGCTAATTGCTTGGTTTAATAATGCATCAAATTCAGGATGACGCCAACGAGCATAATTACTATTTCCAATATTTTCACTGCCTAACAGCGGTGATAAGAAATTATCAGGATCACCATTATCTCCAGACCAACCGTAAGTACCAGCTGTTAATTCTCCAGCTTTAGTTCGTTTGATATAATCGCCCCACTCATAGCTGACTAATTTTGCTTTTACTCCTGCTTTTGCCCAGTCATTTTGAATTACTTCAGCCATACGACGAGGATTAGGGTTAGAAGCACGTACCACAGGCTGAACCCAGATTTCTGTTTCAAACCCATTTGGATAGCCCGCTTCAGCTAATAATTGTTTCGCTTTTTCAATGTTAAAAGGGTAGTCTTGTATTTCATCATTGTAGCTCCAAATTGTTGGTGGCAGAATATTTTTCGCGATAACCCCCGCACCTTGGTATACCACATCAATAATGGCTTGTTTATCAGTTGCGTAGTTTAACGCCTGACGTACTTTAACATTATCAAAAGGCGCCTTTTCAGTATTAAATGCGATATAAGCAATATTTAGCCCTTCTTTCGACATTAATTGTACTTTTGGATCCGCTTTCATTTTGGCTAAATCTGCAATATTTGGGAAATCAATCATATCGCAAGCCCCTGACTGTAATTTAGCGTAACGAGTTCCCGCATCAGGCACGATATCAAAAATTAAGCGATCAATATCAGCTTTCGGTTTCCAATAATCAGGGTTAGCCAAAAAACGAATTTTTTGTTCCAATTGATATCCTGCAAAGATAAAAGGACCTGTTCCAATTGGTGTTGTATCAACTTTTTCTGGCGTACCTGCTTTCAGCATTTTATCAGCATATTCTGCTGAATAAATAGAAATAAAATCCATACCTAAACTCGCTAAGAAAGTAGCATCAGGTTTATTTAAAGTGATTTTTACTGTGTGATCATCCACTTTCTCTACTGCTTTGAGTAGCTTTGGAAACTTCATGGCATTAAAGTAAGGGTAAGTTCCTTTAGATACAGCATGATAAGGATGAGATTTATCTAATTGGCGTTGGAAAGAAAAAAGGACATCGTCAGCATTAAATTCACGTGTCGGTTTATATTCCTTTGTACTATGGAATTTCACGCCTTTACGTAAATTAAAGGTATAGGTTAAACCATCATCACTAATTTGCCAGCTTTCTGCAAGGGCAGGTTCAATATCTGTGGTACCACGCTTAAATTCAATTAAACGGTTATAAACTTGTTGTGAGCTTGCATTATATGAAATTCCCTCCATTACTAATGCGGGACTGAAACTACTCGGTGCGCGACTCACACAATTAATGAATGTTTTGTTGGCGGCTTGTACAGTACTGATAGCAAATAAACCAGCCGCAATTAAAGAAAGTTTTGTCGTGAGTTTCATGGCGTCTCCTCGTCGTGAAAATAACGTTTATTGGATCCATATACTAAAATAAATTAGTTAGATTAACAAAAGAACTTAGTGTTTTAATTTATAACGAGTTAGTATAAATGTGAATGATTATTTGTTTTTAATATAAAAAAATGTGTATTTTCAGAGGATCTATACTGATTCAGCAAATTCTAAATCGCCAATAATCATTAAATATGTTACACTTTCTAACCGCATTTTTGCCTTATTCAGAGTAGGAATGAGTCTAAAGTGCGGTTTATTTTTAATAATTTTGAGTAAAACAAAAACAAGTAACCTCTCGTATGGGTTACCACTGTAAAGGAAATATTATGCCAATTATTACATTACCTGACGGTTCACAGCGTCAATTTGAACAACCAGTTTCTGTGTTAGAGGTTGCAGCAAGTATTGGTGCAGGTCTTGCTAAAGCCTGTATTGCTGGGCGTGTGAATGGCGAGCGTAAAGATGCTTGTGACGTTATCACAAATGATAGCAAATTAGAGATTATTACTGCAAAAGACGAAGATGGATTAGAAATTATTCGCCACTCTTGTGCACATTTATTGGGGCACGCAATTAAGCAATTATTCCCAAATGTGAAAATGGCGATTGGTCCAACAATCGACAATGGTTTTTATTATGATGTGGATTTAGACCGTTCTTTAACACAAGACGATTTAGATGCATTAGAAAAACGTATGCTTGAGCTGGCTAAAACCAATTATGATGTGGTAAAAAAAGTCGTGAGCTGGCAAGAGGCACGCGATACCTTTGAACAACGCGGTGAGCCATATAAAATGGCGATTTTAGATGAAAATATTGATCGTTGTGATACTCCCGCACTTTATCATCATGAAGAATATATTGATATGTGTCGTGGTCCACATGTACCAAACATGCGTTTTTGTCACCATTTCAAATTAATGAAAGTAGCTGGCGCATACTGGCGTGGTGATAGCAAAAATAAAATGTTACAACGTATTTACGGTACAGCATGGGCAGATAAAAAACAATTAAGTGAATATTTAACACATTTAGAAGAGGCTGCAAAACGTGACCACCGTAAAATAGGTAAAGCTTTAGATTTATATCATATGCAAGAAGAAGCACCTGGTATGGTGTTCTGGCATAATGATGGTTGGACGATTTTCCGTGAGTTGGAAACGTTTGTTCGTACTAAGTTAAAAGAATATGATTACCAAGAAGTCAAAGGTCCATTTATGATGGATCGAGTACTTTGGGAAAAAACAGGGCACTGGCAAAATTATGGTGACTTAATGTTCACCACTCAATCTGAGAACCGTGAATATGCGATCAAACCAATGAATTGTCCAGGGCATGTACAAATCTTCAACCAAGGTTTGAAATCATACCGTGATTTACCCATTAGAATGGCAGAATTTGGTTCTTGTCATCGTAACGAACCATCTGGTTCATTACATGGATTAATGCGTGTTCGTGGTTTTACACAAGATGATGCACATATTTTCTGTACTGAAGATCAAATTGAAAGTGAAGTGACTGCTTGTATCAAAATGGTTTATGACATTTACAGCACCTTTGGTTTTGAAAATATTCAAGTGAAATTGTCAACCCGTCCAGAAAAACGTATTGGTGCGGATGATATGTGGGATCGTGCAGAAGCAGGTCTTGCTGCTGCATTAGCACATAATGGGCTTGAATATGAGATTCAAGAAGGAGAAGGCGCTTTTTATGGTCCTAAAATCGAGTTTGCATTGCGTGACAGTTTAGATCGTGAGTGGCAATGTGGTACGATTCAGTTAGACTTCGCCTTACCAGGTCGTTTAAATGCCTCTTATGTTGCAGAGGATAATGATCGTCGCACACCGGTAATGATTCACCGTGCAATTTTGGGCTCTATTGAACGTTTTATCGGTATTATCACAGAAGAGTATGCGGGTTTCTTCCCAGCATGGTTAGCACCTACACAAGCTGTCGTAATGAATATTACTGACTCACAATCAGATTATGTACAACAAGTGGTGAAAACATTATCTGATGCAGGATTACGCGTAAAATCTGATCTACGTAATGAAAAAATTGGTTTTAAAATTCGTGAGCATACTTTGCGTCGTGTACCATATATGCTTGTTTGTGGTGATAAAGAGATAGAAGCAGGAAAAGTGGCTGTACGTACACGTAAAGGTGCTGATTTAGGGACATTTACAATTGATAAGTTTTTAACAATTTTGAAAAAACAAGTCAGATCACGTGAGCTAAAATTACTTGGCGAAGCTTAATGCTTTTTCCAATGAATAAAAACAAAAGTGCGGTCAAAATGACCGCACTTTTTTTATCAGTATAAAAAACTACCTGAGATAAATATGATGATACAAGCTAATTAATCAAGATAAATATTGAACAAATTCATCCGTATCCTGTATTCTCTTCTCTCTTTCTAATTTATCTTCTGCTGTACCTATCATTAATAAAGCAATAATTTTTTCGCTTTCTTGACAGTGGAGTGCTTGGCGTAAAGCATTGCCATCTACCCATTTACCTGTAATCCATACATTAGCAAAACCTTGTGCATTTGCTGCTAGTTGAATCGCATAGGTTGAACAAGCTGCACATAACATTTGTTCCCATGCAGGAACTTTTGCTTCTTTATTTATTTTAGCCACTACAGCGATAATCATAGGTGCTCTTTGTGCTAAATTTTCAGCTTTTTTTAATTTTTCATCACCTAATTCAAACTCATATACTGCTTCTTTTAGTAATGTACCAAATTTGTTTAAGGCTTCTTCCTCAATAACAACAAAGCGATAAGGGTGTAAACGTCCATGATCAGGCACATTCAATGCTGCTTGAAAAATGAGTTCTAATTGCGTTTTATTGGGCGCAGGTGTCGTAAGCTTTTTTTCTGAACGACGGTTAATAAGTAATTGTAACGCATCCATGAGATTCTCCTTATATCAAATCGCGTGAATTCTAGCATATTTTTAAAGGAACGTTTATTGCAAGTCGAGTTTATGATATGTTATCCAAATTAAATTTTTATCTTCTAATGGATGAGGTTTTATGCAAATTTTACGTTTGCTAACATTTTGTTGGCGTATTTTAAATTTTATTCGTGACTTAGTTATGAATATTGTTTTTTTATGTTTTGTTTTATTACTAGCTGTATTAGTCGGTCTTTTTACCCATGTAACGAAAACACAACACACCCTGTTAGAGGGTGATCAAGGTGCATTATTACTCAATTTAGATGGTTATTTGGCAGATAATCGAGAAGAAAGTACTTCTTGGCAAAATGCATTAAAAGAGCTAGATAATCAACATGTCCCACGTCAAATTTCAACGTTTGATGTTGTTTATACTATTGAAAATGCTGCGAAAGATGAACGTATCCGAGGCTTAGTTTTAGATTTAAACTTTTTTGAAGGGGCAGATTTACCTGCCATCGAATATGTTGGAAAGGCAATTAAGTCATTTAAAATAAGTAATAAGCCAGTGATTGCTTTTGCAGACAGCTTTGGTCAATCTCAATATCTATTAGCAAGTTATGCCGATGAGATTCTCATCAATCCGATAGGTGCAGTTGAAATTACAGGATTACGACAAGAAAACTTATATTTCAAGTCTATGTTGGATATGTTAGATGCGACAGCTAATGTTTTTCGAGTAGGCACTTATAAATCGGCCGTTGAGCCATTTTTACGTGATGATATGTCACCTGAGGCAAAAGCTGATCTATCACAATGGCTTAGTAAAATGTGGAATAACTATAAACAAGTTGCTGCAGAAAATCGTCAAATTACGCCTGATTTAGTTTTACCTGATGCAAAAACTTATGTAAAAGAGTTAAGCGCTTTAAAAGGAAATCATACAGCTTATACACAACAGCGTAAACTCGTCACGGGTCTTGCGAGTCGTTTGGATATAGATGATAAATTAGCAAAATTATTTGGTGAAGATGAAGAGGGAAATATTAAATTAATTGAATTTGATAAATATTTGTCTGCATTACCAGATCGTATGCTAGAGGAAGGTAAGCATAAAATTGCGGTAGTCAATGTGGAAGGAGCCATTATTGATGGCGAAAGTTATGAGCATGAAGTTGGTGGGGATAGTGTTGCCCGTTTATTACGTCAAGCCTATTATGATGATCAAGTAAAAGCTGTTATTTTACGCGTTAATAGTCCTGGTGGTAGTGCCTTTGCTTCAGAAATAATTCGTCAAGAAGTAGATAACTTACAGCAAGCAGGAAAACCTGTTGTTGTATCAATGGGATCAATGGCAGCCTCTGGTGGATATTGGATTTCAAGTACTGCTGATTATATTGTAGCAGATAAAAATACTATTACAGGCTCAATTGGTATTTTTGCTATGTTCCCAACCTTTGAAAAGACAATTAAGAAAGTCGGGATTTCTGCTGATGGCGTATCGACTTCGCCATTAAGTAACTTCTCCAGTTTTAGTGCGCTTTCTTCAGAGATGAATGATATATTCCAACTTGAAATTGAGCATGGCTATGATCGATTCTTATCATTAGTGAGTAAAGGTAGGGGATTATCTAAAGAACAAGTAGACAATATTGCACAAGGTCGTATCTGGTTAGGTGAAGAAGCATTAAAACATAAACTTGTTGATGAGGTGGGCAATTTTGATATTGCTGTTGCTAAAGCGACTGAACTTGCAAATCTATCACTCGATGAAAGCCAAAGAACTGAAAAGTTTGCGCTTGAATGGCTAGTAGAAACAGATGATAGTCTGTTTAGTAGTTTGTTGCGTGATCTAAAACATAATATGCAATTATTTGTAAAACAAAGTTTGTCAGCAAGTGTAGGTCTACCACATCAGTACTATCAAGTACAACAACAATTAGGTTTATTACATAAAATGAATGATCCTAAAGGACAATATTTATATTGTTTAACTTGTGGCACAATAAAATAAGATTAGTTAGAATAACCAAACCATTGAAATCATTTTGGTGGTTTGGTTATTTTTTTATTTCAATTTGTGGGAGAAAATAAGTGAGTAAATTAAAGCAATTACTTTCTGTTGCGATTATTGGTTTAGCTGTTACAACAGTATCAAATGCAAATGTTCGTGCTGAAATGAACCAAATGAAAGGAGTAGCATCTGCATTAACTAATGCAAATGATCTTGCTGCATTCCAAAAAGCAGCAAAAGAATTACGTGATTTAGCGGTTCAATCAACAGATAAAAAACCATCAAGTATTGATAATGATACAGATTTTAGAGGTTATCAAGAAGGGATGAAAGAATTTATTGCTGTTATTGATGAAGCAGAAAGGCTTGCACAAGAAGGTAATTTAGCTGCAGCAAAAACAACAGCAAAAAAACTTTTTGATCTTCGTAATGAGTATCACAAAAAATATAAGTAAGTCATAGCAATTTCTACTAAGCTCTAATGCAGAACAGCCTGTTATTTAACAGGCTGTTTTCTTCATAAAATTTTCACAAAATAGACCGCTCTTTTAACCATCTGAGTCAGTTTTGTTAGGTTTAATTGCTAATAAATTACAACTAAGTTTATTAATTACATGCTCAGCAGTATTACCCAAAAAGGCAGCGGATAAACCTGTACGTCCAATAGTACCTAATACAACTAATTCTGCTTCTAATTCTTGAGCAACTTGAGGAATTACTTCTTCGGGAAATCCCTCACGTACATGTGTATGATCATCATCAATACCAAATTGCTGGCGCAGTGCTTTCATATTGATTAAATATTGACCTCGTGTATTTTTTTCATATTCACCACTATTAAATTCAGGTAAGTCAATTGCCATATTCACTGGTGTAGGAGGATAGGCTGTAACTAAATGCACGTTACCTCGTTCAAGATTATCTGCTAAATCAATCCCCAAATTGACAAGTTGTTCATTAAATATTTTATGATTTTTTTCTTCATCATCAGCAACATTAACAGCAATCAAAATGCGGCGTTGGTGCTTCCAATCCCCGTCTCTAACCATTAATAGCGGTTTCGGACATTTACGTAAAAGCTGCCAGTCCATTGGAGTAAAAATTAAAGAGGTTATACTTTCTTCCTCTTTAGTATATTTGACGACTAAATCATATTGATTTTGTTCCACTTCATGAGTGCTCGCTTCAGCTTCATTACTGTGCCATACAACAATTGCTTTAAATTCAATATTAGGATCAGCATATTTTTCTAGATAAGGTTGGATAGCGAGAGTTCTTTGTGCAATAACGCCTTGATGCATTTCTTCTCGCTCTTCAGAAGAAAGTAGAGCAGACATTTCATAAGAAAGATCATATACCGCCAAAAAGACCGTAATATGCACTTTTTGGCTGCTTTTTTGTTCTTTTGCTAAACGAACTGCACGTGCTAATGCATACTGCTTTTCATTTTCAGGATTTAAAATGACAAGTATATTATTGAACTTCATAACAACCTCCATTGCTGATTGGGTTGTCTATAGAATAGAAAAGATTTAAATAAATGACAAGGTAAGATGTTGAAAAAGGTGATCTAGTGCAACTATTCGTTGCACTAGATTTTTTAGATACCCATACGGATATTCGTTTTTGTTGTACCAGATAATTCAATTAACGCAACCATGTCATTAATTGTTATATATTTACCTTGGACAGATAAAATCCCCATTTTTTGTAAGCGGCCTAACAAGCGGCTAATCGTTTCAACAGTTAGGCCTAAATAATTGCCAATATCTCCACGCGTCATAGTCAAACGAAATTCTCGTGCAGAAAATCCTCGAGCAGAGTAGCGTCTTGATAAATTATAAATGAATGCAGCTAAACGTTCTTCGGCATTCATTTTCGATAAAAGTAAAATCATTTCTTGATCATTTTTAATTTCATTACTCATCAAACGCATAATTTGTTGGCGCAATTTAGGCATTTTTCCAGATAAGTCATCTAAAATATCAAAAGGAATTTCACACACCATTGACGTTTCTAGTGCCTGAGCAAAACTAGGATGCTCCATATTCATAATCGCATCAAAGCCAACTAAGTCACCAGGTAATTGGAAAGAGGTAATTTGTTCTTCTCCAGTCTCACTAATTGTATAAGTTTTAATCGTTCCAGAGCGAATTGCGTACAGGGAACTTAGTCGATCGCCTGCTTTAAATAAAACTTGAGACTTTTGTATTGGTTTTTTGCGTTCAATGATATTATCAAGCTGATCAAGCTCTTGTTCATTTAGTGTGAAAGGAATACAGAGCTGACTAATACTGCAATCCTGACAATGAATCGCACATCCCCCAGATTGCACTTTGCGCCCGATTTTAGTGTCCATAGATAAACCTTAATTAATACAATAAAATAGTATAAAATTGATCTATCTCAAATAATATCATCAAATGTTAAAATTAAGAAGTATTAAATATCATCAAGAGAGAGAAAAATGGCAGCAGAAAAGTTAACGAAAAAACGTTTGATTCAAATAATCGTTATGTTAGGAATTTTATTATTTTTATTTTTTTATCGAACTTATTCACATACATAAAAATGCCTCTATTTTTAAAGAAGATAGTAAAAAGGCACATTAATAAATATGCCTTTACTCATAAACAGTTACTTCCAAATTTCAGCAAATTTCACTTTGGCTTTTAAGAATTTTGGTGTAGCAACTAAATTACAATAGGTATTTTGTGGATTTTGTAGTAAATAACCTTGATGATAATCCTCCGCCACATAGAATGTTTGTGCAGGGCAAATTTCAGTCACAATATTTTCATTAAAGTGTAGTTGTAATTCTGCTACTTTTTGCTCTGCTGATTCTTTCTGTTCTGTATTTAAATAATAGATACCACTGCGATATTGTGTACCAATATCTTCACCTTGACGGTTTAACTGTGTCGGATTATGAATAGAAAAGAAAATCTCTAACAATTTTTCATAGCTAATTACAGATGTATCAAATTCAACTTTGACTGCTTCTGCGTGTCCCGTTTCGCCTGTACAGACTTCTTTATAAGTTGGGTTCTCAGTGGTTCCATTAATATAACCAGAGGTCGCTTTTTTCACACCTTTAATTTGATTGAAGACGGCTTCGACGCACCAGAAACAGCCACCTGCAAAAATTGCTTGTTGAGTCATATTTTTTCCTTCTTGTTGATGTTCTCGTTTATTTTGTCGTTTTAATCGCTTTATTCTTACACAATATCCTGTTATTGAACTTGTTTAATTTGGATCAGTTCATTTTCTGAGAAGTGTTCTTCTTCATCAAACATGACAGGTGCCGAAAAGTCTGGTTTGTCAAAAGCAATATCGCCTTCAATATTTTCTAAAATTTGACCGCGCTTGATGTCTTTAAAATTAAAGAGGGTAGTGTCGCATAAATGAGAAGGTACAATATTTTGCATTGCGCTAAACATTGTTTCAATACGACCTGGATATTGGCGATCCCATTTTTGTAGCATTTCTTTGACGACTTGGCGTTGTAAATTCGGTTGAGAACCACAAAGGTTACAAGGGATAATAGGAAATTGTTTTGCTGAAGCATATTTTTCAATGTCTTTTTCTTTACAATAGGCAAGTGGACGAATCACAATTTGTTTTCCGTCATCGCTAATTAATTTAGGTGGCATACTTTTTAATTTACCGCCATAGAACATATTTAAGAATAAGGTCTCTAACATATCATCACGGTGATGGCCTAGTGCAATTTTGGTCGCCCCTAATTCAGTTGCAGTACGATATAAAATACCACGTCTTAAACGTGAACAAAGTGAGCAGGTCGTTTTACCTTCAGGAATTTTTTCTTTCACAATACCATAGGTGTTTTCTTCAACGATTTTATAATCAACACCAATGCTTGTTAAATATTCTGGCAAAATATGCTCTGGGAAACCTGGTTGTTTTTGATCTAAATTAACTGCCACAATATCGAAATGGATCGGCGCGTTTAAACGTAAATTTAATAGAATATCTAACAACGTATAGCTATCTTTTCCGCCTGAAAGGCAAACCATCACTTTGTCGCCATCTTCAATCATATTGAAATCAGCAATAGCGTTGCCAACATTACGGCGTAAACGTTTTTGTAACTTATTAAAATTGTAAGTTTGTTTTTTATTTTGTTGAGTTGTTTCTGTCATTCTCTTTATTCGTCATTCGTTAAAATCTGCGTATAGTAAGACTTAATCTGGATTTTTCCAATAAAAATTCGTAAATGAGGAAAAGCGCGGTCGATTTTTTGTGAATTTCTTCGCTGTTAGAATCGACAAAATCCTGTATAATCAACCCAATTTTTTGTGTAATTTATACCCATTGTGAGATTTTTTAATGCTTGAAACATCACAAACAATTCCTGAGCTCGTTTCTTGGGCAAGAGAGCGTGAGTTTTCTTTGAATTTATCAACTGAGCGTTTAGCTTTTTTGCTAGCCATTGCAATTTATAATAATGAACGTCTTGATGGCGAGATGCTAGAGACAGATTTAGTTGATATTTTTCGCCATATCTCGAGTGCGTTTGATCATTCCTCCGAAACCATTTCTACACGTGCTAACAATGCTATTAATGAGCTTGTAAAACAACGTTTTCTAAACCGTTTTAGTAGTGAATTTACTGAAGGGTTATCGATCTATCGTTTAACTCCATTGGGTGTAGGGGTGTCGGATTATTACATTCGCCAGCGTGAGTTTTCTGCACTGCGTTTATCCGTTCAACTTTCTATTGTGGCTGATGAAATTCAACGTGCTTCAGAAGCAGCAGAAGAAGGCGGCGATGAACATCACTGGCGCCGCAATGTATTCGCTCCACTGAAATACTCTGTGGCAGAGATTTTTGACAGTATTGATTTATCTCAACGCGTAATGGACGAAAATCAGCACAGTATTAAAGAAGAAATCGCTGAATTATTAACAAAAGATTGGCAAGCGGCAATAGCAAGCTGTGAACGTTTATTAGATGAAACTTCGGGTAACTTACGCGAATTACAAGACACGTTAAATGCCGCAGGGGACAAATTACAAGCGCAATTATTACGTATTCAAGATTGTGTGATCGGTCAGGAAAATCTGTATTTTGTGGAACAATTAATTACCGATTTACAATCAAAACTCGACCGTATTATCAGCTGGGGTCAGCAAGCTATCGATTTATGGATTGGCTACGATCGCCATGTACATAAATTTATCCGTACCGCAATTGATATGGATAAAAACCGCGTATTTTCACAACGTTTGCGTAATTCTATTCATCACTATTTTGATCAGCCTTGGTTCTTATGGACAGCCCAAGCTGAGCGTTTAATTGATTTACGTGATGAAGAATTAGCACTGCGTGAAGAAGATGCCTTAGGCGAATTGCCAGAAGAATTACAATATGAATCCCTTGCGGATTTACACGATCAAATCGTGGAGCATATGCAAGGCTTATTAATTGATTATCGAGAGCATAACCGCCCAATTAATTTAAGTTTAGTGTTAAAAGAACAATTAGAAAATTACCCTGTCACAAAACATTTTGATGTAGCACGTATTATCGTTGATCAAGCTGTCCGTTTAGGTTTGGCAAAAGATGATTTAAGTGGTGTTTATCCGCATTGGGAGCCAATCAACCAACGTGGTGCGGAAGTGCAGGCTCATCCAATTGATAAGTATAAATAAGTGCGGTAAGTTTTAGCGAAATTTTATAAATAGAGAACAAACAATGACAGACAATCTTCAAGATCTCATTTCAACTAAATTGGCAGCAGCGATTGCAAATCCGCTATTTCCTGCTGTGGATAGCCAATTGCGTTCAGGCAGACATATTAGTCTTGATCAATTAGACAATCACGCATTTTTAATGGATTTCCAAGGTGAATTAGATACTTTCTACCGCCGTTATAATGTGGAGCTCATTCGTGCGCCAGAAGGTTTCTTCTATTTACGTCCAAAAGCAACGACATTAATCGCGCGTTCTGTGCTGACTGAGCTCGAAATGTTAGTAGGAAAAGTGTTGTGTTATCTCTATTTAAGCCCCGAGCGTTTAGCCCAGCAAGGTATTTTTAGTACACAAGAAGTGTATGATGAATTATTAAATTTAGCGGATGAAAGCAAACTATTAAAAGCAGTAAACCAACGATCTTCGGGTTCTGATTTAGATAAACAAAAATTAGCAGAAAAAGTACGTGCAGCGTTAAATCGTTTACGCCGTTTAGGTATGATCCATACCGTTGGTGAACAAAATAGCGGTAAGTTTACGATTTCAGAATCAGTATTCCGTTTTGGTGCAGAAGTGCGCTCAGGCGATGACCCACGAGAAGCACAATTACGCTTAATTCGTGATGGGGAAGCTGCAACACCAGAATCTTTAGCATTAGAACGACAAGCCAACGCAGAAAGTGCGGTCGAAAATGAAGAAATTGAAGATGAATTAGATGATGAGGAATAAAGAGAATGTCTGAAGAATTAGCCCTTGAAAACATCGAACAAACAGAATCTGTTGTTCCTCAAACTACATTTAACCACGCTCACCATGCGCCGCGTGGTAAATTCCGCTCATTAACTTTAATTAACTGGAACGGTTTTTTTGCACGTACTTTTGATTTAGATGAATTAGTGACGACGCTTTCTGGTGGTAATGGTGCGGGTAAATCTACCACAATGGCAGGCTTTGTGACTGCATTGATTCCTGATTTAACCTTATTACATTTCCGTAATACCACAGAGGCGGGCGCTACTAGTGGTTCGCGTGATAAAGGGTTACACGGTAAGTTACGTCCTGGTGTGTGTTATGCCGCATTAGATACCATTAACTCACGCAACCAACGAATTATTGTCGGAGCAAGACTACAACAAGTGGCAGGGCGTGATAAAAAAGTGGATATCAAAACCTTCTCTATTCAAGGTTTAGCCTTATCTGAAAATCCAACGACTGTTTTCACTGAAATTGTTGGTGAACGCCAAGCGCGCGTGCTTTCATTAAATGAATTAAAAGACAAAATGGAGCAGGTGGGCGCACAATTTAAGCAATATCATTCTATTACGGATTACCATGGAATGATGTTCGATTTAGGGATTATCCCTAAACGTCTGCGTTCTTCTTCTGACCGTAGCAAATTCTATAAATTGATCGAGGCTTCTCTTTACGGTGGTATTTCAAGTGCGATCACCCGTTCTTTACGTGACTATTTATTGCCTGAAAACTTAGGCGTGCGTAAAGCGTTCCAAGATATGGAAAGCGCATTACGTGAAAACCGTATGACTTTAGAAGCGATCAAAGTGACTCAATCTGATCGTGATTTATTCAAACATTTAATTACTGAAACTACCAACTATGTGGCCTCAGACTATATGCGTAATGCAAATGAACGTCGTGGCAACATCGAAAGTGCGGTGCGTTTTCGCCAAGATTGGTATAAAGCCAAATCAGAACAACGTCTTTCCCAACAACGTTTAGTCGAATTAAGTCGTGAGTCAGCAGAATTAGCAGAAAACGAAAAAACATTGGAAGTGGATCACCAAAGTGCGGTTGATCACTTGAATTTAGTACTCAATGCGTTACGCCATCAAGAAAAAATTTCACGTTATCAAGAAGATGTTGCAGAAATTGTTGAACGTTTAGAAGAGCAAAAAATCGTTGTTGAAACTGCAAATGAGCATTTAGAAGAAGCGCAAATGGAAGTTGAGCAAACTGAGCACGAAGTGGATCAAATTCGTGCACAATTAGCAGATTATCAACAAGCATTAGATGCACAACAAACCCGAGCATTACAATATCAACAAGCTATCGCTGCACTTGAAAAAGCAAAAACATTATGTGGCTTAGCGGATTTAAGTGTTAAAAATATTGATGCGTATCATGAAGAATTTGATGCTCACGCAGAAAGTTTGACTGAACAAGTGCTTGAACTTGAACATAAAATGTCAATTTCTGAAGCCGCCAAAACGCAATTCGACAAAGCGTATCAGCTTGTATGTAAAGTGGCTGGAGAAATTCCACGTTCAGCAGCATTTGAGCAAGCAAAAGAATTGTTACGTGAATATCCAAGCCAAAAAGTACAAGCACAACAAACGCCACAATTGCGTGCTAAGTTACACGAACTTGAACAGCGTTATGCACAACAACAAATTGCGGTGCGTTTATTAAAAGAGTTTAATCAACGCGCAAACTTAGATTTAACGACCACAGACGAGTTGGAAGAATACCACGCAGAACAAGAAGCATTGTTGGAAGATGTGAGCACAGAATTATCTGAACAAGTGGAACAACGCTCAACTTTACGTCAAAAACGCGAACAATTGACCGTACTTTATAACGAAAATGCACAAAAAGCGCCAGCTTGGTTGACTGCACAATCTGCGTTAGAACGCTTACAAGAGCAAAGTGGACAATCGTTTACAGATAGCCAAGATGTCATGAATTTTATGCAATCACAATTGGTGAAAGAACGTGAATTGACGATTGAACGTGATCAATTAGAACAAAAACGCCAACAATTAGAAGCTCAAGTTTCACGTTTAAGCCAACCAGACGGTTCAGAAGATGCTCGTTTGAATGTGTTAGCCGAGCGTTTTGGCGGTGTGTTACTTTCGGAGCTTTATGATGATGTACCAATTGAAGATGCGCCTTATTTCTCCGCACTTTATGGACCTGCACGCCATGCTATTGTGGTGCGTGATTTGGAAGCTATCAAAGCACAATTAGAACAGTTAGAAGATTGCCCAGATGATCTCTACTTAATTGAGGGCGACCCAGCAGCATTTGATGACAGTGTTCTATCTGCTCAAGAACTGGCGCATGGTGTAGTTGTTCAGGTGTCTGAACGTGAATTACGTTATTCAAAATTCCCTGACATTCCATTATTTGGACGTGCAGCGCGTGAGAAATATTTAGAAGAGTTACAAGTTCAGCGTGATGAAATCGCAGAACAGTATGCACAGCGTGCATTTGATGTCCAAAAATGCCAGCGTTTGCACGAACATTTCAGCCAATTCGTGGGATTACATCTTGCGTTAGCCTTCCAACCAAACCCCGAAGAATTAATGGCAGAAATTACTCAGCAACGTAATGAAATTGAACGTGAATTAAATAACTTCAGCACAACAGAACAGCAATTACGTATTCAGTTAGACAGTGCAAAAGAGAAAATGCAGCTGTTGAATAAAATTCTTCCTCAGTTAGCCTTGCTTGCAGATGAAAGTTTAATTGATCGTATTGAAGAATGCCGTGAGCAACTAGATATTGCAGAGCAAGATGAGTTATTTATTCGTCAATACGGCGCTACGTTGTCACAATTAGAACCAATTGCGAATACTTTACAAAGCGATCCAGAAAATTATGAACGCTTAAAAGCTGATTATGAGCAAGCCATTTCTCAACAAAAACAGGTTCAACAACGCTTATTTGCGTTGGCTGATGTGGTTCAGCGTAAACCGCATTTTACTTATGAAGAACGAGTCCAATCTGAAACGTCAGAATTAAACGAACAATTGCGTGCACGATTAGAGGAAATGCAGCAACAGCGTGAACTTCAGCGTGAGCAGTTACGCCAAAAACAAGCACAATATAGTAATTACAACCGTGTATATATTGAGCTACAAACTTCATTCAATAACAAAAATCAAATGTTACAAGAGTTGTTGCAAGAAGTTGGCGAGTTAGGCGTGAGAGCAGATGAAGGCGCGGAAGAACGAGCACGACAACGCCGTGATGAATTGCATCAATTATTATCGACGAGCCGTACTCGCCGCTCACAAGTCGAAAAACAATTAACATTAATTGAAAGTGAGGCAAATGGCTTAGCTGCACGCATTCGTAAAGCAGAACGTGACTATAAAACACAGCGTGAATTAGTGGTTGCAGCAAAAGTGAGCTGGTGTGTGGTGATGCGTTTATCTCGTGGCAGTGATGTGGAAAAACGCTTAAATCGTCGTGAATTTGCTTATTTATCTGCGGATGAATTACGCTCAATGTCAGATAAAGCATTAGGTGCATTGCGTACTGCAGTCGCAGACAATGAATACTTACGCGACAGCCTACGTTTATCAGAAGATAACCGTAAGCCAGAAAATAAAGTCCGCTTCTTTATTGCCGTGTATCAACATTTACGTGAGCGTATTCGTCAAGACATCATTAAAACAGATGATCCAATTGATGCAATTGAACAAATGGAAATTGAATTGTCTCGTTTAACTGATGAATTGACACGCCGTGAGCAAAAATTGGCAATCAGTTCTGAAAGTGTGGCAAACATTATGCGTAAGACTATTCAACGTGAACAAAACCGTATTCGTATGCTGAATCAGGGCTTACAAAATATTGCGTTTGGTCAGGTGAAATCGGTACGTTTAGTGGTGAATATTCGTGACACCCACGCAATGTTGCTTGATGCTTTATCAGGCACACAAGAAGAGTATCAAGATCTCTTCACAGATAATCGAATGACTTTCTCAGAAGCTATTGCCAAACTTTATCAACGTTTAAACCCACATATTGATATGGGGCAACGTACAGCACAAACTATTGGTGAAGAGTTACTCGATTATCGTAATTATCTCGATCTTGAAGTAGAAGTATATCGTGGTGCAGATGGTTGGTTACGTGCAGAAAGTGGCGCATTATCAACAGGTGAGGCGATCGGTACAGGTATGTCAATCTTATTAATGGTTGTACAAAGTTGGGAAGAAGAATCCCGTCGTATTCGAGGTAAAGATATTGTGCCTTGTCGCTTATTATTCTTAGACGAAGCTGCACGTTTAGATGCGAAATCCATTTCAACCTTATTTGAATTGTGTGAGCGTTTAGATATGCAATTGCTTATCGCTGCACCTGAAAATATCAGCCCAGAAAAAGGAACAACCTACAAACTGGTGCGTAAAATTGCAGGCAATCAGGAACACGTTCACGTGGTTGGCTTGCGTGGCTTTGGTGCAACAGAGTAGTTAAAGACAAGAAAAAGTGCGGTCAAAGTGTTAAAAGTTTTGACCGCATTTTAGTATGAATGAATCATTCATTGAAATACATAATATAAGGAATTATTTATGCCTAGACGTTTAACACAGACACCTGTTGAAACTCATAAAACAATGCGTAATGTTACTTTTGAGAGTCAAGTAATTGCTTGGTTATTATATGATGGTTGGCAAGTTTTTACGCCAGTTCTAGATAATTGGCATAAAACAGATGTTCTAATTTCAGATGGCGAACAATATATTAGAATTCAAATTAAAACATTAAGTGCAGGAAGGGGTAAGAAAGTTAATATTTCTAACTGTTGGGGAGATGCGCCTATTGATTATGTTATCTACTTCGCAAGAGAGGGAGAGTGGGGATACATTATGCCTGCGTTTAAAGAAGCGACAAGACCTCTTAATCATAGTGAGCATCGTTTCTTTGAACTTAAACGTAAAGATTTTTTAACCGCATTTCATACAATTGATTAATCAGTACAAGTTAATAAAGTACGGTCGGAATTTTCAATGTTTTGACCGCACTTTTGTTTGGAATGTATTTCATCATTAACGATTTTTATCTGGATAAGAAAAAGATATAATCGAACCTTTCTAACGGATTAAGGAAAGCAAAATGCATAATCTTATTATTGCCGTTCTTTGTAGTGTAGCGGTTTCAGTTTTACTTAAAGTTGCACGTAAAAAAAATATTGTAATTCAACAAGCAATTGCCTTTAATTATATTGTCGCACTTGGGTTAAGTTACTTTTTATTAAAACCTGACTTTAAAGGATTAGGATTCACTGAGTTTGTAGTACAAAGTGAAAATGCACCAGTGTTTTTCGCACTCGGTATCTTATTGCCCACAGTGTTTATCATTATGTCGAAGGCTGTTGAATTTGCGGGCATTGTTCGCTCTGATGCAGCACAACGGTTATCGTTATTTTTACCTATCGTTGCTGCCTTTTTAATTTTTGGTGAACAACTAAGCCAAGCACGTTTAATTGGTATTATTTTGGCATTCGTGGCGTTGTTCTGTCTATTAAATAAACCGACAGATACAGAAAGTAACATTAAAGGTATGGTTGGACTTATTTTAGTTTGGTTTGGTTACGGTATTATCGATATTCTGTTTAAACAAGTCGCGAAAAGTGGCGGTGCATTCCCAGCAACGTTATTTATTTCCTTTGTGTTAGCAGCCTGTGTAATGTTTGGTTATTTATTACTAAAACGTGAAGTGTTTACAGTACCAAGCTTTGTTGGAGGGATTATTCTCGGTGGTTTAAACTTTATGAATATTCTTTTCTATATTAAAGCGCACCAAAGCTTCAGCGAAAATCCAACATTAGTTTTTGCAGGAATGAATATTGGTGTGATTTGTTTAGGCACGATTACTGGTGCATTAGTCTTTAAAGAAAAAATAAGCAAAATCAATGGAGTAGGGATAGTCATTGGAATTTCGGCTATTTTCTGCTTATTCTATTTAGATAAAATCATCAATTAACCCTCAAATTTATGATAAGAGCCGCACAAAAGTGCGGTTTCTTTTTTCTCAATTTTCTCTGTTGTGTTAGAATCCCTTTTATTTTCAATCGAGTTTTCCTATGACCACAACAGGTGATTTCAGCTTTTTTATTTACGATTATGAAAGTTTTGGCGTCAATCCAGCCTCTGATCGTCCAGCCCAATTTGCTGGTATTCGTACTGACATTGACTTCAATATTATTGGTGAACCAGTAATGCTGTATTGTAAACAAACTAATGATTATTTGCCTGCACCAGAAGCTGTTTTAGTGACAGGCATTACACCACAAGAATGTAATGAAAAGGGGATTGCTGAACCCGAATTTGCTGAGCGAATTTTGCAAGAATTTAGCCAGCCAAATACTTGTGTAATGGGATTCAACAATATCCGTTATGACGATGAAATGACCCGTTATACGTTTTACCGTAATTTCATTGATCCTTACGAATATAGCTGGAAAAACGGTAATTCACGTTGGGATTTACTTGATCTGGTTCGTGCTTGTTATGCACTTCGTCCAGAAGGAATTAATTGGGCATACGATGAAAATGGTATGCCATCATTTCGCTTAGAAAAATTAACACAAGCAAATGGCATAGAACATAGTCATGCACACGATGCAATGGCCGATGTTTATGCAACGATTGCAATGGCAAAACTAATCAAAGAAAAACAACCAAAATTATTTCAATTTTTCTTCGAAAATCGAGGAAAAAAAGAAATAGAAAACATGATTGATACAGTCAATATGACACCACTCGTACATGTTTCAGGGATGTTGGGTAATTATCGAGGTAACACGGCTTGGGTTGTACCACTTGCCTGGCATCCAATCAATCAAAATGCTGTAATTGTTTGTGACTTATCGGCAAATCTTGATGATTTACTCACTAAAACTGCTTCCGAATTACGTCAAAATTTATATACGCCCAAAACAGAACTTTTAGAGAAAGGGATTTTGCCCGTCCCTTTAAAGCTTATACATATCAATAAATGCCCGATTATTGCACCAGCTAAAGTGTTATTACCAGAAAATGCTGTGCGTTTAGGAATAGATAGATCATTCTGCTTAACAAATTTACAGAAATTAAAAATGAATAATCTAATCCGTGACAAAGTTGTTAGTATTTTCAATGAAGAACATAAATTTGAGCTAAGTGACAATGTTGAAACTGAACTCTATAGCGGATTTTTTGACTATAGTGATAAAAATAATATGGCTATTTTACGTACATTACCCCCAGAAAAGCTAATTGAACATGGTTTAAGTTTTAAAGATAAGCGTATTCCAGAGTTATTATTTCATTATCGTGCACGTCATTATTTTAATACGTTAAATCGAGCAGAGCAGCTAAAATGGCAAAAATATCGTCGTAAAAAACTTGAAAAAAGCGTGGTTCAATTTGAGCAAAGCTTACAACATTTAGCTGAAGTTTATCATGATAATCCCAATCAGCTAGAATTATTACAAAAAGTATATGAGTATGGAGCAAAGTTGCTTAGATAAACTAGTGACATCGTCACTAGTTTGATTTGTAACAAATATCAAAACACTTATTTTAAAATCTACAAACATTATCATCATGATTTCAATATTGATGATTAATTTTCATTTCTGTGATACTTCCTCATCAAAAATATAATATTTTTCACGTAGCGTTACCAATTATAGTAACTGATCAATTTTTTAAGCTTTCTATTTCATTTCTCTTTATTCTTTAACTCGGTATATTTAATTTTTATTTACAATACTTATTTAAGTGTGTGTAACGACTTAATTTTACTGTGACAGTGTGCTTTCCATTATGATTTTATCTTGCTTAAGTAGTATTTGTGACTTGTGCATAACTCTGTGATTTATTTATATCGTAGTGTTTATTAACTTTGTAACTAATTTCGCATAATTTTTTTCAAATTATGTTAACATTCGAAGCGCGGTAAAATCGCGCACGCACCGCGCGAGAATTTACACATAATTTGCATTATGCGAAATCATAACATATTGATATTATTATATTTATGGCTGATATTACACTTCAACACATTACGCCACGTCATTTTTACGAATCAGTAAAACTCATTAAAGAGATCTACCCACACTTTGAATTTTCACATAACGCATTGACAATAAGTTTTGATAGTGACGAGAATCTATTTGAGAGAATAGAACATCTAGAGATGTTTTTAAAAGAGCTTGAGCATTCAAGTGTGCCAGTTGATTTAAGTGAATTTGTAAGAACATACAGAAAAATTCCTAAAAATCGTACATATTTTAAACGTTAATTCTTTATTGTCTAAAATTTAATCACTTCTTCAGCGATGCTTAAAAAACATACAAAAAAGTTCGGGGGTTCTGTTACACCCGAACTTTACCGTGGAATCCCACGGTTTTTTATACTTTATTTATAGATAAATTGATTATTATTTGATCTATTTTCTTTATTTTTTTTCTTCTGTTTTATGTATAAGATCTTGTTTAGCTTCATTCAGATAGTTATCTAATAAATGATTAACTATATCGCTCATTTTTGTAAGCTTTCCACTTTTATGGCTTATTTCTATAGCGAGCAGCTCAAGCTTGTTTCTTCTTTGAGCATTAATTCTTACAGATGTGTCTTTTATCATCTTAAATCCTCATTTTATTAAAGTCCCATTATATTTATTTTTATATTTTTTATGCATATATACTTGCATGCAGTATGTAAATATACTATATTTATTTTATGTATATTTGCATGCGGTATATTTTTAATGTTTTTCGACTATTTGAAAATAGAACAAGACTTTTGCTATCAACTCCCTTCTCTTGGTGAGTTTGGCTTTATAGGCGTTCATCTCGATACTGGCGAAACACAAGAATTTATTAATATGCCAACTTTTGAGCATGAAGGCAGTTACTGCGATAAAGTCTACATTAAAGTTAATGGTAGTCGCTTAAAAATGTGGGGAAACCCGAGCCGCTATGGTCGCGTTGAAAATTTATTTGGAATAACATCAATAGATGTATGCGTTGATGTCTTTAATAAAATTTTATCTCAATATAACCTGCCTCCGTTTACTAAATGTACACGAATTTTTTATGGTCAATCAGAGGATGGAACGAAAGCAAAAAAATATTCTGATGGAGCATTAATTAAAGAATTACATATTACTCAAAATAAGTCTGTTGGCTTTGGAAATGTTGAACATTATTTAAGTGGACTTGCAACATTAGGTTATAGGAATTCAATTCCAAATTTATATACTAATGGTCAAACTGTTGATTGGCTTAATAAAAAAGGAAAAGGTACAGGATTAATTTATCCATCAGTATATAACAAAGCTTATGAGTTAGAACTACACTCATTGACAAAAATAAAAAATAAATTTGGTGAACAATCTCAAGAATTTAAAGAATTGATAAATGTTATTAACTTTTGCAAAGAAAATGGTGTAGCGAGATTTGAATTAAAATTAAAGTCAAGATATTTACAAAGAGAAAATTTAAATTTTTATGGATTAAGTGATTATTCAAGATTAAAACAATTAAGTGACGATTTTTTAAGTATTGAAAATAAATTAAGGGTAACAGCAATGGATTTTGAAACAATTTCAGAGACTTTATTAAATTCTGGCGTAGTTGATTCTGTTCGCAGCGCAAATACAACTGCAATGTATGCTTTGCAATGGTCTCACGGTCAAGTTTTTGATTTAAATAAAAGACAAGTTCAAATGCATAGATCTAGACTAAAAAAAATCGGTATAGATATTGCTTATAAATGTGACATTTCAAAATTTAGCCCTGTTAGAGTTATATCTACTCGTGAAGTTGAATCTAAACCTTTGATTATGCCTTCATGGTATCGAGCACCCGCTCATCATTTAACTTTATTAAAAGCAGCTTAAATCTATAGGAGATTAAAAAATGGAACAAGGTTTTTATATAGTCGGAAAAATGTTAGGTTCTCGTCAACTTAAAAATGTCGATAATTCAACAGGTGAATTAAAGTTTAAAAATCAAATTGGTATAGGTTTAGTTCGCTCTGATGGTTTTGGCGGCACAACTCAAAGTGAGATTTCAATTACTGTAAGTAAGAATGAGCTATTTACAAATGAGTTAATCACAAACTGTCGCAATTTAACAGGAAAACTTGTAAAAATCGCGGTTTATCCCATGGCTTGGTCTTTTAAAGATAAAACAGGTATTTCTTATTATTATAATGATCATTCTTCTATTGAAGAAGTTAAATAATTTTTGAGTTCGCGCCATGCTCCGCGCGTTCTCACTTTTATTTATGCTTAAGTTATTAATCGCATTCAGCTTTTACAAGCTATACAAAAGAGGAAATAAAAAGATGAAAGAATTTTTATTTATCGCTTCAGCTTCAATGGTTGGTTTTCTTGTGGGTTCTTCTCTTTTAATTTCTTTTATTTTGGTGCTTTAAAATGTCAATTATTTTAGAGGTTGAGGGTTGTAATAAAGTTACAAATTCTTGTGCTCAATTAGAATTGAAAATTCCACGCAATGAACTTTTAAAGATTCAAAGCGTGGAAAGTTCAAAAAGCGAAACCGTTAATTATTTAGCTTACACTGAATTTTGGGCGGTTTCATTCTCAATAACGTTATCATTTTGGGTTTTAGCAAAAATCGCTGGCGTGGTTTTAAGCTTTTTCAAAAGATAACATCATTTAAAAGGAAACTATATCATGTTTAAAAATATAATTAAAAATATCGCTCGTAAAGCGACAGTTGTTGGCACAGTTGCATTAGCTTCTACTTATTCAATGGCAGAGGGTCTTGGTGATTTGGGTAATGCTGCTAATTTTGCTGAGGGTAAAACTGCTATTACAGCTGTAGCTGTTGGTCTTGGAGGCTTTTTAGTCTTTGGTCTTGTTGCTAAGGCAATTTTAGGTTTCTTCAAACGCGTTTAAGTAAAAATGGCCCGCAAATTGCGGGTCAATTTTTAGGGGTTTTTCATGTCTTGGGAAATGATTTTTTTCTGCTGGGGAATGTTATGCGCTTATGTTGTCGTTCGGGGCTTTTCAAATTAATTTTAATTTTACCGCTTCTTTTTATCTCTACTTTTTCTCATTCTCGTGAGCTTTGGTCTTCGGTCGGTTATTGGTATTTTCGTAAAAATTTAAATAATGATGATGCAATTTCAAAAACTGATTGTGATTTATCGAAATTTGCTGGATCGAAGAAAACGGATGGTGATAAAAACGCACCTAGAGTTGATATAAGAATTAAAGTTGACTCCAGCGGAGTTGTTACTGATTACGGGGACGGCGAAGGAGGTTCATTCTCTGGTGATGGCTGGTTTCGTTATGCTGAAAAAATCGAGTTTAGTTCTCGTCTTTCTTCATCGCAAAATTCAGTTGCAAGAGAAGCATTTAAAACAGCATTAAAAAATAATAATTGTCAAATTGCTGATTCACTTTTAGATGCGCTAACAAATCCAAATCTTAGAGAAGATGGGATGTTGTCTATTGATGGTGATGGCTATAAATGCGCTATTACAAATAGTGGTCTTTCTGATTGTTTAGTTGAAGGTGCGGCAGAAACTTGTGACGAGAATGGCGAAAATTGTCATATTTCAATTGGCAATGAAAAGAGAATGGGACTAGATGAACTTGCTAAAACGAAAGAGAAAGAAAAACAAAATGGTTCAGATAATTCGGGTTCTAATGGTTCAAGCAATCAAAATAATGGTCACGGCGGTAATAGTGGTGCTGATGGTACAGGTTCTGGTAATGCTAGCGGTAATAATAGTAGCGGCGGAAAATCTGATGGTAAAAATCAAGGAAGCAAAGGGGATAAAGATGGTCAAAATGGTTCGGGTAGCGGTGTTGGTAGTGGAGAAGGTGATAAGAAAGGTGATGGTAAAGATGAAGGTAAATTACCGGAACTAGAAGAGTTTGATATTAAAAAATCACTTGAAGAATTAAAGTCTAAGCTTTCAGATATGGTTGGCGGTCAATGTTCTGTTTCTGGTAATTGTCAGCCTATTACTTTTTCGCTTTTTAATGCAACTCATACCATAGATATTCATTGTAAGTTATTTTCAGAAAATGGTGACGGAATAAAATCTGGGTTCACTTTTCTTTGGACGACTATTGGCATTTTGATTATTTTATCAGCTTAATATAAGGACTATTTATGCCTGCTTTAATTGCGTTTTTAACTAAAGTATTTCTTTTTATATTTACGTTAAAAGTAATTCGTTTTTTTATGTTCGGTGCTATATTGATTGCTTCTGATGATATAGTTCAGCTTCTTTTAGATGTTTTTTTACCCGAAATTTCTGATATTTGTCAGCTTTTAAGTTCTGTTCCTCCAGAACTAGGATTTTTTCTTCAATATTTTGAAATTCCATTTGCTGTAAATACTGTGTTATCTGCTTATTTAACGCGTTTTGCTATTCGCAGACTGCCCTTTATTAATTAATGGAGTAATTTATGGCGATTATGGCGTATGTGGGCATTCCAGGCAGTGGCAAATCTTATGAAGTGGTCAGTAGTGTTATCGTTGAACATTTTAAAAAGGGCAGACGCATTGTTACTAATATAGAGGGAATAAGTGAAGAAAAATTAATTGATTATTGTCTTTCAGAAGATAAAAAGCTAACAAGAGAAAATCTGGGTACATTAATTAAAGTGACTGATGAAGATTGTCAATCTGATGAATTTTTTCCGTATAAAAATTCTCAAAATACGACTTGTAGAGCAGGGGATTTAATATGTCTTGATGAAGTATGGCGCATTTTTCCAACTGAGAAAATAAAAGACAATCACCGCAGCTTTATTGCAGAGCACAGACATTTTACTGATGAAAAAACAGGGATTTGTTGTGATTTAGTTGTTATTAATCAGTCTATTACAAATATTCCACGCTTTATTAAAGATAGAATAGAAACGACTTTTCAAATGTCAAGACTGGTTACGCTTGGTCTTGGTAAACGTTACAGAGTGAATGTTTATTCTGGCGCGAAAACGACAAAAGCCATGCTGACAACGCAATATCAGAATAAATATAATGAGAAAATATTTAAACTCTATAAAAGTTTTGATGGAGCTAACGGCAAAACGACATCTATCGATGATAGACAGAACTACTTTAAATCACCGCAATTTAAGCTAAGCGTGCTTGCAATTGTGAGTTTTTTTGGCTTTGCTTATTATATGTTGTCTGATTATATAAATGTAAATACATCATCTAGTCAACAATCTAGCTCATTATCATCTAAACAAGTTCAAAAAAAAGAGTCTAAAACAGAATCTCAAATTCAACAAGAAACAGCTAAGTTATCACCTTCTGATTATTTTTCTTATCAAAAACAGCAATTTAATGATATTCCTCAAACTTTATCTAAGACGTGGCGTATTTCTGGTGAATTAATGAAAGATGGGATTGCTTACGTGCTTCTTATAGATGATAAAGGTAATCTTCGACTTGAACCTAAATATTATTTTAAAGGTCAGGGCAGAGCATTAACGGGTGTGATGGGTGGTGAGGTTGTGAGTTATTATTCAGGGGTTAAAGATGAAAAAGGTATTTTATAAATTTTTCTTTACTTGTTTTTTAAGTGTATTTTCGTCAATTATTTTTGCTAAAAATGTGGATTTTAAGCTTGATTCAGTGCCACTGCCCAAAGCTATTTATATGATTTATGATGAAATACTAGAACGCCCATACATGTTAAGTCCTCGCTTAGTTCAAGATACAAGATTAATCAGCTTTAAAGTAACAGAAAAAGACGATTTTAATCAGTTTATCATGCGCTATTTTAATAATTTAAACGTCAAAGTTTATACTAAAAATGGTATTGATTATCTTGATTATGTTGAACCAGCAGTGACACGTCAAAGCTTTGTTTATACGCCAGTTTACAGAAATGCGCATTATCTCGCCGACCTTTTAAAATATAATGTTGCAGGTGAGAATAATTTTTCTGTTACGGCTGCGGCAGATAAATTGGTTTATTATGGTACAGCAGAAGAAATCGCACGCGTTAAATCTGTTTTAAAATCAGCAGATACAAAAGGCGGTGAAATTGTCGTTACGGGTTACGTTTTTGAGGTTCAGACAAAAGAAAACGATGGGAGCGGTATTAATCTTTTGGCGAAATTGCTTTCTGGTAAATTGGGTTTAAGCATTGGTATTAAGCAAAACTATGAAAATTTTATTACAATCAATGCTGGTAATCTTGATGCAATGATTGAATTATTTAAAACAGATACGCGCTTTCAAGTTGTCAGCTCTCCGACTTTGAGGGTAAAAAGTGGTTCAGTGGGTAATTTTAGTGTGGGTTCTGATGTGCCAGTTTTAACAAGCATTGTACATAAAGATGGTCGTGATATTCAATCTGTTGAATACCGCTCAAGCGGTGTGATTTTTAATATTGAGCCAGTGGTTAAGAAAAACGCAATAGATTTAAAAATTCAACAACAACTTTCAAACTTCGTCAAGACGGAAACGGGCGTTAATAATACGCCGACATTGATTAAGCGTGACCTTGTCACTGATGTCAGTGTTAAAAGCGGTGATATTATTGTGCTTGGCGGTCTTGCTCAGAATAAAACAAATGGCACTGAAACGGGCTTTTCTTTTTTACCTGACGGTTGGTTTACGGGCAAATCAAACTCAAAAGAGAAAACTGACATTATTATACTTTTACAAGTAAAAATAATTGAGTAACACAAAACAAACCCACATTATATGCGAACGCCCGCAGGCAACGAGGACGTGAGCAATTAATGTGGGTGTTTTGTCTGTGTGACTTAAATTTTTTACTTGTAAATTAATATATTTAGGGGTGTCGGGGAAAAATGCTGTGCATTTTACCCTGACGGTAGGGGCGACGGCTGTAGCCCCGTAAACGCGATATTTTACGTTTTGATGAATTTTTTGTGCGTATATAAATATATTGCGCGCTTATATGTCTATACACGCCCTGCAGAACAATTCCAGATCTATTTTACTCATTGATGTTTATGAGACCGTTCATATTTAATTTTACTTTACAAACATTATTTAAACGTGCATAACCAATTAATTTTGCAGTGACAACGTGTGTTGTATTGTGATTATGTCTTGTTTAAGTAGTATTTGTGACTTGTGTATAACTCTGTGATTTTATTAACTCGTAGTTTTTACTCACTTGGTAACTAATTTCGCATAATTTTTTTCAAATTATGTTAACATTCGAAGCGCGGTAAAATCGCGCACGCACCGCGCGAGAATTTACACATAATTTGCATTATGCGAAATCATAACATATTGATATTATTATATTTATGGCTGATATTACACTTCAACACATTACGCCACGTCATTTTTACGAATCAGTAAAACTCATTAAAGAGATCTACCCACACTTTGAATTTTCACATAACGCATTGACAATAAGTTTTGATAGTGACGAGAATCTATTTGAGAGAATAGAACATCTAGAGATGTTTTTAAAAGAGCTTGAGCATTCAAGTGTGCCAGTTGATTTAAGTGAATTTGTAAGAACATACAGAAAAATTCCTAAAAATCGTACATATTTTAAACGTTAATTCTTTATTGTCTAAAATTTAATCACTTCTTCAGCGATGCTTAAAAAACATACAAAAAAGTTCGGGGGTTCTGTTACACCCGAACTTTACCGTGGAATCCCACGGTTTTTTATACTTTATTTATAGATAAATTGATTATTATTTGATCTATTTTCTTTATTTTTTTTCTTCTGTTTTATGTATAAGATCTTGTTTAGCTTCATTCAGATAGTTATCTAATAAATGATTAACTATATCGCTCATTTTTGTAAGCTTTCCACTTTTATGGCTTATTTCTATAGCGAGCAGCTCAAGCTTGTTTCTTCTTTGAGCATTAATTCTTACAGATGTGTCTTTTATCATCTTAAATCCTCATTTTATTAAAGTCCCATTATATTTATTTTTATATTTTTTATGCATATATACTTGCATGCAGTATGTAAATATACTATATTTATTTTATGTATATTTGCATGCGGTATATTTTTAATGTTTTTCGACTATTTGAAAATAGAACAAGACTTTTGCTATCAACTCCCTTCTCTTGGTGAGTTTGGCTTTATAGGCGTTCATCTCGATACTGGCGAAACACAAGAATTTATTAATATGCCAACTTTTGAGCATGAAGGCAGTTACTGCGATAAAGTCTACATTAAAGTTAATGGTAGTCGCTTAAAAATGTGGGGAAACCCGAGCCGCTATGGTCGCGTTGAAAATTTATTTGGAATAACATCAATAGATGTATGCGTTGATGTCTTTAATAAAATTTTATCTCAATATAACCTGCCTCCGTTTACTAAATGTACACGAATTTTTTATGGTCAATCAGAGGATGGAACGAAAGCAAAAAAATATTCTGATGGAGCATTAATTAAAGAATTACATATTACTCAAAATAAGTCTGTTGGCTTTGGAAATGTTGAACATTATTTAAGTGGACTTGCAACATTAGGTTATAGGAATTCAATTCCAAATTTATATACTAATGGTCAAACTGTTGATTGGCTTAATAAAAAAGGAAAAGGTACAGGATTAATTTATCCATCAGTATATAACAAAGCTTATGAGTTAGAACTACACTCATTGACAAAAATAAAAAATAAATTTGGTGAACAATCTCAAGAATTTAAAGAATTGATAAATGTTATTAACTTTTGCAAAGAAAATGGTGTAGCGAGATTTGAATTAAAATTAAAGTCAAGATATTTACAAAGAGAAAATTTAAATTTTTATGGATTAAGTGATTATTCAAGATTAAAACAATTAAGTGACGATTTTTTAAGTATTGAAAATAAATTAAGGGTAACAGCAATGGATTTTGAAACAATTTCAGAGACTTTATTAAATTCTGGCGTAGTTGATTCTGTTCGCAGCGCAAATACAACTGCAATGTATGCTTTGCAATGGTCTCACGGTCAAGTTTTTGATTTAAATAAAAGACAAGTTCAAATGCATAGATCTAGACTAAAAAAAATCGGTATAGATATTGCTTATAAATGTGACATTTCAAAATTTAGCCCTGTTAGAGTTATATCTACTCGTGAAGTTGAATCTAAACCTTTGATTATGCCTTCATGGTATCGAGCACCCGCTCATCATTTAACTTTATTAAAAGCAGCTTAAATCTATAGGAGATTAAAAAATGGAACAAGGTTTTTATATAGTCGGAAAAATGTTAGGTTCTCGTCAACTTAAAAATGTCGATAATTCAACAGGTGAATTAAAGTTTAAAAATCAAATTGGTATAGGTTTAGTTCGCTCTGATGGTTTTGGCGGCACAACTCAAAGTGAGATTTCAATTACTGTAAGTAAGAATGAGCTATTTACAAATGAGTTAATCACAAACTGTCGCAATTTAACAGGAAAACTTGTAAAAATCGCGGTTTATCCCATGGCTTGGTCTTTTAAAGATAAAACAGGTATTTCTTATTATTATAATGATCATTCTTCTATTGAAGAAGTTAAATAATTTTTGAGTTCGCGCCATGCTCCGCGCGTTCTCACTTTTATTTATGCTTAAGTTATTAATCGCATTCAGCTTTTACAAGCTATACAAAAGAGGAAATAAAAAGATGAAAGAATTTTTATTTATCGCTTCAGCTTCAATGGTTGGTTTTCTTGTGGGTTCTTCTCTTTTAATTTCTTTTATTTTGGTGCTTTAAAATGTCAATTATTTTAGAGGTTGAGGGTTGTAATAAAGTTACAAATTCTTGTGCTCAATTAGAATTGAAAATTCCACGCAATGAACTTTTAAAGATTCAAAGCGTGGAAAGTTCAAAAAGCGAAACCGTTAATTATTTAGCTTACACTGAATTTTGGGCGGTTTCATTCTCAATAACGTTATCATTTTGGGTTTTAGCAAAAATCGCTGGCGTGGTTTTAAGCTTTTTCAAAAGATAACATCATTTAAAAGGAAACTATATCATGTTTAAAAATATAATTAAAAATATCGCTCGTAAAGCGACAGTTGTTGGCACAGTTGCATTAGCTTCTACTTATTCAATGGCAGAGGGTCTTGGTGATTTGGGTAATGCTGCTAATTTTGCTGAGGGTAAAACTGCTATTACAGCTGTAGCTGTTGGTCTTGGAGGCTTTTTAGTCTTTGGTCTTGTTGCTAAGGCAATTTTAGGTTTCTTCAAACGCGTTTAAGTAAAAATGGCCCGCAAATTGCGGGTCAATTTTTAGGGGTTTTTCATGTCTTGGGAAATGATTTTTTTCTGCTGGGGAATGTTATGCGCTTATGTTGTCGTTCGGGGCTTTTCAAATTAATTTTAATTTTACCGCTTCTTTTTATCTCTACTTTTTCTCATTCTCGTGAGCTTTGGTCTTCGGTCGGTTATTGGTATTTTCGTAAAAATTTAAATAATGATGATGCAATTTCAAAAACTGATTGTGATTTATCGAAATTTGCTGGATCGAAGAAAACGGATGGTGATAAAAACGCACCTAGAGTTGATATAAGAATTAAAGTTGACTCCAGCGGAGTTGTTACTGATTACGGGGACGGCGAAGGAGGTTCATTCTCTGGTGATGGCTGGTTTCGTTATGCTGAAAAAATCGAGTTTAGTTCTCGTCTTTCTTCATCGCAAAATTCAGTTGCAAGAGAAGCATTTAAAACAGCATTAAAAAATAATAATTGTCAAATTGCTGATTCACTTTTAGATGCGCTAACAAATCCAAATCTTAGAGAAGATGGGATGTTGTCTATTGATGGTGATGGCTATAAATGCGCTATTACAAATAGTGGTCTTTCTGATTGTTTAGTTGAAGGTGCGGCAGAAACTTGTGACGAGAATGGCGAAAATTGTCATATTTCAATTGGCAATGAAAAGAGAATGGGACTAGATGAACTTGCTAAAACGAAAGAGAAAGAAAAACAAAATGGTTCAGATAATTCGGGTTCTAATGGTTCAAGCAATCAAAATAATGGTCACGGCGGTAATAGTGGTGCTGATGGTACAGGTTCTGGTAATGCTAGCGGTAATAATAGTAGCGGCGGAAAATCTGATGGTAAAAATCAAGGAAGCAAAGGGGATAAAGATGGTCAAAATGGTTCGGGTAGCGGTGTTGGTAGTGGAGAAGGTGATAAGAAAGGTGATGGTAAAGATGAAGGTAAATTACCGGAACTAGAAGAGTTTGATATTAAAAAATCACTTGAAGAATTAAAGTCTAAGCTTTCAGATATGGTTGGCGGTCAATGTTCTGTTTCTGGTAATTGTCAGCCTATTACTTTTTCGCTTTTTAATGCAACTCATACCATAGATATTCATTGTAAGTTATTTTCAGAAAATGGTGACGGAATAAAATCTGGGTTCACTTTTCTTTGGACGACTATTGGCATTTTGATTATTTTATCAGCTTAATATAAGGACTATTTATGCCTGCTTTAATTGCGTTTTTAACTAAAGTATTTCTTTTTATATTTACGTTAAAAGTAATTCGTTTTTTTATGTTCGGTGCTATATTGATTGCTTCTGATGATATAGTTCAGCTTCTTTTAGATGTTTTTTTACCCGAAATTTCTGATATTTGTCAGCTTTTAAGTTCTGTTCCTCCAGAACTAGGATTTTTTCTTCAATATTTTGAAATTCCATTTGCTGTAAATACTGTGTTATCTGCTTATTTAACGCGTTTTGCTATTCGCAGACTGCCCTTTATTAATTAATGGAGTAATTTATGGCGATTATGGCGTATGTGGGCATTCCAGGCAGTGGCAAATCTTATGAAGTGGTCAGTAGTGTTATCGTTGAACATTTTAAAAAGGGCAGACGCATTGTTACTAATATAGAGGGAATAAGTGAAGAAAAATTAATTGATTATTGTCTTTCAGAAGATAAAAAGCTAACAAGAGAAAATCTGGGTACATTAATTAAAGTGACTGATGAAGATTGTCAATCTGATGAATTTTTTCCGTATAAAAATTCTCAAAATACGACTTGTAGAGCAGGGGATTTAATATGTCTTGATGAAGTATGGCGCATTTTTCCAACTGAGAAAATAAAAGACAATCACCGCAGCTTTATTGCAGAGCACAGACATTTTACTGATGAAAAAACAGGGATTTGTTGTGATTTAGTTGTTATTAATCAGTCTATTACAAATATTCCACGCTTTATTAAAGATAGAATAGAAACGACTTTTCAAATGTCAAGACTGGTTACGCTTGGTCTTGGTAAACGTTACAGAGTGAATGTTTATTCTGGCGCGAAAACGACAAAAGCCATGCTGACAACGCAATATCAGAATAAATATAATGAGAAAATATTTAAACTCTATAAAAGTTTTGATGGAGCTAACGGCAAAACGACATCTATCGATGATAGACAGAACTACTTTAAATCACCGCAATTTAAGCTAAGCGTGCTTGCAATTGTGAGTTTTTTTGGCTTTGCTTATTATATGTTGTCTGATTATATAAATGTAAATACATCATCTAGTCAACAATCTAGCTCATTATCATCTAAACAAGTTCAAAAAAAAGAGTCTAAAACAGAATCTCAAATTCAACAAGAAACAGCTAAGTTATCACCTTCTGATTATTTTTCTTATCAAAAACAGCAATTTAATGATATTCCTCAAACTTTATCTAAGACGTGGCGTATTTCTGGTGAATTAATGAAAGATGGGATTGCTTACGTGCTTCTTATAGATGATAAAGGTAATCTTCGACTTGAACCTAAATATTATTTTAAAGGTCAGGGCAGAGCATTAACGGGTGTGATGGGTGGTGAGGTTGTGAGTTATTATTCAGGGGTTAAAGATGAAAAAGGTATTTTATAAATTTTTCTTTACTTGTTTTTTAAGTGTATTTTCGTCAATTATTTTTGCTAAAAATGTGGATTTTAAGCTTGATTCAGTGCCACTGCCCAAAGCTATTTATATGATTTATGATGAAATACTAGAACGCCCATACATGTTAAGTCCTCGCTTAGTTCAAGATACAAGATTAATCAGCTTTAAAGTAACAGAAAAAGACGATTTTAATCAGTTTATCATGCGCTATTTTAATAATTTAAACGTCAAAGTTTATACTAAAAATGGTATTGATTATCTTGATTATGTTGAACCAGCAGTGACACGTCAAAGCTTTGTTTATACGCCAGTTTACAGAAATGCGCATTATCTCGCCGACCTTTTAAAATATAATGTTGCAGGTGAGAATAATTTTTCTGTTACGGCTGCGGCAGATAAATTGGTTTATTATGGTACAGCAGAAGAAATCGCACGCGTTAAATCTGTTTTAAAATCAGCAGATACAAAAGGCGGTGAAATTGTCGTTACGGGTTACGTTTTTGAGGTTCAGACAAAAGAAAACGATGGGAGCGGTATTAATCTTTTGGCGAAATTGCTTTCTGGTAAATTGGGTTTAAGCATTGGTATTAAGCAAAACTATGAAAATTTTATTACAATCAATGCTGGTAATCTTGATGCAATGATTGAATTATTTAAAACAGATACGCGCTTTCAAGTTGTCAGCTCTCCGACTTTGAGGGTAAAAAGTGGTTCAGTGGGTAATTTTAGTGTGGGTTCTGATGTGCCAGTTTTAACAAGCATTGTACATAAAGATGGTCGTGATATTCAATCTGTTGAATACCGCTCAAGCGGTGTGATTTTTAATATTGAGCCAGTGGTTAAGAAAAACGCAATAGATTTAAAAATTCAACAACAACTTTCAAACTTCGTCAAGACGGAAACGGGCGTTAATAATACGCCGACATTGATTAAGCGTGACCTTGTCACTGATGTCAGTGTTAAAAGCGGTGATATTATTGTGCTTGGCGGTCTTGCTCAGAATAAAACAAATGGCACTGAAACGGGCTTTTCTTTTTTACCTGACGGTTGGTTTACGGGCAAATCAAACTCAAAAGAGAAAACTGACATTATTATACTTTTACAAGTAAAAATAATTGAGTAACACAAAACAAACCCACATTATATGCGAACGCCCGCAGGCAACGAGGACGTGAGCAATTAATGTGGGTGTTTTGTCTGTGTGACTTAAATTTTTTACTTGTAAATTAATATATTTAGGGGTGTCGGGGAAAAATGCTGTGCATTTTACCCTGACGGTAGGGGCGACGGCTGTAGCCCCGTAAACGCGATATTTTACGTTTTGATGAATTTTTTGTGCGTATATAAATATATTGCGCGCTTATATGTCTATACACGCCCTGCAGAACAATTCCAGATCTATTTTACTCATTGATGTTTATGAGACCGTTCATATTTAATTTTACTTTACAAACATTATTTAAACGTGCATAACCAATTAATTTTGCAGTGACAACGTGTGTTGTATTGTGATTATGTCTTGTTTAAGTAGTATTTGTGACTTGTGTATAACTCTGTGATTTTATTAACTCGTAGTTTTTACTCACTTGGTAACTAATTTCGCATAATTTTTTTCAAATTATGTTAACATTCGAAGCGCGGTAAAATCGCGCACGCACCGCGCGAGAATTTACACATAATTTGCATTATGCGAAATCATAACATATTGATATTATTATATTTATGGCTGATATTACACTTCAACACATTACGCCACGTCATTTTTACGAATCAGTAAAACTCATTAAAGAGATCTACCCACACTTTGAATTTTCACATAACGCATTGACAATAAGTTTTGATAGTGACGAGAATCTATTTGAGAGAATAGAACATCTAGAGATGTTTTTAAAAGAGCTTGAGCATTCAAGTGTGCCAGTTGATTTAAGTGAATTTGTAAGAACATACAGAAAAATTCCTAAAAATCGTACATATTTTAAACGTTAATTCTTTATTGTCTAAAATTTAATCACTTCTTCAGCGATGCTTAAAAAACATACAAAAAAGTTCGGGGGTTCTGTTACACCCGAACTTTACCGTGGAATCCCACGGTTTTTTATACTTTATTTATAGATAAATTGATTATTATTTGATCTATTTTCTTTATTTTTTTTCTTCTGTTTTATGTATAAGATCTTGTTTAGCTTCATTCAGATAGTTATCTAATAAATGATTAACTATATCGCTCATTTTTGTAAGCTTTCCACTTTTATGGCTTATTTCTATAGCGAGCAGCTCAAGCTTGTTTCTTCTTTGAGCATTAATTCTTACAGATGTGTCTTTTATCATCTTAAATCCTCATTTTATTAAAGTCCCATTATATTTATTTTTATATTTTTTATGCATATATACTTGCATGCAGTATGTAAATATACTATATTTATTTTATGTATATTTGCATGCGGTATATTTTTAATGTTTTTCGACTATTTGAAAATAGAACAAGACTTTTGCTATCAACTCCCTTCTCTTGGTGAGTTTGGCTTTATAGGCGTTCATCTCGATACTGGCGAAACACAAGAATTTATTAATATGCCAACTTTTGAGCATGAAGGCAGTTACTGCGATAAAGTCTACATTAAAGTTAATGGTAGTCGCTTAAAAATGTGGGGAAACCCGAGCCGCTATGGTCGCGTTGAAAATTTATTTGGAATAACATCAATAGATGTATGCGTTGATGTCTTTAATAAAATTTTATCTCAATATAACCTGCCTCCGTTTACTAAATGTACACGAATTTTTTATGGTCAATCAGAGGATGGAACGAAAGCAAAAAAATATTCTGATGGAGCATTAATTAAAGAATTACATATTACTCAAAATAAGTCTGTTGGCTTTGGAAATGTTGAACATTATTTAAGTGGACTTGCAACATTAGGTTATAGGAATTCAATTCCAAATTTATATACTAATGGTCAAACTGTTGATTGGCTTAATAAAAAAGGAAAAGGTACAGGATTAATTTATCCATCAGTATATAACAAAGCTTATGAGTTAGAACTACACTCATTGACAAAAATAAAAAATAAATTTGGTGAACAATCTCAAGAATTTAAAGAATTGATAAATGTTATTAACTTTTGCAAAGAAAATGGTGTAGCGAGATTTGAATTAAAATTAAAGTCAAGATATTTACAAAGAGAAAATTTAAATTTTTATGGATTAAGTGATTATTCAAGATTAAAACAATTAAGTGACGATTTTTTAAGTATTGAAAATAAATTAAGGGTAACAGCAATGGATTTTGAAACAATTTCAGAGACTTTATTAAATTCTGGCGTAGTTGATTCTGTTCGCAGCGCAAATACAACTGCAATGTATGCTTTGCAATGGTCTCACGGTCAAGTTTTTGATTTAAATAAAAGACAAGTTCAAATGCATAGATCTAGACTAAAAAAAATCGGTATAGATATTGCTTATAAATGTGACATTTCAAAATTTAGCCCTGTTAGAGTTATATCTACTCGTGAAGTTGAATCTAAACCTTTGATTATGCCTTCATGGTATCGAGCACCCGCTCATCATTTAACTTTATTAAAAGCAGCTTAAATCTATAGGAGATTAAAAAATGGAACAAGGTTTTTATATAGTCGGAAAAATGTTAGGTTCTCGTCAACTTAAAAATGTCGATAATTCAACAGGTGAATTAAAGTTTAAAAATCAAATTGGTATAGGTTTAGTTCGCTCTGATGGTTTTGGCGGCACAACTCAAAGTGAGATTTCAATTACTGTAAGTAAGAATGAGCTATTTACAAATGAGTTAATCACAAACTGTCGCAATTTAACAGGAAAACTTGTAAAAATCGCGGTTTATCCCATGGCTTGGTCTTTTAAAGATAAAACAGGTATTTCTTATTATTATAATGATCATTCTTCTATTGAAGAAGTTAAATAATTTTTGAGTTCGCGCCATGCTCCGCGCGTTCTCACTTTTATTTATGCTTAAGTTATTAATCGCATTCAGCTTTTACAAGCTATACAAAAGAGGAAATAAAAAGATGAAAGAATTTTTATTTATCGCTTCAGCTTCAATGGTTGGTTTTCTTGTGGGTTCTTCTCTTTTAATTTCTTTTATTTTGGTGCTTTAAAATGTCAATTATTTTAGAGGTTGAGGGTTGTAATAAAGTTACAAATTCTTGTGCTCAATTAGAATTGAAAATTCCACGCAATGAACTTTTAAAGATTCAAAGCGTGGAAAGTTCAAAAAGCGAAACCGTTAATTATTTAGCTTACACTGAATTTTGGGCGGTTTCATTCTCAATAACGTTATCATTTTGGGTTTTAGCAAAAATCGCTGGCGTGGTTTTAAGCTTTTTCAAAAGATAACATCATTTAAAAGGAAACTATATCATGTTTAAAAATATAATTAAAAATATCGCTCGTAAAGCGACAGTTGTTGGCACAGTTGCATTAGCTTCTACTTATTCAATGGCAGAGGGTCTTGGTGATTTGGGTAATGCTGCTAATTTTGCTGAGGGTAAAACTGCTATTACAGCTGTAGCTGTTGGTCTTGGAGGCTTTTTAGTCTTTGGTCTTGTTGCTAAGGCAATTTTAGGTTTCTTCAAACGCGTTTAAGTAAAAATGGCCCGCAAATTGCGGGTCAATTTTTAGGGGTTTTTCATGTCTTGGGAAATGATTTTTTTCTGCTGGGGAATGTTATGCGCTTATGTTGTCGTTCGGGGCTTTTCAAATTAATTTTAATTTTACCGCTTCTTTTTATCTCTACTTTTTCTCATTCTCGTGAGCTTTGGTCTTCGGTCGGTTATTGGTATTTTCGTAAAAATTTAAATAATGATGATGCAATTTCAAAAACTGATTGTGATTTATCGAAATTTGCTGGATCGAAGAAAACGGATGGTGATAAAAACGCACCTAGAGTTGATATAAGAATTAAAGTTGACTCCAGCGGAGTTGTTACTGATTACGGGGACGGCGAAGGAGGTTCATTCTCTGGTGATGGCTGGTTTCGTTATGCTGAAAAAATCGAGTTTAGTTCTCGTCTTTCTTCATCGCAAAATTCAGTTGCAAGAGAAGCATTTAAAACAGCATTAAAAAATAATAATTGTCAAATTGCTGATTCACTTTTAGATGCGCTAACAAATCCAAATCTTAGAGAAGATGGGATGTTGTCTATTGATGGTGATGGCTATAAATGCGCTATTACAAATAGTGGTCTTTCTGATTGTTTAGTTGAAGGTGCGGCAGAAACTTGTGACGAGAATGGCGAAAATTGTCATATTTCAATTGGCAATGAAAAGAGAATGGGACTAGATGAACTTGCTAAAACGAAAGAGAAAGAAAAACAAAATGGTTCAGATAATTCGGGTTCTAATGGTTCAAGCAATCAAAATAATGGTCACGGCGGTAATAGTGGTGCTGATGGTACAGGTTCTGGTAATGCTAGCGGTAATAATAGTAGCGGCGGAAAATCTGATGGTAAAAATCAAGGAAGCAAAGGGGATAAAGATGGTCAAAATGGTTCGGGTAGCGGTGTTGGTAGTGGAGAAGGTGATAAGAAAGGTGATGGTAAAGATGAAGGTAAATTACCGGAACTAGAAGAGTTTGATATTAAAAAATCACTTGAAGAATTAAAGTCTAAGCTTTCAGATATGGTTGGCGGTCAATGTTCTGTTTCTGGTAATTGTCAGCCTATTACTTTTTCGCTTTTTAATGCAACTCATACCATAGATATTCATTGTAAGTTATTTTCAGAAAATGGTGACGGAATAAAATCTGGGTTCACTTTTCTTTGGACGACTATTGGCATTTTGATTATTTTATCAGCTTAATATAAGGACTATTTATGCCTGCTTTAATTGCGTTTTTAACTAAAGTATTTCTTTTTATATTTACGTTAAAAGTAATTCGTTTTTTTATGTTCGGTGCTATATTGATTGCTTCTGATGATATAGTTCAGCTTCTTTTAGATGTTTTTTTACCCGAAATTTCTGATATTTGTCAGCTTTTAAGTTCTGTTCCTCCAGAACTAGGATTTTTTCTTCAATATTTTGAAATTCCATTTGCTGTAAATACTGTGTTATCTGCTTATTTAACGCGTTTTGCTATTCGCAGACTGCCCTTTATTAATTAATGGAGTAATTTATGGCGATTATGGCGTATGTGGGCATTCCAGGCAGTGGCAAATCTTATGAAGTGGTCAGTAGTGTTATCGTTGAACATTTTAAAAAGGGCAGACGCATTGTTACTAATATAGAGGGAATAAGTGAAGAAAAATTAATTGATTATTGTCTTTCAGAAGATAAAAAGCTAACAAGAGAAAATCTGGGTACATTAATTAAAGTGACTGATGAAGATTGTCAATCTGATGAATTTTTTCCGTATAAAAATTCTCAAAATACGACTTGTAGAGCAGGGGATTTAATATGTCTTGATGAAGTATGGCGCATTTTTCCAACTGAGAAAATAAAAGACAATCACCGCAGCTTTATTGCAGAGCACAGACATTTTACTGATGAAAAAACAGGGATTTGTTGTGATTTAGTTGTTATTAATCAGTCTATTACAAATATTCCACGCTTTATTAAAGATAGAATAGAAACGACTTTTCAAATGTCAAGACTGGTTACGCTTGGTCTTGGTAAACGTTACAGAGTGAATGTTTATTCTGGCGCGAAAACGACAAAAGCCATGCTGACAACGCAATATCAGAATAAATATAATGAGAAAATATTTAAACTCTATAAAAGTTTTGATGGAGCTAACGGCAAAACGACATCTATCGATGATAGACAGAACTACTTTAAATCACCGCAATTTAAGCTAAGCGTGCTTGCAATTGTGAGTTTTTTTGGCTTTGCTTATTATATGTTGTCTGATTATATAAATGTAAATACATCATCTAGTCAACAATCTAGCTCATTATCATCTAAACAAGTTCAAAAAAAAGAGTCTAAAACAGAATCTCAAATTCAACAAGAAACAGCTAAGTTATCACCTTCTGATTATTTTTCTTATCAAAAACAGCAATTTAATGATATTCCTCAAACTTTATCTAAGACGTGGCGTATTTCTGGTGAATTAATGAAAGATGGGATTGCTTACGTGCTTCTTATAGATGATAAAGGTAATCTTCGACTTGAACCTAAATATTATTTTAAAGGTCAGGGCAGAGCATTAACGGGTGTGATGGGTGGTGAGGTTGTGAGTTATTATTCAGGGGTTAAAGATGAAAAAGGTATTTTATAAATTTTTCTTTACTTGTTTTTTAAGTGTATTTTCGTCAATTATTTTTGCTAAAAATGTGGATTTTAAGCTTGATTCAGTGCCACTGCCCAAAGCTATTTATATGATTTATGATGAAATACTAGAACGCCCATACATGTTAAGTCCTCGCTTAGTTCAAGATACAAGATTAATCAGCTTTAAAGTAACAGAAAAAGACGATTTTAATCAGTTTATCATGCGCTATTTTAATAATTTAAACGTCAAAGTTTATACTAAAAATGGTATTGATTATCTTGATTATGTTGAACCAGCAGTGACACGTCAAAGCTTTGTTTATACGCCAGTTTACAGAAATGCGCATTATCTCGCCGACCTTTTAAAATATAATGTTGCAGGTGAGAATAATTTTTCTGTTACGGCTGCGGCAGATAAATTGGTTTATTATGGTACAGCAGAAGAAATCGCACGCGTTAAATCTGTTTTAAAATCAGCAGATACAAAAGGCGGTGAAATTGTCGTTACGGGTTACGTTTTTGAGGTTCAGACAAAAGAAAACGATGGGAGCGGTATTAATCTTTTGGCGAAATTGCTTTCTGGTAAATTGGGTTTAAGCATTGGTATTAAGCAAAACTATGAAAATTTTATTACAATCAATGCTGGTAATCTTGATGCAATGATTGAATTATTTAAAACAGATACGCGCTTTCAAGTTGTCAGCTCTCCGACTTTGAGGGTAAAAAGTGGTTCAGTGGGTAATTTTAGTGTGGGTTCTGATGTGCCAGTTTTAACAAGCATTGTACATAAAGATGGTCGTGATATTCAATCTGTTGAATACCGCTCAAGCGGTGTGATTTTTAATATTGAGCCAGTGGTTAAGAAAAACGCAATAGATTTAAAAATTCAACAACAACTTTCAAACTTCGTCAAGACGGAAACGGGCGTTAATAATACGCCGACATTGATTAAGCGTGACCTTGTCACTGATGTCAGTGTTAAAAGCGGTGATATTATTGTGCTTGGCGGTCTTGCTCAGAATAAAACAAATGGCACTGAAACGGGCTTTTCTTTTTTACCTGACGGTTGGTTTACGGGCAAATCAAACTCAAAAGAGAAAACTGACATTATTATACTTTTACAAGTAAAAATAATTGAGTAACACAAAACAAACCCACATTATATGCGAACGCCCGCAGGCAACGAGGACGTGAGCAATTAATGTGGGTGTTTTGTCTGTGTGACTTAAATTTTTTACTTGTAAATTAATATATTTAGGGGTGTCGGGGAAAAATGCTGTGCATTTTACCCTGACGGTAGGGGCGACGGCTGTAGCCCCGTAAACGCGATATTTTACGTTTTGATGAATTTTTTGTGCGTATATAAATATATTGCGCGCTTATATGTCTATACACGCCCTGCAGAACAATTCCAGATCTATTTTACTCATTGATGTTTATGAGACCGTTCATATTTAATTTTACTTTACAAACATTATTTAAACGTGCATAACCAATTAATTTTGCAGTGACAACGTGTGTTGTATTGTGATTATGTCTTGTTTAAGTAGTATTTGTGACTTGTGTATAACTCTGTGATTTTATTAACTCGTAGTTTTTACTCACTTGGTAACTAATTTCGCATAATTTTTTTCAAATTATGTTAACATTCGAAGCGCGGTAAAATCGCGCACGCACCGCGCGAGAATTTACACATAATTTGCATTATGCGAAATCATAACATATTGATATTATTATATTTATGGCTGATATTACACTTCAACACATTACGCCACGTCATTTTTACGAATCAGTAAAACTCATTAAAGAGATCTACCCACACTTTGAATTTTCACATAACGCATTGACAATAAGTTTTGATAGTGACGAGAATCTATTTGAGAGAATAGAACATCTAGAGATGTTTTTAAAAGAGCTTGAGCATTCAAGTGTGCCAGTTGATTTAAGTGAATTTGTAAGAACATACAGAAAAATTCCTAAAAATCGTACATATTTTAAACGTTAATTCTTTATTGTCTAAAATTTAATCACTTCTTCAGCGATGCTTAAAAAACATACAAAAAAGTTCGGGGGTTCTGTTACACCCGAACTTTACCGTGGAATCCCACGGTTTTTTATACTTTATTTATAGATAAATTGATTATTATTTGATCTATTTTCTTTATTTTTTTTCTTCTGTTTTATGTATAAGATCTTGTTTAGCTTCATTCAGATAGTTATCTAATAAATGATTAACTATATCGCTCATTTTTGTAAGCTTTCCACTTTTATGGCTTATTTCTATAGCGAGCAGCTCAAGCTTGTTTCTTCTTTGAGCATTAATTCTTACAGATGTGTCTTTTATCATCTTAAATCCTCATTTTATTAAAGTCCCATTATATTTATTTTTATATTTTTTATGCATATATACTTGCATGCAGTATGTAAATATACTATATTTATTTTATGTATATTTGCATGCGGTATATTTTTAATGTTTTTCGACTATTTGAAAATAGAACAAGACTTTTGCTATCAACTCCCTTCTCTTGGTGAGTTTGGCTTTATAGGCGTTCATCTCGATACTGGCGAAACACAAGAATTTATTAATATGCCAACTTTTGAGCATGAAGGCAGTTACTGCGATAAAGTCTACATTAAAGTTAATGGTAGTCGCTTAAAAATGTGGGGAAACCCGAGCCGCTATGGTCGCGTTGAAAATTTATTTGGAATAACATCAATAGATGTATGCGTTGATGTCTTTAATAAAATTTTATCTCAATATAACCTGCCTCCGTTTACTAAATGTACACGAATTTTTTATGGTCAATCAGAGGATGGAACGAAAGCAAAAAAATATTCTGATGGAGCATTAATTAAAGAATTACATATTACTCAAAATAAGTCTGTTGGCTTTGGAAATGTTGAACATTATTTAAGTGGACTTGCAACATTAGGTTATAGGAATTCAATTCCAAATTTATATACTAATGGTCAAACTGTTGATTGGCTTAATAAAAAAGGAAAAGGTACAGGATTAATTTATCCATCAGTATATAACAAAGCTTATGAGTTAGAACTACACTCATTGACAAAAATAAAAAATAAATTTGGTGAACAATCTCAAGAATTTAAAGAATTGATAAATGTTATTAACTTTTGCAAAGAAAATGGTGTAGCGAGATTTGAATTAAAATTAAAGTCAAGATATTTACAAAGAGAAAATTTAAATTTTTATGGATTAAGTGATTATTCAAGATTAAAACAATTAAGTGACGATTTTTTAAGTATTGAAAATAAATTAAGGGTAACAGCAATGGATTTTGAAACAATTTCAGAGACTTTATTAAATTCTGGCGTAGTTGATTCTGTTCGCAGCGCAAATACAACTGCAATGTATGCTTTGCAATGGTCTCACGGTCAAGTTTTTGATTTAAATAAAAGACAAGTTCAAATGCATAGATCTAGACTAAAAAAAATCGGTATAGATATTGCTTATAAATGTGACATTTCAAAATTTAGCCCTGTTAGAGTTATATCTACTCGTGAAGTTGAATCTAAACCTTTGATTATGCCTTCATGGTATCGAGCACCCGCTCATCATTTAACTTTATTAAAAGCAGCTTAAATCTATAGGAGA